>NZ_JBAMHQ010000001.1:1216521-1520651 GCF_037081775.1 Haladaptatus sp. ZSTT2
TGGGTACTCGAATTGGCGTCCCGACCACTTGCCGATAATCTCCTCGAAGCGTTCGACGAGGTCTTCCTCGGGGCCGACGTAGTTGACCCCCGACATCCGATTCGTCGTCGACTGGCCACTGTCCGTGGTGAACGTCGTCCGGCGCGGTTTGATGACGACCGTATAATCGCGGTCTTTGTCGATTTCCGCGACATCCGCAAGCGACTGCGGCGAGAACGTCCTCGGGCTCGGGATTGGCAACCCGTCTGCCAACTCGAACAACCGCTTTTTGTCGTTCGCGTTGAGGTGGGTCTCCCAGTCTTCTGCCCCCACTTTCGTGCCCGTCGATTCAAGCCGCTCTTTGTGCCGCGACAGAACAGTGGTCATCACGTCCGTTACGGCGAACACCGCCGCGTAGTCATTCGAGGCTAAATGCTCGTACAGATGGTCAACGAATACGCTCTCGTCTTCTGAAACGTCTGGATGAATATACGATCCAGCAGTATACTTAGAAAGCATTCCAGGCAGATATTTGGTGTAGCCACCCGAAATCACCGAAACCCCCTTCTGCCCAAGCGTCCGACACAACGCCAGCGAATTTGGTCCCTGTCCATCAAGGACGAGAACTTTGTGCCCCATTACACCCGCATATACAGTGTAATCCTGCTTAAGTAGTAATCACATATACATGACTTTCAGCGGAAAGCCAAAAACTAACGCCCCCACGCCCACTGTGGGTTTGGCAAAATTATGCGACGAGAAGGCCGTGACCCCATCATTCCATCCGAATACACCCTGAGCGAATGGCGGTTATTAGTTGTATAACGAGCGTATTTCCGCGAGAGCGAGGCCTCCCTAAGACCTCAGCCCAACAACCGTTCGCAGTAGGTCGTGTTCCAGCCGTTGTGTCGTGTCAGGCCCTCAGTAACTACGGCGTCGTCTGCCGAGCCGCCGAGCGGGCAAACGAGCAGGTACGAAGGAGTGGCGAGCTTCGAGAGCGGGAAGGAATCGGTTGGCGAAAAGCCGTGGGCTGAGAGCACGTTCCGAGAGAGTGTCCCGTTCGTCGCACAGAGGTGGTCAACCGTGCCATAGTCGCGCGTGATGTGTGAAACGAGTGCGGAGAACTCGGGGACCCGCGCCTCGCTACCGGCGAGTGGCAACACCTCGACGAGCTGTGCGGTCGAGGGCGACTCGGTGAGGTGGTCGGTGCCGACGACGATGGCAGCGATCGGCAGCGCGTCGCGCATCGCAACGTAGGTAACGAACTCCCGTCCCGGTTCGGCAAACCGCCAGTTGTAGAACGTTTCGTCGCGCAGGATGTGTGCGGTTTCTGGCACGGCCGTCTTGTAGAGGCTCGCGAGCAACGAGACGGGCACCGACTCGTGGCGAACGACGCGAATCGTCGGGTCGACGCTGGCGAGGCGGTCACCGATGCGGTGTTTGAGTCGGTAGGCGGGCGTGGCGAGGGTCGCGCCGAGGCGGACCGAACGCGAGTGGTCATCTCCAACGAACGCAGCGACGTTGTTCAGGCGTTCGTATTTGACGAACGGGCCGAGGTCGTGGTCGGTCCACCGCTCGGCTTGCATCTTGAGAATGCCATCGCGCGCCGCTTGCGTCGCGTAGGTGAACGTCGCGGCGTAGTCGTCCCAGCAGTTAGTTTTCATCCAGCGTGAAAGCGTCGTCATCAGCCCCTGTCTGCGGTGGTCAGGGTGGACAACGAGGTCGGCCAGTTGGATCACGGGGACGGTGTTGTCTGCCACACGGAGCAAAAGCGGGATGAAGGGCCGAACCGCGCCAATCTCGCCGTCTTTCTCCGCGACGATGATGGGGACGCGCTCTGCGTACGGGTTTTGCTCGTATTTCCACCGAAACCACTCCTCGCCGCGGCTGGCGAATGCGAGCGAATAGAGGTCGATAAACGCCGCTCTATCCCGAGGTTTGTACCACCGAATCGTGTACTCCTCGCTGTCCGTAACTGCAGTTTGGACGTTCCCTTTAAGTGACATACACCCTTGATTCTGCTGGAAATAGGTTAAGAATGAATGTCTTAACAACGTAGTTGAATCTCAGAAACCGCGGTCTGTCTGTGAAACGAGTGCGAGAAAAACCGCCTACGACGTGTGCGTCGCGTCTGATTGTGTCTCTGGGGTAATTTCTACGTCGAACGCACAGCAGTACATCGCAACAGAGAGGTCTGCTCGCCGGTGAGTCGGTCGAAGCGCGGAGAGGAAGGTAAACACGCCCATTTTAGGCTAGCCTAAAACACGGACGAGCAAAAAGCTGTTGGCGGCGATACGGAGATAAGAGTCGTCCTCATAACAGGTTACAATGGGCATCCTGACCAAACTCCTCGGCGCGAAATGGGAGTGTGCCAACTGCAAAAAGGCCTACCGAAAGGCACCACGTAAGTGTTCGAACTGTGGGCACACGGTGTACAATCGAGTCCGTGACGACTGAGGCGGGCAGTAGGGACACACGTGCTATTCTTACCGGGAGTGGCCAACGTCATTGACGCTTTCGTAGTTCCAGATGAGGTCGAAATAGCGCTTCAGCCCCGCGACGAACGAGCCGTTTTCCGTGACAGCTGCCTGCCGCATGTGGAGGGGGACGTTAAGCTCTTCGACGAGTAAGATGGCGCGACCCGAATCGTAGGCCATACTCGGGTCGATGAACGTGCCGCGCCACGGCAGCTTTTCTTCGCTATAGCGAATCGAAACGTCTGGATACGCCGTTTCGAGCGTGTCAACCCGTGCCTGTTGGATGTCGCGGTTTTGCTCGGTGAGGTGGTCGGGATGGAGGAACAGCACTTGGAGTGTGACGCCGCGGTCGAGGGCTCGCACGAGGGCGGGTTCGATGCTCGGCAGGTACTCGAAGCTCTTGGTGAGGACGGACACGGTGTCTGTTGCATCGTGGTACAACTGGCGGGTTTCTGTCTCACTCGGGTCGCCCACGTCGACCGCCCAGAACAGCTCTTCGGTCGGGCGGATGTCCTCGCTCGCGCGTTTGTAGCGTGGCTCGAAGGTTTCGAGAAACTCCTCGCGGATGTCGTCGAGCGAGGCACGATACGACTCGAACTGCTGGCGCTCGTTTTCCTCCGCACGGGCGAGGATTTCAGCGGGTGCTTTTGGTTGGTACTGCTTTGGTCGCCCGGGAATGATTTTGATGAACCCACGGTCACCGAGGCCATCGAGGACGCTGTAGATGCGTGCCCGGGGGATGCCCGTCGCCTCAGCGAGATTTGGCGCTGTGGTGCGCCCGAGCGACAGCAGATGTTCGAGCGACTGCATCTCATACTCCTTGAGATTGAGCCGTTCGAGCAAGCGCCGCGTGTCGTCGTCGGTCATGTAGTCGTACGCACGAGATGCAGGGATAACAGCGGTTCGGGTTTGAGAAACGTTTATGCTATCAGCCGAGACAGTCGTTACTAAGATTGTGAGTAACATGACTGACTGCCAAACTGACGACCGAGCACACCTCGCCGATATCGAAGCGGGAGCCGGCTGTGTCGAAATCTGGGAGAAACTCAGCGAGCGGCGCGCAGCGGCGGAGAACAAAGAAGAATAACTCGGCAGATTCGGCGGGAAAGCTGGTTCGCCGTTTGTCCGAATTGGACGTTTTCTACTGGTTCCGTGTGTCGTGCTATCATTGAGTGAGAAGGTGCATTGCTAAATCTGTGGCCCCCCTATTTGCATACAATTCACCGTTGCAGACGGTGTGTACCGAGTTCTGCAGGGGTATGGGGTGTCTCACGTGGAAACTGCGGATGAGCGCGATGGGGGAGACGGGTTACGGAGTGACGATGAAACACCGCGAGGGCTGTACCGGCGTTCTTTCCTCGCAGCCGCACTCGGGGCGGGCGTCGCGCTCGCGGGCTGTGTCCAGCAACCAACCGAACAGCCGACGACAACACAAACGGGAGACGACCTTGAGCCGACGACGACAATCACGCCCACTGAGCCAGCGTACGTCACCTATGCGGGCTTTCTCGACGAAGACGAACTCACGGCGATTCAGCGGAAGGTTGCGGCGCGCGAAGACCCATGGTACAGCGGCTTTCTCGCACTCAGACGGAGTGCGAACCGGGCACTCGGGACGAGGCCGACGAGTGTCGTGACGAATGGCGCGCCTGACGGCGTGGCGGCAAACCGGTTTGCGACCGACGCAGACCGCACCGACTACTCGAACGCCCTCCAGATGAGCCACGCCATCCGCGACCTCGGGATGGCGTATGCGTTCACCGGCGACGACCGCTACGCACAGAAGGCCATCTCGCTGCTCGACCACTGGTGTCTCGACCCCGAGACGGCGATGTACCCCTCCGGACGAAATCACGGGGAGGCGTACTTCTCGATCGAGATTTACATCACCATCCCCACGATGATTTATGGCGCGTCGTTCCTCTCGGGTCACGAAGCGTGGGCAGAGACCCACGGCGGCGAGGCAGCTTTCAGAGCGTGGGTCGAGGCGTTCCGCCAAGACCTCGAAGCCGGGCGCGAGCAGAACCGCTATACTGGCGTGGTCAAGAACAACATCTTCGCGTGGTGGATTTTCTCCCGTGCGACCGCTGCCGCGTATCTGGACGACAGAGACGCGCTCGACACGGCGTTCGACGACTGGCGAAGTGGCGCACTCGACCAAATTACCGAAGACGGACTGCTCGAATACGAACGCCAGCGCGAAGACGGCCTGCAGTACTCGATGTACGGCCTGAAAGCGCTCACCATGACCGCCGAAATCGCGCGCCACTACGACGAAGATCTCTATGACTATCGGACAGCGGATGTTCCAGAAACGAGCGCCCTCAAGCGGGCGTTCACCTACTACGCGAGATACGTCGCAAGCAGTGACGGCTGGGAGTGGGGCATTGGGGATAACGGCTATACCAAAGACGAACAAGAGGAGGGTGCATCGGTGTACGAACTCGCCTACTCGCAATGGAGCGATGATGCCTACCTCGATGCGGTCAATGCGGTGGGCAGGCCAGTGTTCGACCGTCGGATTTTGGGGTGGACGTCGCTCACGCACGCGAATCGGTTTGCGTTGTAACGTGGTGATTTCGAGCGTTGGAGTTGGTTCAAATAGTGCTCCACCTCGTTACGCAACCTGCTCGATGAAACCCAGCACTGTCTCTACAAACAGTTCCGGGTTTGTGTAGTAGGCGACGTGTTCCTGGCCGTCCAACGTGACGATTCGACTGTTGGGGAGCGCGTCAGCCACCGCCGCCGTCGCGTCACGGAAAGAAGATGGACTGTTGCCCCCCGCCAGCAAGATGGTTGGCGTCGTCACCGCAGCGAATCGGCGTGGGTCGAACACATACGCCTCTTCTGCGTACGCCTCGCGGAGCACTGTGTGGGCAGCCTTCACGCGAGACGGCCAGGCGGGAGAGGCGCACAGCGCGTCAATTTGGTCACCCGAGAGCTCCGCGATCTCCCGCAAGAACAAGTGGAGCATCTGTTCGTTTGCTCCGCCAGTGAGAAGCGACTGCATCTCGGCGAGCACCTCGTCGTCATAGAGATGGCCGCGCATCGGAATCGCCGGTTCGTAGAGGATGAGCCCGCAGAGCGTGTTCGTTTGCACGGCCGCTTCCAGCGCACAGAGTCCGCCGAACGAGTGGCCGAACAACACCACCGGTTGGTCGATGGCTTCGACGAGCGCCACAACGTCTTCTGCCTCCCGTTCAAGGGCGTACTCGGCTGCATCGCCGCTCTCCCCGCGCCCCCGGCGAATCATCGCGTACAGCGTGACGTGGTCTGCAAGCAAGGGACTAATCGCGCGCCAACTCGTGTGATCCGCACTCGTCCCGTGAACGAGGACGAGTGGAGGACCACGTCCCATTCGTTCGTATGCAATCTGCGTTCCATCCGGCGATACTACCGTCTCAAAGGCACCTGAAGAGTTCATCACCACTCACCGCACCCCGTTTGCCTGCGCCTGAGCAGGCACTAGCAGCTAGTACGATTCACAGAGTGGTAATCGTTCGCAACTGTCGGGAGAGGTGTAGTCTTGGCGAGTCTCTTTGACAGTGGAGAAACAAGTCTCTCTGAATGAGTGACCCGCAAAACCACTACGCGACTGTCGATGGCCACCGACTCCACTACCTGCGAGCGGGGGCGAGTGGCCCGCCCGTTGTCTTGCTCCACGGTGGCATCATCGACGCCGCACACCTCTCGTGGGGAGCCGTCATCGAACCGCTCGCAGAACAGTTTCAGGTGTACGCCCTCGATTTGCTTGGCTACGGGCAAAGCGACATCCCTGACGGCCCGTACACGACCGACCGCCACATCGACATGCTCGATGGCTTCCTCGATGCAGTCGGCCTCGACGAGACGAATCTCGTGGGTATCTCGCTCGGTGGGGGCATCGTGTTGGGATTCACCCTACGAGCACCAGACCGCGTCTCTCGGCTCTGTCTCATCGACAGCTACGGCCTCGGGAACGAGTTGCCAAACGGCCGCCTCTCGTACGTCCTCGCGCAAATCCCGCAGTTCAACCGGCTCTCGATTGGGCTGTTGAAACGCAGTCGAAAGCTCGCGCGGGCGAGTCTTGGGTCGATTGTCTACGATCTCGACACGGTGAGCGAGCAGGTGGTGGACGACTTCTACGAACAGTTACAGCGACCCGGCGTGGCGACGGCGTTTCGAAGCTGGCGCAAACACGAGGTTACTCCCTCTGGGTACAGAACCGTGTACACCGACCGGCTGGACGAAGTAGACACGCCGACGCTCTTGCTGCACGGCGCGGCAGACGAGGTGTTTCCCGCGGCGTGGAGCGAACGTGCGGCTCGGCAGTTGGCGAATGCAGAGTGTACCGTGATAGCCGAGTGCGCCCACTGGCTCCCCCAAGAAAAGCCCGAGTTGTGCGTAGAGCGACTCACAGACTTTCTGGAGTAGGTGTGAGAACCCTATGCGTCCTCCCCAACTGCGGGGCGAGGCATCGACTGCATTTCGAGGATTTCAGGCGTCTTTTCCACCTTCGCGTAGGTTTCTCGCCAGACTGATTCCGCAAAGAGGTTGTTGCGGTCGAACAGTTCCCGAGCTTCCGGCGTGATTCGGTAGAACTTGTACGGGAGGTCACGACTGCGTTCACCGGCAGGGAGTTCGACCGCCTCGATAACACCCGCCTCGATGAGTTTGCGGAGGTGGCCGTCGATGGCGCTCCGGCCGATGCTCGGGTTGGTGTAATCGAGTTCGGGAACGCTCGGCATCCCTTTTGGGTGACCAACGATGTCGGCGATGAGGTTGGCGCGCGTGTCCTGCGTGATGAGTTTGAGCGCCGTCCACGTGTCGAACCCATCCGAGTCAACCGACTTGCTACTGTGGGCCATTAGCTACGGGTAGGTTCTCCGCCTGCATAACTATAGTGGTTGTGACCGGTATGGTTGGAACCAAAATGGTTGTGACTGTGATGGTTACCGTCGTGATGACCACTCCAATCACACCTTTATACCGGTACTGTATAGATGAAATCAATGGACGACGCCTTCTCTCAGCTCGTCGATGACACCAAACACGCGACCGAACAGGAGTCGCTCACGCCTGCTGAGTACGACCGACTCAAACGGGCGGTGAACGGTGACACGCTGTACCAACTCGTCCACGCAACGAATTCGTATTTTGTCCTGGGGAAGTACGATGGCGGTCCCCAAGAACGCCGCCTGATGGACGTCACGACTCGGCTCAACCGCCGTCCGAGTGCAGCCGCGTTCCTGATGAAAGACATTCCCGAAGCGTGGGAGTTCTGGACGATTAAGTTCAAGATATGTGCGACACGGGCGACGCACATCGTTCCTGTCCTCGAAGACAGCCACGGCGGCCACCACTGGGAAGCTGGCCAAATCGACCACGCACCGTTCCGCGAGAAGACCCATATCCTGAAACGAACGTACGATACGCGTGACGAAGAGTTCGCCAAGTTTTCGGGAATGATCGCGGATTACATCGAGCGCATGCAACGAACAGAACGGGTGTGTGAATGGCAAACCGAATCGGAACTCAGCGAGTGTACTGACGCCCTCCCATAGCCAGCTGCTGGAGTCATCCCCGACAGGTTCGTGACCAGTGAATTTAGTCGGCCGTTTCGAACCCTGCTGGAAGCCCGAGGTGCTTGATGCCCGTTGACTCCGTGATATCGAAGCGATAGAGCACTGTCTCCTCTGCGTCGATAACCTCCTTGAACAAGTCGGGACGCTGTGGGACGGCCAGGAGTTCGTCGAGTGCGCGGTCGTCGGTGTCCTCGACCCGATTGATGCTGCCCGTGAGGAGAACGCTCCGCCAGTTGAACATCGCCTCTGCACGATACACGAGGAAGCGTGCGGTGTCGGCCGCGTCGCTCAACAGTGCTTTACGTCCGGTCTCACCGCCAACGTAGAGGAAGTAGAGCCCGCGCTCGCCGTCGAACCAGAACGACAGCGGGCGCATACTCGGCGCGCCCTCGGTTGGAAGCGAGAGCACGCCCACGTGCTGGCTTGCGAGGAATCGCGCCACCTCGTCGTCGTCCATTTGAACTACCCCATACTCCCCCAGGTCGTCAATTGTCATCAGGTGAATAGACGATGATACGTTGGATAAAGCAGGCAGCTGAGTCTCAGCAAGTGAGATTGGTAGCACGGGACAGCATGCGAAAAATGCCGCACGAAAACACGGGACGGCTCACGCGAGGATAACATTTCGTGATGGGAGGCGTCTGAATCAATTAGTAGAATACATTGAAAATTAGAACCCCCTGACCGGTCACATCATTTGCAGAGAATTTATGCCGTATGAGTGCAGTTTAGTTGACAATGGTATCAGGGTGGGCGTATCGCACTGCGAGCGTCGCGGGCACGCTGCTGTTAACGGTTTTGGCCGTCCAAGTGGCCAATCATCCGATTGCTCAGCAGTTGTTCACGATGCTCCCTGTTTTAGAGCGGCTGCCCGCGACGACGCTTACCGGTGGGTCGCTCGTGTTGGCAGTTCTGACTGCGGTTCTCGTCGTGATTGGTGTGATGTTTCCACTGTTCAAACCCCAGCCACGGCGCATCCTCGACGTGATTGCCGTCACCCACAAACGCGTCCTGATTGCGGGACTCGCCCTCGCCGCGATTGGCTACTTCGACTATACGTATCGCCTCCCGCGGACGACGCTGTTGTTAGTGGTTGGCCTCTTGTTCGGCCTGCTCCCCGCGTGGTTCGTCGGCATTCGCAAATCTCCAGACGTCGGGGAGCGGGCGATTCTGGTTGGGGACGACCTCCGCGGCATGATAGAGCTGTTAGACGAGACGGAGCTGCCGGTGCTCGGGTACGTTGCCCCGCCGATGCCCGACCGCGGCATGGAACACGCACGCAAACAGTCGGTGACGCCGGGCACGGCGATGGCCGACGGCGGCGTGAACTTCGAGGAATTGCCGTGTCTGGGTGGGTTGTCTCGGTTGGAGAGTATTCTCGTCGAGTACGACGTGGACACCGTCTTGTTGGCGTTTTCGAGTACGGACCGGGCAGAGTTCTTCGGGACGTTGGATACGTGTTATGAAAACGGCGTACAAGCGAAAATACACAAACGCCACGCAGACGGCGTGTTAACCCATAATACGAGCCACGAAATTATTAGAAATGTCGATATTGAACCGTGGGATTGGCAAGATTATATGGTCAAGCGAACATTCGATATCGCCTTTTCACTCCTCGGGCTAATTGTGCTCTCACCGGTAATGCTGTTCATCGCACTCGTAATAAAATGGGACAGCAAAGGGCCAATATTCTACAGTCAACAACGGACCGCTGAGCGTGGCGAGACATTCAAAATTTACAAATTTAGGAGTATGGTCGTAGACGCAGAGAAAGAGTCTGGGGTGACCATTAGTAACGAAGATGCTGGCAGAGTCGATACGCGAGTTACGAGAGTTGGACAGATACTTAGAAGAACTCATCTCGACGAAATTCCCCAGCTGTGGCCAATCTTGAAAGGTGAGATGAGCGTGGTTGGGCCACGCCCAGAGCGTCCAGAGTTGGATGGTGAAATGGAGGTTGCGACACGACACTGGAACTCGCGTTGGTTTGTGAAACCGGGGTTAACTGGTCTCGCACAAATCAGTGGTGCAACGGGACTCAATCCGAAAGAAAAACTCCAATACGATGTCGAATATATCCAAAAGCAATCATTTTCATTCGACCTAAAAATCGTTGTCCGGCAACTCTATAGCGTGTTCAAAAATCTATTCTAGCTCTCAGTTATACGTTAGCTAGGTAAAGTGCAGTTAATACAATGAGCGGTACACATTGAGAGTCGATTCGATCATCTGTTTCTTATCAAAGTGTTTCTCAACGCGTTCTCGTGCTTTCTGTCCAAGCTCAGCCTGATAATCGACGTTTGAGGTTAACTGCGAGATTGCTTGGCGAAGCGGTTCTACCTCACCAGGAGGGACAGTAAGTCCGGTTTTACCATGGGGACTAACCCATGGAACACCAGTTGGCAACGCGGTGTTTATCACTGGCAAACCGTGGGCCATCGCCTCCAGTTGCACGATACCGAAGGCCTCAGAGGGTTCGATTGACGGAAAGACAAAAATATCTGAATTTTTATAATATTCGCCGAGTTCATCGTCCGAAACATAGCCATAAAAGCGAATATGCGCGTTTGTGTTCGTTGATTGAGCTAGTTCTTCGAGGGAGTCGCGTCGTGGGCCATCACCAACAATGAGTAACTCTACATTTAGTGGCCTCACCGCCTCAATCAATACTTCAACTCCCTTATAGTAATTCAATCGGCCGACGAAGAGCAGCGTCGGTCGCTCAGATAGAGTGAAATTTACCGGTGTAGGCGACGGATAGTCATCTATATTTATTGAAAGTGGGATGACGGTACACTTCGATTTGTGATTTTGAAGCTCACGCGAGTTTTGGAGCAAAGGCGGTGAAGTGACGATAATACGTTCGGCTTTCGAGAGGAACTCGTGTAAGAGAGGCCGGTAAAACTGTAAGCTACGAGCCTGCCGAACGATATCACTGTGGTAGGTGACAACCGTCGGCGCACGACTGTTCCCTACGAAGAAATCTGATGCTACAGCGAGTGGGTTTGGGAGGTGGTAATGAACTACGTCGTGGCTATTGTGGGCCTGCCTCAGATGATAGGGAAACGTTGGCGCAAGGGGAACGGACAAGGAGGTACCAAGACTTGAAGCACGCGTAACGCGGACATCAGAGAGCGTCTCAGAACGTCCAACACCACGTGGGACAGAACACAACACGTCTGATTCGTGCCCATATTCGATGACCCCTTCAGCGATGTCTCGAACCACTTGTTCGATACCGCCAACAGCTGGGAAGTATAGTTTATTGACCTGAGCTATTTTCACACTATTCCGTTCAGCACTCCTCAACGGTAATGTTGTTCATCGTGTGATTATTGCGTCGGTTCCTCAAGCGCAGTCGTTCCGAGAGCAAGTAGTACGATAAATAGTGGGTTTGTCAAGATAGGGTTGAATAAGCCCATTAACAGTATTCCCGCGAAGGAAACGCCGAGTGCAAGATAGATAACTGAAACCGAGCGTGAATCTCCACGAAGAATTGTGGCGCGTCCAATGAATGAACGAAGTGGTTGAACCACCACGTAAAGGAAGATACCAAGAGAGAGAATCCCGCCCCCTAACCAGATTCGAAGGAAGACGTTGTGAATGACGAATCCCTTCCTGTGCACGGTTGCCATCATCGGCTGGAACGCACCGTATCCAACACCAGTGAGCCAATATTCTGGGAGAAGTTCATACACGAGAGAATACATTGCGAACCGGTCGTGTCCAATAACGCTCCCAGAGACGTTCGATAGGGAGAGTGGTATTGTTGAGAAGATGCTGGTGAAAACACCCACCCCAAAGAGAAGTCCAACAACCACCACTACTGCACCAAAGAGAGAACAGATTCCCAGCACAACCACACTGGTTGTTAAATCGTACTCGCGAGCGTATGCATAGAGAAGTGTCAAACCAATGCTCAGAGGTACCAGTGTGATTAGCGCGCTTCGGGAATCGGTTTGAAAGAGAAATCCCACTGAAAGAAGCGAGACTGCAGCAAAGAAGAAGGTAGCTGAACGCTTCTGTGAAAGTTCGATCATACCCAAAAAAAGTGGGAAGAAAACGACAAGATGTCGAGCAATGCCGTTACTCGTAGTTCGAACAATGTCTTCGACAGGAGGAGAAACGAAATAAAGAGTAGTAGCGGACAATGAGGCGAGTCCAATCCAGATGAGAAGACCCCACCAACGTTCGATATCAAAGGGGCGAGATTGCCAATAACCCACGAGACCGAAGTAAAAGAGGAGCGAGAACGTCAGGTCGAATACACGATTGAGCGTGGCCAAGGGATACTGAGACCATGTGAGACTACTGAAAAGAAATACATATAGCGCCAAGAAAGCGAGGTTCGCTCTCGTTAATCGCACGGTATCTGTCTTGAGGACACTGAAACCGCCGATCACGCCAACAATAACCATTGCAACGCGTTCTGGAGTTAGATTGATAACACCCTCATAGTATATTGGAAGGTACTGAGAGAGCAATGCGACTGTGAGACAAGTGGCGACCAGCAGTCCACTCAAATGAGAGTTTTTCGTGTGGTTCATTTTTTGGGATCCGTTAGCGCTCTGTCGTAGCCCTCTTGAACACTGGCAACTACATCGCCCCACTCTACATCACTCGTCGTCTCTTCAGCCCCAGTTGTAATGGTTTCTAGTAACACTTCGTCTGAAAACACACGATTCAGTGCATCAAGAAGTGACGTGGTAGAATCATCAATAAATAAACCGTTCACCCCGTGAGAAAGAATTTCATCGATAGCACCGACCCTCGTCGCGAGAACCGGTGTTCCAACGGACATCGCTTCAATGACTACTCGTGGCATTCCCTCACTCGCAGACGGGAGGAGTAACACATCTGCGTTTGCGATGTGATTGACCGCCTCTGGATGGTTTACTTCTCCAGTCAACGTGACGTGTTCTGTGAGTGCAAGGCGGCGAAGACGGTCTTCGATTGCATCTCGTTCGGGACCTGCACCAACAATTCGCAGTCGTGCACTTGGGAAGCGTTCAATGTGCTCTGCGAAGGCGTCAATAGTGAGGAAAACTCCTTTTTCTTTGCGAAGCGCACCCACAAAAACGAGAGAATGCTCAGCACAGGTTGTAGGGTTATGTTGGGTGACAGAAACAAGCGGTGGATTAACGACTGGCGTGTGAATAATACGGGGTCGTGGAATCCCGGCAGAAACTAGCCGGTCTTCGATGTTCTGGGCACAGCTAAACCACACCGGAGTCCTCCCAATACGGACGAGAAACCGTGGGAACTCTTCATCACGGCAATCATACACTATCGGTCGGCTAGTCGTCGCCGTTGCAAATCCGACCCCAACAGCGAAAATTGACGTTGAATGGGAATGAACGAGGTCAATTCGATGATAGAAGATGAGTAGCAAAGTGAGGATGAAGGCAAAAAGCGGTTCATAAAGTGCACGGACTACCCGGGGAAAGAAACGAACTCGAGGGAGAGCTCTGTACACTATGGCCCCAGATTCAGTAGTCCGAAGCGGCTTCTCAGGATGAGTTGCAGTGAGAACGACGATCTCGATATCTTCAGAAAGGTCGTTAATCAACGAAGAATAGTAATTCGGGCCGCCGCCGCGATAAGGAGGGTAAATGGGTGTGAAAAGAAGCACTGAATCCATTGTTGTGGGCTTGTCATGGAGCGTAAATACAGTTATGAAATCGGTACATCTCACTTCGTGATTGCGAGTTGAATTGCTGAATTGAATCCAGTTTCCATCGCTTGATACGTAAATCCACTCGCGATTTCAGCAGACCGTTCACTCATAGTGTACGCCATTTCACTATCAGACAATATGCGGTCGAGTGCGCTTGCCAATTGAGTCGAGTTACGTTGTTCAACGATATACCCATTCTCACCGTCGATGACCACTTCGTGGGCCGCACCAACGGCATCAGAAACGATGACGGGTGTTCCGAAAGCCGCTGCCTCAAGACAGACTAATCCAAATGCGTCGCCCATACTCCCACCCGAGAAGGAGGAGTCGAGCGTTACCGAGGGGAGAACAAGCACGTCCGCTTGTTTGTAGTAGGAGGGAAGGTCTTCTTGTGAAAGCCATCCCTCAAACGAGACGTTATCGACGTTACAGGTTGCGACGAGTTCTCGGAGCCGTTGTTCGTCGCTTCCGGTACCACCGATTCGGAGCGAAATGGTATGGGATTGTTGTAATTGTGCCACTGCACGCACCAAATATTCAACGCCTTTCACCCGCTCTAATCGGCCAACGAATAAAATTGTCTGCGCAGAATCGTCACCTGTGTCTGGAGCGGTGGCTCTCTGAAATGCAGATGGATTATCCGAAAGCTGGCTCACTGTTGGCATCCAGATGACACGGTCGTCATCAGCGCCACACCAAACAGCAAATTCTTTGTGACGAACGCCGGGAACGAGACAGGCTGCAGAATAAGGTAGGACAACCCGATACAGCAATACGAGAAATCGGAATCTGAGATTTATAGTGGGAGGTTGGTAGCGTTCAGTCCACATTACATGTGGGATACCACGAAGACGGGCAATGAGAAAGATAGAGGCGGTTTGGAAAAGGCCAGTCATCCCACCCATCTCACCGTTTACAATGACGTCGTAGTCAGTCCGTAAGAGGTGGAATAGCAGTGAAAACGCGATGCCGAATCGCGTAGGAAACAATTGGTGGTTTACGCCTTCAACTGGTTCGGCTTGCCCTGATTTTGGGAAGAGAAATGTGGCCTCATACTTTTCAGAGACGTCCTGAAAGAAAGGAAGGCGATACTGCATGACGGTGTTGTGAACGAAAGCAATTGAAGCAGTTTGAGGGGAGGTCATAGCACAGTATATTTTGAACGTATCGTCGGAATTGGGATTGAGCGAGATTACTGTTTTGATTAGAGTAGTTGAACAGGTTAGTTGATATGTAGTGAGTGAATATCATGATAGCAGTGCACAGTTGGGAGGTCAGTTCGGTTGGGACAATTTGCTATTCTGGAACGAATAGTATCCATCCGAGAGGTTCGTTTGAGGTGGGGGACTGGCTGTCAATGCTGTCTCCAGAGACCGGGAATTCAACGGCGACTCACCACATCAAAGAGACAGAAACCACAGCGACAGAATATTACGCGCGACACGAGGCAGCGTTAGCAACTGGATCGCTTTGCATCGAGCAAAACGAGCAGTTCAGTGAAACGAAGGTAGAGCGGAGTTTTACAGTGACGACAGACAAATCACTTTCGCTTGGCGACTTCGTCGTTCGATTTGTATTCGACGCAAACGAAGTTGAATCGATTAGTCTTGCCGGTGAACGATTCAGCCATCAAGGCCAGAACCGGTATCTCCAATTTCCGGTAGAAAAGCTGGTTGTAAACGGGAAGCGAGAGCAGTTTCAACTTTCAATTGATTCTGTGGAGTTACCGAACGGGTTTACCCCTGTATTGTACGCACGGGATGAGCCAACGGGACAATGGGTCATACATGCTCGTGCGATCGCGATGGAAGGGGATGGGTTTCTTCGCTTGTATCGTGGGCCATGGACTCGAAATTCGTGGCTTGATTCACTGATGAACAAAGTCCCACGACTCAGAAACTCCCTCACCTATCTTCGTGAACGCACAGATATAGCAGGGAAGTGGATACCAGCGCAGTACGTCCACACGGTCTCACTTGGTTCGACCGACCGCATTGCAATGAAAATCTCTGGTACGTTCAAATGACAGGAGAAAAAGATACTGGAGCCGTTTCGAATCCACGTGTTTCTGTGTTACTTACAGTGTACAACGGACTCCCCTACGTCGAAGCAGCCATTGAGAGTATCCTCTCACAAACGTTCGACGAATTTGAGTTCGTTATTGTCGATGATGGCTCGACCGATGGCACAACCGAACTCTTGAAAAGTTACGATGATCCACGGATTAACCTCCACATCCAAGCAAACAGCGGCCGTGCAAAAGCGTTAGAAACCGGGCGGTCAGTAGCAACGGGAAAGTACATCGCCGTCATTGATGCAGATGACACAGCAGAGTCACAACGACTTGAACGACAAGTTTCAGTGCTGGATACAAATCCATCAGTTGCCTTGGTAGGAGCATGGTATTTCCGGCGCTACGAACGGGAGGTGGGTCACCCGACAGAAGAAATGGTGAAACCACCGACAGAACACGAGGCACTTATCGCAGAACTTCCGGCTCGAAATCCCTTTGCTCATAGTCTTGTGATGTACCGAGCGGCAGTCGCTGACCGAGTCGGTGGGTACGATGAAACGATGGATTCCTGCATTGACTACCGATTGTGGGTTCAAATCGCGAGCGCAGGCTACCGAGTCCAGATTTTAGATGAGGTACTCGGAACGATACGGAAACACGACAAGCGCGCTTTCAAACTGAGCGGCAAGAAGCAACTCAGATATTTACTCACCGCATTCAGCGTGCGTTGGGAAGCTGCGACGTCACTTGACCTGCCGTTCTATACTCGCCTTCTGCCAGTTCTAATGATTACGTGGGCTATCGTCCCAACACCACTTCAAAATCTCATTAGAAAAGTCAGATGAATTCAATCGCTTCCTTTGGAATGGCACTCACTGACCGCCTCGCAGAGGCGGTTTCAGATGGGCGTGTCTGTGATCCAAAAACAGGAACGCCGGCTCCAAAAAGCCACTATGCAGAAGCTTGTTTCTCCGTTGCTGCGCTTCGAGTGGCTGCAGAACGAGGCGATAGTGAGCTGCACGACTGTGGCGTTGAAGCGCTTACCACACATCTCAGTAGAGCACGCGATGTTCGTGGGCATGGAGAGTTCACTTCATTTGCGCTGTTAGAGTTGCTAAGCGACGTACGCGCGGGAGTATACAAAATCCCGTACACGGCCGAGCAACTTGTGAGTCAAATAGAGTTCGAATCGGGCCTATCAACCGGGCATGGAAACAATTGGCTGTTGCTCCAACTCCTCTGTCGAATGAAATATGCAGAGATGGTAGAAGATACGCTTTCTGCGCAAATACACCGAAAAGCCCTTGCGCAGCTTGCAGTACACTGGCAATCTGCCGACGGCATTTTCCAAGACCAACCACGAGTTCCAATTGAAGAAAAAGAAACGCCACTCACGTACCACAGCAAAATGACGTATCTCGCCGCGCGACTCGGTGAATACAATCCTGAGTGGACAGCTCGTACAAAACTGGGACTTTGGGCACTCTCGAACGCAACCTTGCCAACGGGCGAAGCACACTATTTTGGGAGGAGCGAGAACACCCTATTCGGGTATGCATGTGCACTTGCTTCAATTTCAACAATTTGTTCGACTGTTGAATGTCCCCCATGGATGGAGACGCTCTGGGAGCGACTCAAAAAATATCTTAGAGAATCGTTCAACCCAACTAGTGCAAATGCAGTCCCTGCTCGCTGTGGAGCACCCGGAGTGCCAGTAGACGGATATGTTTTCGATACAGTATACGCGGCGTACGCGGCAATGTTACTAGTTGGCATCCAAAAGCCAGATCGCAATTCTACTGAGAAATCAGAGTTCGAAAAAAAACCGAGATCGTTCGAGGTGATTGTTGGAAGTGAAGGATGTATGGGTCTCGCGCCAGTTGGTCAGACCAAGTATACGCTCTCGCGTCCAGACCCTCGCTATGCAGGGATGGTTCCATTGGCGCTCTCATACGAGAGCTGCCCCATATTACCGGGTGTTCCAGCCGATGCATGGAATTGGGCATCGCTCCCATTCCTTCCGACCGTAGTAATTGACGAAAAACCGTATTCGCCTATTCGATGGGATTCCATAGTTGAGCGAGATACAGAAACGGTTGCATTATTCGGAACGGGACGATTTACGCAACTGCCTGCAACGACAGGACGGCCAGATTCGTATAGCGAAGAGGACACCTCAGTTCCAGCATGGAAACGCCTTTCTCGGCGGCTGTTTTTGCACATCGGAAAAGACTGGTACAAGAAACAAGCGGCTCAAATTTCAGCGTCCGTTTCTCGAAGCATCTTCTATCGGAAGGACTGTGACGTGTTAGCAATGCTAACGAGCACAGAGATGAACGAAGGGCGTGTCATTCCGTCGAGCGGTCTGATCTCCGAGAACTACACAGAATCACTTACAATTGAACACTCACAGTGTGTGAGCAAAGAGGAATCAGACATTCGTGGCCACCATGGCCCAGGTACGTCGATACTGTTCTCAGAAACGAATACACCGTTCAAATCGGTGTTCGTAATCGACCCTGGGAACAACGTAGATACGGTCAATACCACATTTACCAACGGTTTTTCAACACGAATTAGACTGAAAAACGAGTCAGAGACGCTCGTTTTTGAACACAGCAATAATTTTTGAGCGAAATGTCGAGAGGAGCTGTTCTTCTCGGGGCATGAGTGGAATAACCCACACGGTGAGGGCAAACGTGACCAAGAAGTAGGGGATAGAAAGAACCACTGCAACCAAAGGTGGTAACGACAGCAGCAAAAATGGGGTCACGAGGAAGGTTGCGATACCCAGACTACGGAACCACCGAGAGTAGTCTCTAGAAAGGCGGATATGGGAACGAACTGCAAAATACTGGATTGAATTGAGCAAAATCAGAGAGACCGCAGTTGCAACCGCCGCACCCACGATGAGATACCGTGGAATAAGAAGGAGATTTAACACAATATTCACAGTCCCTGCAATGATATACGAGACTAATACCACGTTTGTGTGCTCAAGCAATTCGAGTAATGCACCGACTGGGCCGAGAATGACGTCAACTAACATTGCGACAGCGAGTATCACAAGCGCCGTCGCACCCGTTTGATAGGCTGGGCCAAAGAAAACGAGCAAGATCTCAGTTGCAAACAGCACAGTCCACAGAAAAATGGGGATTGTAAGCGCAAATGACCAAAACATGATTGTTTGGAGCAAATTTACGAAAGCGCTGCGGTCGTCATTACTGAGTAAGCTGACAGCCGTGGGATACATCGCTTGGTTAAATGCACGAAAACCAATCGGGATGACGCTCGCAATAAGGAACGCTGGTCGATATTGTCCCACAGCTTCGGTTGATAGTAACCCGCCAATCAAGAAATAATCAGCACTGGAGAGCAAACGACCCGCGAACGTCGACAGAAAGAGAGGTAACGAAAACGTGAGTAGCCGTGCTGTTGGAATATCTACTGATCTGAACGTGGAAGGCTGAATTTCAGAGAAGATGAGAGCGACCCCCCCAATCGCAATTACTATTGAAAGTCCAGCCATGGCACTCAAAACCTCGGAAACCGAGAGTCCAACAACTGCGACAGCAAGCGCACCGACGAACTTTACGAAATTTTGGCCGAGCGCACCAACGATTACCGATGTGCCAAACCGTTCGTAACCTTGGAAGCTACTTGCGAGAATGTCAAGGATTGGCTTGGAGAGCAATAAAAGTGCACCTGCACGGATAACTGGTTCGAGTTCTGGATCATTAAACAGATTGATACTAACATACGGAGCACCGAAATAGAGCCCCAAGCCGAAAATCAGCGCGAGAAGTGTTGGAACCGTTATACAAAAGAGGATGGTGCCGAATGCACGTTCACTCTGGTTAGTTTCAAGATATTCGTTAAGATATCGCCGTGTTGCAGAACCCAACCCAAATTGGAGAATTGTTCCCAACACCGATACGATTGTGAGTGCAATGGTTAGTTGACCGAATGCAGTAGCGGAGAGTACCTGTGCGAAGACAATGTTGTGTACGAACCCGAGTGCTTGGGCAAGGATAGCCGAGATTGAGAGCAAAAGCCCTCCGGCAATGAGTTTCTCATAAATCGAGTCGAGCGTGCTCATAGAACAGACCGATAGACCGAAATGAGGTCATCGAATGTGTATTTGATGTCGTACTTATCCGCCTTTGTTACTGCGCCAGTGCGGTAGGAAGCGTAATCATCGTAGAGTGATTCGATAGCCTGAGCGAGCGATATGGCGTTGCCCTTTTCAAAGAAAAGACAAGACGCGTCGGTTCCAATTTCACGGAATGACGCATCATCTGTAGCGACACACGGGGTTCCACAGGCCAGGGCTTCTATCATCGACGTACTTTCGAGTTCATAATAGCTAGGAATGACGTACGCATCCGCGCGTCGATACTCCTCTGCAAGCGCACTGCGTTCAACGCGACCTGCAAACGTAATCTGTTCACGGATGCTTCGAGGGACTGTAATATTTTCTGGAGGAGCTGTCGATCCAAGAATTCGGACACGGACAGCAAACCCTTCATCGGAGAGTGTTGAAATGGCCTTAAATAGTACCTGTAATCCCTTCCGTTTCGTTGGCTTTCCAACGAACAATAACTCGAAGGGCATCTCAGCAGTATCCGCAGTCTGGTCGGTTGGGTAGAAGATATCTGTAGGGACACCAGAGCGAAGTGGATGGATTTGGTCCGCATCAAGACCTCTTTCGACAAGAATTGTCCGCATGAACTCACTAAAGCAGAGATATCCTTGTGATTGGAAAAGCGGTGACGAAAGGAGTGATAGCTTTGTCCGTTCCACGCGCTCTCCATACAATCGCCATTGGCGGAGCAGTGGGGCTTTTTCCTCTTCGATAACCGAAAGTGTTTGATTGTCAAGAAGTGCCTCTGGAAACATCCGTCCAGCTATGTTTGGTCCAAAAAGAATGGGTTTATCGATAGCAGCGAGCGAAAAAAGAAGTCCAACCCATGGTGGAAGGTCAACAATGTGGACGAGGTCAGCTGATCGTCGTTTCTTTCGAATTTGTAAAAGCACTTCTTTTACACGAGAGAATCGACTCCCGCCACGGTAGTGAATAGATTGTGTAGAAACCTTGGCTGGCCCATCGTTCCACAACAGTGGGACGACCTCAAATGTAATATCGATATCAGTGTGTCGGGCATAGCGAAGAATATCATTCATTCTTGCATGTTGCCCTGAAAGTTTCGTTGAAAATGAAGGCATCACCACTACGATACGGAGAGGACGAGTGTGGTGAGATTGAGCCACGGTATCTCATGCAACTATTCGGGGTACTAATTAAAACAATTCGATAGCCAATAGAGATGGTCAGCGTCGTTTTTGACGTTAAGTGATAAGTGAATAGTACAAAAAATGTATTTGGATCTCAAAGCCGGCGTGCTGAAAATATCGTATAGTTCGTGAAGATTCGAATTCAGAAAAAAAGGGAATCACCCACCACCACTGGATTCGACATACTTACAGGGAATAACTATTTGTGCCATGGTCACATGGGCCAACACGTATCGTTATGAAACCGTGCCACAGTTGTCAGTCGGTCATCGACGAGTACTACTTGGACAAACAACTCGAACCCCTCCGTGACCTCACCGTAGACGATTTCAACCTCTGTGCGGACTGTGTGGTCATCGTTGCAGATGCGTGCGTAGAATGCGACGGCGGCGTGTACGTTCCCCGAGCCGAAGCCGCCACACCCGACTACTGTCCGGCGTGTCGAGCTGACCTCATCGCCGACACTGGCCACGACCCTGGCTGGCATTGCGATGCCGTGTCCCTCTGACTGACACCCCATTTTTTGGAAACTACACTGGCGACTAAATTCGACCTACAGAGACGTCCGTATCTCGTGACCGTCGTTTCGGGAAAGTCCGTCTCGGATTGCATCCTCGACTGAATAGTGCGGTTGCCAGTCGAGCTCCGCGGTTGTTCGGGATGTGTCGACGTCGAAGCGGTCCACCAGCGTCTCAGTTCGCGGATTTTCGAGCAGGCGACGAGGAGGTTCCTCCCCGAGAATAGCTGTCGCATGTTGTTTGACGAGCGACGCAACGTCAGCGACAGAGGGATCTTCCTTACCAGCGAGTTCAAACTTCGAGACGCCGGTCCCTTCGCTCTCAAGTTCCTCTAACAGCTTCTCCGCACTCAACACATACGCCTTTGCCACGTCCTTCACGTGCACGAAGTTTCGCGCCTGCGTGCCGGGCTTATGAACGGTCAGCGCTTCACCAGCAAGCGCCTTCTCGACGAAGATGTTAATCACGGTTGGCTTCGAGACTGTCGTCCCATCGATTTCGTGTTCCCCGTAGAGATTCGATTTCAAGAACAGGTGTGCAGGGAACGCATCTTCAGCCATCGTCTCGATTAGTCGCTCGTTCAGGAGTTTGGTTTCGCCGTACAGATTCATCGGATCCCGTGGATGGGAAACGGTAACGGGGAACTCCTGTGGGTCGCCGAGGACGGCCATGCTGAACGGGAAGACGAGTGCCGCGCCGGTCTTCTTACAGAACCACGCGACGTTGTTCGTCCCCTGGACGTTCACCTCGAAGGCAAGATCGGGATTCTCGTCGCAGTCTTTCACTCCTGAAATCGCCGCGAGATGCATCACGATATCCGCACCTGAAAGCGCCTCCGCAAGCCGAGCTCGATTTCGAATATCGACGTGCTCGACGTGAACGTCTCCAATCTGCGAAACCTGCCCCTGGTAGAAGTTATCGAGCGCCGTCACCTCCCACTCTGGATGGGCGTTCTGTAAGTCGGACACCACACGGCTTCCAATATATCCGGCCGCACCTGTCACGGCGACGTGTGGCTGATTGTCGGTCATTACCTGAACGTTCTCTTTGAACTTTATAAATTCCAGCAAGAATATTCAAGGTGACGACACCGAGGAAGCTTCGTTGCGTACACCACTCTACTCATAGAACAGACGAAATGTACTCTCACTCCAGCCAACTCTGAATCCTCCCTATCGAAGAAGGAAATGGCTGAGAATTTTCCCCCATCACAGGAACGCAAATTACTGCAGCTGGAGCATCGCTCGTCGGTTCACCAAACAGTCCGTACACACCCAGTGGCCCTCGGGACAGATCAACCCCGCTCTGAGGGCTAACACGATTGGGTCTTCTGGGTCGTCAGCCAGCTCCTCCTCGTAGTCGTCCCGGTCAATGGGGTGTTCGCCGTCTGCGATTCGACGGGCGGTTTCGACTTTTGATTTCCCACACACCATGCACTCAGCGTCAATCGCAGGGATGGGAACGAGTGACCGCTTGCAGTAGGCACACTCCATCGTCTGGGTGGGGTCTTTCCCCATCGCGTGTTCATCGGGGAGTCTCCGAGAGAGCGTATCCCAGAGTTTGAACCACTCGGCTTGCGACAAGCGGTAATTCGTATCCGATTCGATGACGATATCGCCGTCGAGGAGTTTGTCGAGCTCATCTGTCAGCGTATCATCGTATCCAATATGGACGGTGACCGCTGGAAGTAGGTCGATGGTTGAAACACAGGTTTCGCACATGGGTTAACGCATTGCGTGCACGTTGGCGGACGTCGTCCCCCGAGAGGAGACGGTAGGTGAGAGGGGCACACGCGATGATAAATTGAAATGTGTGTAAATATTATATAAATGTTCGGTGTACATAGTGAAAGTTGACTAATTCGACCGCGCTGTGGAGCCGGATACAAGCTGGTGGAGATGTGAGCCAAGCGGCAGGCTAGTCGGGTAGTTCTTTCTTCCCACTCCGATAGCACTCCCAGCAGGGGAAATCACGTAGGCACGCTTCGCACTCAACTGGTTCTGCGCTCGATGTAGGTTCGACAGCCCCACCATCGGCCATGATACGCTCGACCTTCTGAGCTGCCTGCAAGATGGGAGCGCGAATCGCGACGGCGAGTCGATGCTTGCACGCACCCTCGAAGCGGGCATTAGCGGGACAGGTACAGTCGACTGGGATGCCGTTCGTGATAGTGACGAGGTACTCGTGATTCTCGGAGTCTGCGTAACTGCCGTTTCTGACGAGGACGCCGCGATCGGTGAGTGAGAATTCGAAGGCCTCGTACTGGGCGCGTTTCAGTGAGCGATTCGTGTACTGCAGTCGGTCGAGAAGGTGTTTCGACATGGGGATTCAGCGGAGCCTGTGAGTGGCCCCGCACCCCTCGGGGGCGGATAAACTCCCAGAATTGTGTATCTAAATTAGTGAATTCAAAATTTATCCACCTCCGATATCAGGGACTGTACGGGTTCGTGGGAGTAGCGAGGCGATATACATCATCTGCAGCGTCGAAATCGTCGTCAAACGCATACAGATACCCCAACCCTTCAGTTTGCATATAGGCTACAATACACGCATCAACGAAAGAGAAAGGTGCATGTTGTTTAAATAGCGCTTTTGCTGTCGCAAACGCATCCGCAGTCAGAAACTCGACGTGAAACCGTTGATTCTCTTCAATCCGGTTCAAGAGGTCAACTGACGCAGCATGTCCCGCATGCGTTGTAAGGCCATTCAGCGTTTCAGCCAGCACATAGTCGAGGACGACACCTTCTGGCAGAGCGTTTTCATCGATACCTTGGATAATCGGAAGCGCCTCAGCGTGTGCGTTGTCCCGGCGATATGCTGCTGCAAAAAGAACGGATGTATCGATGAGTGCACGGGGCATCTACTCGACGTCAACTCCCCAAGCATCATGCTCCGATGTGACATCCGTTTCTTCAGCCCCATCGTATCCATCGAAATTGGCGAAGGTCCCCGTCCGCTGCTGAACAACTTCGATCCTGACGCTCCCATCCGATTCAACATGCCACCGAAGGCGA
Source organism: Haladaptatus sp. ZSTT2 (assembly GCF_037081775.1). Classification (NCBI taxonomy): domain Archaea; kingdom Methanobacteriati; phylum Methanobacteriota; class Halobacteria; order Halobacteriales; family Haladaptataceae; genus Haladaptatus; species Haladaptatus sp. ZSTT2. Next base: position 1,241,063 of record NZ_JBAMHQ010000001.1, read on the forward strand.
TCGCCATCATTAATCCCAAGCTCACGACGGATCCGAGCAGGGATGTTCGCTTGATTGCCCGAGACTTTACTCTCAGCGTCAACCCGTTCACTACTCATATCGCTCAGTTTGTATTCCAGTTACAAAAGGGTAGTGTGCAGGCACACTACGCGCACTGGCATTCGGATTTGAGTCAACACAATGGCTACCTTCGACGATTGAGTACTGAGTCAATTTCATATGTAGCGATGGCAGACGGGCCACAGTACGGACACGGGTCATCGAAGCCACCGACAGTCGTCACACACCGTCTCGTGTGAATTTGTAGTAACGCTTCCCGCACATTCAGGGCAGGTGTTCGTTGGCTGTACGTCTTCGTCGAACGCTTTTTCGTAGATGTTGCTCGTCGCCATTCGAAGTCACGAGGAACTCAGGAGAGCCCCTCGCCCCTTAGGGGCAGATAAACTGGCATTCGTCACACCGGGCAAGATACACACGTCGCCCGACTGCACAAGGACCCCAGTCGCCCGACTGCCAGCGTGGTCACGACCGGACGCTCGGTGTGCGGGAGGCACCCTGACGGTGACATCCTCCCCGTCGTAAACGACGGGGCTTCCCCGACACGGGGACTCAGGCACTCGGCCTGAAGGTTTCAGTCCTGATACGTCGTGAGGGTCATTTGCGCTGGTGCGCTCGTCTCACGGTGGACTGTGGCGGTGTCACAACCGCTCCCGTCCTGTGGCGAGTCATCGCCTGCCTGTTTCCACGGCAGCCTCCCTCCCCACGGGTCTACGCGACGTGCGATATTCGCACTCGCGTTAATATCCGCTTGAAACGTCGAAACGTGACACTCAGGGTTCTTGCACGTGAACTCGGCTTGCCGAGGCCGATACCCGATGTGCTTGCACGAGTGACACGTCTTCGAGGTGTACTGCGGGTGAACGTATCGAACCGGGATGCCAGCGTCCTTCGCCTTGTCTTCGATACGCCCCTGCAACCGAGCGAAGGCCCACGAGTGCAGGCGTCGATTCATGTACTTCCCGTAGTCCAGCGACTCGCGGATGTATGCTAAGTCCTCCATCACGATGACGGGGTTCTCGAACTGACGGGCGTACTCCACGGACTCCCGAGATGCTTTCTCGATGAGGTCGGTGAGGCGGTTTTGGTAGTACGAGAAGCGTTCTTCGACGCGCCACTCAGAAGCGTCTCGCTCTTGGAGTCGCTTGAGCGTCGTGAACATCTCTTTTCGAATTCGTTTGGCCTCTTTCCCGTTAATTAACAGAGGTTTGGTGGGAGTGTTGTGTTGGAGGGCACAGCCCGTGACCAGCATCGACTCCCCAATATCGAATCCAACCCGAGTCGGATTCTCGGGCAGTTCGGAGGTGTTCTTGAGTTCGTATTCGACGGTGACGTGGAGTGTCCACGTCTTCCGGTGTTTCTGCAAGCGAAGTTCGCCCACTTTCGTACTCGACTCGTCATCGAGCATCTCACCCCACAGTTCCTCTTGTTCGGGGTTCAGTCGAAGTGGTATCCAGAAGTTGGTTCCGCGACCGGGTTGCGGAACGTTCCAGCAGATTTCGTATTCACGCGAGGAGTTTCGGTCGAACTTCCCGGCTCGATTCACGAATCTGAGCGGGTGTTCGTCGTCCAACTCTTTGGCGTTGTACGTCTTGTGGAGTTTTGGGACGTAGGATTTGAGGGCGTCTTTCGCTTGGTACGGTAGGTTGTATGGAGTTACCACGTCGTTCGTGGCGTTCATCGTCGTGCAACCGTTGTTGAACGCCTCGTGGAGTGCCTCTCGGTACTCGGCGAGGGTTTGCTGGAGGCGTTGCTCTTTGCACCGCGTTGGGGGTGCAAGCGTGGCTTCCAGCGTCTTGTTCGCGGTTGCAGACACAGTAACCTGTACGATTTAGGCACACTTAAACGTAACTAATACGTAACACAAGACATGACGAAGTACGTAAAAATCGAGTTCGATAACGAGGAGCAGTACGAGTCATTGAAAGAGACGAAAGACCACTACGGGTTTACGTGGAAAGGGATGTTACTGAAGGCGCAACGCACGTTGGAGTCCCAGCCGAGCGACGAAGAGCAGTAGTTCAGCAGGTGTCGGATTCCCTCCCGGCCTGAAGGCCGGGATTCCTTCCTTGTAGGGAGATGGCCGAACCCCAGCGAGGGACTCTCAACGATGAGAAACTCATCGATGCGAGCGAGCGTGAACCCGTGAACATACATGAAAACAGATTGTAAAATAGAGGACTCCGAACCCGTCTCGTGAGACTCTGCCACGATAATTCGGGACGATACGCCGCTGAGACTGGAAAACAGAGCATGTCGAGCTGGCGTGTCCAGTGATAGCAGTCACGTTAGCTAGGGAACACGTTTATTATCGGATATTGTGTTTTACCCGTATGGAAACTCCTGAGAAAAAATCCCCCACCACTCTCGAGGGCACACTACGGGTGTTCGACGATATGGATCACCCGTGTACGCCACATACCGCTCAGGAGGTGGCAGACGAACTGGGAAGTACCCGCAACATCGCACAAGAACACCTCGCCCGACTCACAGAACAGGGCACGCTTGGCTCAAAAATCGTCGGCGACACTCGCATCTGGTGGCGCCTCGCCGATCGGACACACCGGGAAGCAGAACTCCGCCGCGAGCGCGAGCTGACCGAACAACTCCTGAAGACGGCGCCAGTCGCCATTTCCGTCCAGAATGCAGCCGGTGAGACGATACTAGCGAATCAGCGCTCCCAGGATCTCCTCGGGTTGTCAGAACGAGAAATCCTGGACGAACCCGAAGACATCGACGAATGGAAGATTTTCGACGCCACTGGCGACGTCCTGAACCCCAAGGACACGCCATCAGCGCGGGTCCATCAAACCGGTGAGCCGGTGTTTAACGAAGAAGTTGCCATCAGACGCCCATCTGGAGAGCAGATGTGGTTCTCGGTCAACGCCGCTCCGATGTTCGACGCCAACGGCAACCTCGACCGAGTGGTTTCCGCTGGTGAGGATATCACCGAACTCAAGAGCCGAGAGCGACAGCTCGAACACCGAAAGAGCGAACTCGAGACGGAATTGAGCGAAATTCTCGGGCGGATTTCAGACGGCTTCTACGCACTCGACGATGAGTGGTGCTTTACGCACATAAACAGCCGCGCAGAAGAGATTCTCAGGCGCACAGGAGCGGACCTCCTTGGAAAGCGAATCTGGTCGGAGTTTCCGGAAGCCAACGACGGGCTGTTTTCAAAGCGGCTTCGAGAAGCGATGGACACCCAAGAGCCCGTCTCGTTCGAAATGTATTCTGAGCGAGTCGATGCCTGGCTCGAAGTGAACGCCTATCCATCCGAGACGGGACTGTCGGTGTACTTCAGAGACATCAGCCTGCGCGTCGAGCGCGAACGCCAACTCGAACGCTACGAGAAGATTATTGAGACTATTCAAGATGGCGTGTATGCGGTCAATGCCAACAACCGATTTACGATGGTCAATGACGCCTACGCGCAGATGGTCGAATATCCGCGCGAAGAGCTCATCGGGATGCATTCCTCGATGATCGTCGATACGGAAACCATTGAATCAGCCCAACAGATTCAACAGAGACTCGGAGGCGGCGAGACGGAGACCGCAAAGCTCGAAGCTGACATGCGGACTGCCACGGGCGATACAATTCGAGCAGAAGCCACGCTTGCCCACCTGCCCGGAGTTGGTGAGAGTTGCGAGCGAGTTGGCGTCGTTCGCGACGTCAGCGACCGCGTTGCACGCGAGCGCACCCTCAAGTCGTACGCTCGCCAGCAACGAGCCGTCTCGGAACTCGGCCAACTAGCACTCGAAAATCCCGAGCTTGACGACTTGTTTACGCACGCGGCACAACTCGTCGCCGACGTCCTCGATGCGGACTACTGCAAAGTGCTCGAACTCGACGCCGCCGCAGAGTGCCTCCAGGTACGCCACGGAGTCGGGTGGCGTGACGGAGTCGTCGGCTCGGTCTCGGTTTCGAGCGTCGAACCGGAGTCACAAGCCTCGTACACGCTTCTCTCTGGAGAACCCGTCGTGGTGACCGACCTTCCGAACGACACGCGATTCTCCGGGCCCCACTTGCTCACCTCTCACGGCGTCACCAGCGGTGTCAGTTCCATCATCGGGTCAATCGAGTCGCCGTGGGGAATCCTCGGAGTCCACGATACAGCACAGCGGTCGTTCACTGAAGAGGACGTCTCCTTCGTCCAGAGCGTTGCCAACATCCTCGCAGAAGCCATCGAACGCCACCGATATCAAGACGAACTCGAAGCCCTCATCGAAGAACTCAAAGAGTCGAACGAACGCCTCGAACAGTTCGCCTACATCGCCTCACACGACCTCCAAGAACCCCTGCGGATGGTCTCGAACTATCTCCAACTCATCGAAAGACGATACAGCGGGGCACTCGATGAAGACGGTCGCGAGTTCATTGAATTCGCGGTGGACGGAGCAGAGCGAATGCGGACGATGATCAACGACCTGCTCAGATATTCACGCGTCGATACGGAAACCGAACCGTTCGAACCGACAGATAGCGAGGCGGTCGTCGAGCGAGTGCTTTCGAATCTCCAGATGCAGATTGAGCAGACTGGAATCGAGGTAGCTGTCGAGTCGCTACCGACGGTCATCGCAGACCGCAACCAACTCGAACAGGTGTTCCAGAACCTCCTCTCAAACGCCATCAAATATCGGAGCGACGAGGCACCACGCGTCGAAATCGACGTCACAGAACGCGAGACCGACTGGCTGTTCGCCATCTCAGACAACGGAATCGGAATCGCGGCCGACCGCCAAGACCGCATCTTCGAAGTGTTCAGACGTCTTCACTCTCGCGAAGAATACCCAGGGACGGGCATCGGCCTCGCCCTCTGTCGGAAAATTGTCGAACGACACGACGGCCGCATCTGGGTGGAGTCGACACCCGGCGAGGGGTCGACGTTCTACTTTACTCTCCCACGAGTGGAGGCTCACCATGAATAACCGCGACACACGGCCAATCGACATTCTGTTAGTCGAAGACAACCCCGGCGACGTACGACTCACAGAAGAGGCGTTCAACGAGGGCAAGATCAACAACGAACTCCACGTCGTCACCGACGGCGTGGAAGCCCTCGATTTCCTGTATCGACGTGGTGAGTACGAATCGGCGATTCGACCGCAACTCATCCTCCTCGACCTCAATTTACCGAAGATCGACGGCCTCGAAGTGTTAGAGCAACTCAAATCGGATGCAAAGTTGAAACACATTCCGATCGTCGTCCTGACGAGTTCGGCAGCAGAAGCGGACATCGTCAAAAGCTACGAGTTACACACAAACGCCTATCTGACAAAGCCAATCAATCCTGATGAGTTCATCAGCCTCGTCCAGACGTTCGAGCAATTCTGGTTTGAATTCGTCCAGTTGCCACGGCAGGAGGACTGACTCCACATGGCCGAACACGAATCCACGTTCGACAACGCACTCACGATACTCATCATCGAAGACAATCCCGGTGATGCCCGATTCATCAGAGAGTTACTCCGCGGGGTTGAAGAACTGTCTGAGCGTGCGTCGCCTCCGGGCGGACCCTCACTCACAGACCAGGCCCGTACGGTGTCCCCGTCTGAGCCAGCGTTCGTCCACGAAACGCGGCTGTCAGACGGTCTCGAACGGCTCTCAGAGAGCCCAATCGATGTTATTCTGCTGGATCTGAACCTGCCAGACAGCGATGGGCTCGCGACGGTCGAAACGGTTCGAGCGCACGCGAACGACACGCCGATCGTCGTGCTCACTGGGCTTCGTGACCGGAAACTTGGATTGGAGGCCCTCCGCAGAGGGGCCGAAGAGTATCTCGTCAAAGACGAAATCAACGCGGATATGGTGATTCGGTCGGTGCACCACGCAATCGAGCGGAAAGCCCACGAACGTGAACTCGAGCGACAGCGAAACCAACTCGCGACGCTCAATTCGCTCAACGAACTCGTCCACGAGATTTCACATCTCGTGATCGAATCGACCACCCGCGAACAGATCGAACAACTGGTCTGTGAACACCTTGCGGATGCAGAGGCGTACGAATTCGCCTGGATTGGCGAGATAAACCCCACCAAAGAGACGGTCACCATTCGCGCCGAAGCCGGCGTCAATGGCTATCTCGATTCGACGACGATTCGAATCGACGACAGCGACGAAGGGCAGGGCCCAACTGGGAAGGCGATTCGAACCGGCGAGGTACACGTCGTCCAGAACATCTTAGAAGAGACGAGTTATGCACCCTGGGTAGACCATGCTCGCGAACACGGCGTGTGTGCGTCTGCGGCCATTCCAATCGAGTACGAAGGCACCATCTACGGCGTGTTGAACATTTATTCTGCGGTTGCGAATACGTTCGATGAGAACGAACGGCTGGTCATCGCCCGGCTTGGGAAAGTGATTGGCCACGCGATTAACGCTATCGAGCGAAAGCAAGCGTTGCTCAACGAGGAAGTGGTCGAACTCAGATTCAAGGTACAGAACGTGCTTGGCCTCCCCACCCCGTCCACTGGAAAGATAACCTTCGATCGGACGATTCCGCTTGGTGAGGACAACTTCCTGCAGTATGGTACTGTGACACAAGACGCGATGGAGACGCTCACTGCCCTCGTTTCCGAACAGCCCCACTATCGAAACGTGACGATTGACGCTCCCGAGGCAGACGAATCTCGATTCGACCTGCAGCTTTCAGCGCCGCCCGCCATCTCCTCGATAGCCGCGATCGGGGGACGAATTAACACGGTAACCATCGAGGATGGAGATATCAACATCGTGGTGCACATTCAACCGGGGGCAGATGTTCGCCGGATTGTTGACGCCGTCAAAGCTGAGTACCCGTGTGCGGAGATGATAGCCAACCGTCAGACGGTTTGCACCACGGAAGCAACACCCAATCTCCACCAGGTATTACACGACCAACTCACCGAGAAACAACGAACGGCGCTCGAAACCGCCTACTTCGCTGGCTTCTTCGACTGGCCGCGCAGGAAATCAGGCGAGGATATCGCCACGTCAATGGGGGTATCCCCGTCTACGTTCCACGAACACATCCGCACGAGTCAGCGCAAACTCATCCGCTCAATTTTCGACAATTCCGGACGAACATAGTGTGACGTCGGGCGACATAACTGTGAGAGGTTCGAAATCAGATGAATTTTCAATGCAGCCAATTTCACCCAGAAAAGGCGATATGGAGCCTGTAGAGCAAATTTTACAATAGTTAGAGATGCTGTAAGAAAATAAATCCGAAAATATTGGGTGGTAGAATATTGGCGATTCCCCATATATGATATATCAATGATGCACTCAGAGTTAGGCCTCGCTGAACACTTACGGCACTTCAAGGCTCAGTTGCGAAAGTGGCAGCCGACCCACACCGACGCGACAAGTAGCGACACAGCGGACGCATCGACCGAGAGTGAGCGGGCTGTCGAACGAACCGACACGCCCGAAGAGGGAGCCGAACTAACGGGTATCTCTGCTGAGTTAGAGACCCCTGCTGACGTGTTGATTGAACTAGGACAGCTGCCAGCAGAGTTCGTCGTTCACCTACTCGAAGAGAATGGTGGACAACTGAAGCAAAAGGCGTTCACCGAATACACCTCCTGGTCTCCCTCGACGATTAGTCGTCTCCTCACGGAAGTAGAAGAAGAGGGGCACATCGTCCGTGTGCAGATCGGTATCGAAAAAATCGTATATCTTCCCGAAGCGGCACCAACTTCCGAGATCGACGCACACAGTGCGCCCAATCGCAATGCGTCAGTAACCCACGATTGAATTCGTGGGTGTTCTCACGAAACTGGAGAGTCTTCCTCAAAGGTCAGAAATCGGCGCGCTTGAGCCACTCGATGGCGATGAGAACGAACCAGGCCATCCAGACGGTGAAGCTGACCAACAACGCGCCGTAGTAGGCCTCATTCGACCCAATCAGCCTCGCACCGAAGAACGCGATGGCGACGACGAGAAGTGCGGCCACGTTACGTTGCCAGTCACTGAGCGCCTCGATTAACGCAGTCGTCCCAGTGTGTGCGCCCATACAAACTAATCGGCCAGCGACCGCATTAGTCTACTTCCACCACGCACCCCGCTCTGGGAACTCCGTATTCGACCACCACGTCAACCCAATCGAACACCGACCCTCGTACCAGTTTTTCTCGGCAGACCGGAATCGCACCCGCTCACCCTCCCTGACCATCGCTTGCTCGGATTTCTTCCACACCGTGAACCGAATTCGACCCGTATCGTCTTCGAGCAGGCCAACTTGTTGAACTGCTGGATGTGAGGGCGTCCACAACTGCGTAACCCGACCTTCAACCGTCACCTCGCCTCTCGGCACTTCCCCCACCTTCGCGATTGGCACGATGCCACCCGGTCGCGTCCACTGGTTTTCGATGACCGCGCCTGCCGCACTCACCAACTCCTCGCCACGCACCAGCCGTTCGGCCAACTGTTTCGAGAGCACCGCCCGAGAGATGCTGCTTTTGACCATCTGATGAATGCGCGTCGCCTGCTGATTCACCGCCGCTAACTCCCCCCGGCTCAGACCCTCACGAGGGTCAGCCCGACCCGGCTCCAACCTTCTATCGACGCTCCCCGCCCGTCTCTGAAACTCGACTCGCCGCGCTCTGCTTTGGTCGCTCACCATCCGCCGCGTCCGCGCCTCCCGGTCTGACTCTTGTCTATCGTCCCACCGCGTCCGCGTCTTCGCAATCTCCCATTCCCGCGCTCTCATGCGCTCTTCTGCTTCGAGCGTGAGTCCCGACACTCCCGCATCCGGGTGATTCGTATCCACCTTCGCCTGAATCTCCAACTCGACCGTGGGCCGCAGAACATGGCGTGTAGGCACCTCAAACACCCGAATTCGAGAGGTTCAAGTTTTCAATACACTCCGTTCGCGCCGCGAGCACCCAGTTCCACACTCAGGTTCGAATCTCCACAATGACGTCTCTTCCGGGGATTTCACCCGATTGTGCAAGACATTCGATTGAACGTCAGACTTCAGGAAGCGTTTCAACAGCAATGACGGGCTGGACGACACTCGGTTTCCTCGAGAAAGGTCAGTGGTCGGATTCGCAGTTCCGTACATCGTGTTCGATTTCGAGAAGGCATGGCTACCGAATCTACCATGATGAGACTCGGCGGCTCAGTTCATCCAGACAGCTAGCGTATCTTCAGGTGAAGAAAAATCATGGCGAAGTCAACAACGCAACCAGCAGAACCACGAACGCCCGCACGATGGCGGTATCTCGTCGTCGGTGGGTTCGCCACGTTGCTTGGGTACATTGCAATACGCCCTTGGATGAACAATTGGGGAGCGACGACCCTCGAAGTCGAGAAACCCCTGCCCGGTGATGACCTCATTCCGGAGCCAGCTTCGCAGATGACGCGAGCGATTACGATCAATGCGCCACCCGAGGACGTGTGGCCGTGGCTCGTCCAACTTGGCAATGAGAAAGGGGGCCTCTACAGCTACGACTGGCTCGACATCCTGTTTGGCTACCTCGAAAAGCCGAGTGCGACGGAGATTGTCCCCGCGTTCCAGCAGCTCGACGATGGCGACCATATCTCACTCGGGAGGGGTGGCGACCTCATCGTCAAACGAATCGAGCCCGAGCGTGTGCTCGTCACAATACCCGAAGCACTCCCCGAGGGGGCACTCATCTGGTCGTTCATCCTCGAGCCAGCCGGAGACGGAAAGACTCGACTCCTGACGCGGAATCGAGCAAGTGCCAACGGGTCGCTTCGGTGGCGGATGACGATGTGGCTCATTGAGCCAGCTGCGTTCCTGATGACCCGCAAGATGTTGCTCGGCATCAAGGAACGGGCTGAAGGTCGGGTGGGCACGACAGTAGAAATTGTGAGCCCATGACGTTGAATGCTAATCGCTTGAATTCGGTTGTTTGAGGGCCTAAGAATGGCGTGAACAGACGAAAGCTACCCCTCACTCATTGTTTTCGAGTTGCAAATGGTAACCTCTGGTAGCTCACGAAAGCTACCCCGTGAGCGTGAACCTCCTCGGGCCATGCCCCGATGCACTCTGCCGTGATTTCTGTAAAACAGTGGAGGGCTGTGATGAATCAACCTCGCTGTTGAGGACGAGCGACAAATGCTAAGCGGTAACTACAAGGCTCACCCCTCGAAATTCTGCCAGAAGAGGCGATACTAATGGAGTTTTTAGAGCAATTTCAGTGTCTGTTTTCTGCACAAATCGAAAAGCACGGAGAGGCGTACCACATCGAAGTTCCAGAACAGGAACTACGCGTTGGCGACCTCGAAACGGGCAAAACGTACCGCGTAGCAATCGTCTCAGAGCCGACCGAGACTGAGCCTGCGTCTGAACATCGCGAAGGAGAACCAGTACAATCCCCAGAATCGGGTGTGTCTGTCGAGGCGGAACAACCGGTTTCAGAAGGCGAGCAGCGCACGGTCGAAATCGAGAGTCTCGGTGAACAGGGCGACGGCATCTCCCGTGTCGAACGTGGGTTTGTCGTCATCGTTCCCGACACAGAGCAAGGCGAACGAGTCAGGGTCAAAATCACCGACGTGCGACAGAACGTTGCCTTTGCCGAGGTCGTAAAGCGTCTCAGTTATTACGAGTAAGGGGACGGGTCAAGTAGCCCGCTCGTTGGTTTGTGAAAACCTCACAAAAATCGGTGAGTTCGTCATCAGTATGAAGACCAGACAGGGGGTAGAGTTCGTCTGTTCGAGATTCGCGACAAACCAGTCCAACTAACCGTCGCTCATCGAGATGTCCGCACGGACTGGGTGACGTTGCAAGTCATCGCACAGCAGAGAGCACGCGGCCAGTTTTTCTTACCAAACATAGGCCTCAAAGTCAGTTCCTGCTGGTTGATACGATTCCGTTAGCCACCGGAAGCGGCCGGTTCCTGCAACGAAGCTCAACCGTTGGAGCACGCATCTTGGGGGTTGCAGCCAGAACGGGAAGGCTATAGCTTGCAAAATGAGGGGATGGAGCAGGGGCGCAAGCTGGTTGACCCACAAAGACGCCTCCGAGACGTGAGGCCACGACCTCTCTCCCACCGAACGCTTATCCCCAGTATCCCCCTCTCTTGAGAGGACACATGGGGTTTTTCAAGCGCGTTGGCCGGCAGGTCGAACAGTTCACGCAAACAGCCAAACAGACAGCCGAAGAGAACGCAGCGTATCGCTGTCGGGCGTGTGATGCTCGATTTCACACCTCGCATGACCAGTGCCCAGAGTGCGGAGCAGAGACCGTCGTTCGGGCGTCGACTGAAGAGTGAGTTCAGTGATGTGTGCCTTCGGTGGCGTCCGTCTCCGGCATGCCTTGTGACTGCCACTCGCGACTAAGAGTAACAATAACAGACTGTTCAATATACTTATATTCCTGACGTGCGTTTTGTGAATCAATAGACTCCGCTCGAGGGAGCAATTCCCCACTCAGGAGGACAGCCATGACCGACCGTACAACCATCCTCGTCCCCATCCGATATCCGCTAACGCAACAGAGTGCACACACGCTTCGATTCGCCGCGAAGCTAGCTCAAGAAACAACCGCTGCTGAGCTTGTAGTGTTACACGTGAACCTCTTTCAAACGAATGACAATGCACGCATGAGCGAGATCAGTCAATCGATTGTCCCGCTCTTAGACGGAGTTGAGGCAACGGTACTCACCCGACGGGGGTTCCTCGTCGAGGACGTGATTTTCGAAGAAGCCGCCCAAACGGAGGCGACCACCGTCGTCGTCGGCGCGAATCAACGCCCGACGTGGCGCAAACTACTCAGTCGGCTAACCGGGAACGAAATTGTCGTCGCCGACTACCTCCGTGAGCGGCTCACAAACGTCGAAATCGTGGAGGTTAACTCGCAAGGAGACGCACACGCAACCACGACAAAGCGAGGGGCAAGCCGGAGCCACTGGAACCGAACCGTCGACCGCGCAACTGACCTCGATTGAGTCCACGCGGCACGTATTCACCGACGAATTCCCTCTTTCATCCTTCGTAAAAACAGGAAATTTCGCGCTTACAGCGTCAAGTCTTCCCACGCGACCGATCCTTCGCTCACGATGTTCTCCGGAGTGAGTTCCGGTGCGCCGAGGACGTCCCCAGCGTTCGGAATTGGGAGTGGTCCGTAGGTGTCAGCGGGGACGTTTCCGTCGCCGGAGACCACTATTCGCACAACCATCCCGAGTTCAAGGTGTGGTAGACACAGGATGTCGTACACGCCTTGGGTAGTGAACCGGTAGAGCCACGAATCGTCGGTCGACATCGGCGGTGACGTGAATCCGTAGTTCGTCGCCACGCGGTCTGGGAGGGTGAAGAACGGTGGTTCGCTAAACTTCGGGTGGAAGGAGGTCACTGTGTGCAGCCCGTTGTGGTCGGTGAAGTTGACGACTTCGCCCGGTCGGACGTGGAGTCCAACTGGGTCGAAGAAGGTCTCGACGGGGATCTCCTCGCCATTTTCATCGAGTGGGAAGTCCGGGTGGTCGCCCGCCCCCTCGTGGATGTGAAGCGTTACGGTGTGGTCAACGAGTCCTGCGGGAACGTTGTCGTCGGCCGAATACGGGGCCCCATAGGTGTCATCGATTTTCATACCCTGCCGTGAGTCCGGTAGTGCTGCTGCGGTCCCGCCGAATACCGAGAGGGCAGCACCCGCACCGAACACCTTCATCAGGAGCCGGCGGCTCACTCCATGGTTCTTCAATGCGGTAATGAGTTCTGCGTCACTGAGTGTCAGGTCGTCTACTGCGTCGTTCTCAGGCCTCATCGCACTAGTGGGATTCGCCCAATTGATGGAAAGTTATGCGCGGACGTGATCCATTAATATGCCATAAATGGAACTAGTTAGTTGAGCGTCATATTGCACGCCCTATTCTGGTTAGAGAGGTGGTTGGAAAAGTTCAATTAAGATAGTTGTTATGAAAATGAAGGTCAGAATACATGTCCAATCAGACATTCGGATGAAGTGGCCAAACTGTCAGCAAATCTTCGAACAGTCGCAATCGACCTTGTCGGGGACGCGTGGTCGAACGCAGCCAAGACCCATTTATCCATGCGTCCGATAGAGTGGCCAATGGACGCTGGAATCCACGTCCGTCTGGTTGTCCGCGGTGTTGATGCATGTCCCGTTGCCTCCTTGAGCGAGGACTTCGAGGTCGAGTCAATCACCACTGACCGCCGAGCTGACGCTGCAGGCGGTGGAATCGTCGGTGAGGTCACGATAGACCACACCGTCGCGTCTGCAACCGAACCGAAACAAGCCGATCTCGTCTTCCGTGACGGCGACCGCTCGGTGTACAGGTACACGAACGAAAGCGGTGAGTGCCCGTGTGGGCGTATCCCTGACTCCGGGTGTCCGATCCGAGCCCTCCGCGCTGGGGATGGGGCACTCGTCGTGACCTTCATCGCACCGGACATAGAGACAGTCCAATCGGTCGTCGCAGACCTCCACTCGTGCTGTTCAAGCGTCCGCGTACAGCGACTGACGCAGCGGACGGCAGACGACCGAACGGCACTCCTGTTCGTCGATCGAACCGCGTTCACCAACCGGCAGTTCGAAGTGCTTCAGACCGCCCACGAGATGGGGTATTTTGAACAGCCAAAGCAAGCTGACTCGGCGGACGTGGCCACAGCACTCGGTATTTCGGTCGCGACGTTTAGCGAACACCTCGCTGTCACCCAGGAGAAACTGCTCGACCAGCTCCTTCCCGAGTCAGAGGTGTGACTGTGGGATGCGTTTTCTTAGCACGGAGCTATAAAGACCCGAATAGCTTCGCAATCGGTCGTATCCCCATTCGGCTCTGAGGCACATCTAGTCAATGTCCCAGACTGTATACCGAGAAATCGGCGGACGAGAGGTAATCGAGAACGTCGTTGAAGACTTTTATTCCTCCGTACTCGCAGACGACCGACTCGTTGAATTCTTCGAAGGGATGGACATGCAAGCACTCAGAGCCCACCAGGTTCAGTTCATCAGTTCAGTCACTGGTGGCCCCGTCGAATACGCTGGGGCAGACATGCGAGAAGCGCACGCGCATCTCGATATCGACGAAACCGACTTCGATGCCGTTGGCACACATCTCGAACGCGCCCTACGGGAAAATGGTGTTGAGGAGGACGCGGTCACCGACATCATGTCGAAGGTAGAATCGCTCAAAGACCCGATTATCGACGCGTGAAACGCCACTCGGCCCAGCCGTTCTACGTGAAGCGAAACTAACGCTGCGCACACGGCGCGCCTCACCTGCTGCAGTGGTGTGCCGTGACCACAGCAAACAGATTGGCGTGAGCCACTCGTGGAACGACGTATGGATTTTTCTCAATGGGGACGGCTTATCAGGTATGACATTAGGTAACGAGATGCAAGTCCTTGACGTCCACTGCCACTATTCGACGGACGAAGCCTACGTGTTCAGGACAGAAGAAGACCGAGAGCGAGCGACCGTCAATTTCCGCCGGGAAGTCGAGTTGGGCACGGAAGCGGAGATGCTCGAAGACCTGCGGGGGGCGGGCGTGCGGGTCATGATAAACATCGGGTGTACCACCGACCTCCCCATCGAAGAGGTGCGAGCGCTCCACGACGACACCGCGCGAATCATCAGCGAGAACCGGGATGTCTTCATCGGCCAATGGATCATGATTGACCCGAACGAGGACACACTCGAAGAGTTCGAGCGCTGTCTCACGGAATTGGATATGGGACTTGTGGGGTTCACCGTGAACGGAGCATCAACGAACGTCGCCGCCTCGGATGAGGCGTACCATCCCTTCTACGAACTCTGTCTCGAACACAATGCGCCCGTCCACGTCCAACTCGGGTACACGGGCATTGGCGCGCGCCACCCCGGCGGCGACGGGCGAATACTCCAGTACTGCCACCCGAAACACGTCGACAAGCTCGCTGCTGACTTCCCGGAGATGCAGATTATCATCGGCCGTCCGGCGTGGCCGTGGCAGAGCGAAGCCATCGCGACGTTCATCCACAAAGAGAACATCGTCGGGTACGAACTCCACGGCTGGAGTCCGCGGTGGTGGCCAGAAGAACTCAAACAGAGCATCGAACACCGCCCCGGATTCCAGGGGAAAATCATGTTCGCCTCGGACTACCCCATCTTCTCACACGACGAACTGTACGAGGCGTGGGAAGAACTCGACCTGAGCCGAGAGCAACTCGAAGGCATCTATCACGACAACGCCGTGGAGATTTTAGGGCAGTTCGACGGGGCCGACCTGTAGAGGGTGTCCCGACCTTAGCGCCGGTCTTCGAACCGATCGATTTTCGTTTTCTGCCCGATTTTCGTGAGGGAAGCCAACTCGCCGGGCGCTTTCACCTCGACGGCGATTGAAACGTCGAACGCTGCGTTGAGCATGGCTTCGAGTTCGGCTTCGAGTTCGGGGATGGTGGACGAATCGCCCGGTTTGTGTTCGACCAGTGCGGTGAGCGTCGTGTTTCGGTTGTCGTCTGCGTCGGCAAAGATGAAGTACTCAGCAGAGACGCGGTCGTGGTCGGTGAGCACTTGACCCACGGCTTCCGGCCAGACGTTGATGCCGCGAACCTTGACCATGTTGTCACCGCGGCCCAGAAAGTCCGTGAGGCGGTGCATCTTGCTCCCACAGGCACAGGGGGTTTCGACCATGGCAGACAGGTCTTTGATGTTGTACCGAACCTGTGGCGCGCCGGTTTTGTACAGTTCGGTCACGACGATTTCCCCGGTCTCGCCCGGTTCGACTTCTTCGCCGGTTTCAGAATCGACGATTTGGATGTGAAACAGGTCTTCGAAGATGTGCATTCCGTCTCGCTCCGCACACGAGGCAGAAATCGTGTTGACCTCGTGGAAGGCGTAGTTGTTGTACACCGGCACGCCCCACGCCTCCTCGACGAGGTCGCGTTCGTTCTGCGGGCCATACGTGGAAATCGTCTTGAGATTGAAGTCGGTTTTCGGGTCATAGCCCTGTTGCTCTGCGACCTCTGCGAGTCTGAGCAGGTACGATGGGAAGGCGTAGATGGTGTCTACGTCCCAACGCCGCGCGTGTTCGAGCTGCTCGGTGCTCGGGGTGACGGTGCCCGTACTCGTCGTGATGTCGGTCACGCCAAGCCAGTGGTAGAAGCCGTAATCGACGATCCACGCGCCGTTGTGAGTCGAAAACGCCCAGGTGTTGAGCGCCACGTCGCCGGGGCGGATGCCGTGCATGTACATCGCCCGAGCAATCGAGAGCGCCTGAATCACGCGCTCGTCGGCAGTGAAAATCTGTGGGCGCGGCGCACCGGTCGTCCCACCGCTCATGAACATTCTGAGTGGTGCGTCGTCCGGGTTGTGCAGCGCAGCACCTTGATAGTCCCCGTACGGCGGGTGGTCGTCGATGCTCTTTCTGATATCTTCGATGGTATAGATTGGAATCTTGTTGATATCGTCAAGGCCGTTTATGTCGTCGGGCGTGATGCCCGCCGCCTCCCAGCGCCGTCGGTAAAACGGAATCTCCCACGCCTGTTCGACCTTCCATTTGAGCCGCTGTTCTTTGCGTTCGCGGATCTCCTCACGCGACGCATAAAAGAAACCGTCGTCCGCGAGAAACTCTTCTGGGGGCGGATACTCCGTTTCGATTCGGTCGAAATCAACCGCTCGATGCAGTCTATGAGGGTAGTCAGCCATGCTAGAACTGGCAGTGGCGATTATTTAACTTGTTTTGTCATTTCCACGTCAATTGCCATCACCCCACATGTTTGGATTGAAATCAGTTCGACCAGGATGCACTCGATATCGGCTCAGCAACTGAACCTGACTGGTTCTGGACGTACATGCGGTGCAAACCACTCCGTTCATCGGCTTGAGTCGCGCCCCAACCAGTTCGTCCCGCAGGTGTGTGACTCCAGGTTTCCAGCGACATGGAATGGTGGCGAAAAAGTCAATAGTACTGAATGTCATATTAGCATGAATTAAATGGTGGATTTACACTCCCGACTGCAAGAGATTCGTCGAAAACGCCCCTAACGGTGATTCTCGCGCCTTGAACAATGCGGCACAACCCGTCGAAGTCGACGGATGAACCACACTCAAGGGAGATACAGGGTGGTACAGAATGATGTCGAGTACGATGTCAGTGACGCGCAGCAATCGGGTGGGCGGATGAGGGTTAATGGTTAAAGTGAACGATGGTGGTCGAGACGGTCAATGGAGGGATGGCGCAAGCGCGTTCGTCCCGCCAGTATGCAGAGAGCGTGGACAGGCATGAAGTCCGAATCAATCGAACTCTACGAACAGATAATCGAAGTGATGGGCGACGGAATTTACGTCCTCGATTTGGACGGCCGATATGTGAAAGTAAACGATAGATTCGTTGAGCTTACGGGGTACGAACGGGAGGAGCTGCTCAAGAATCACCCCTCAATTCTGTTGGACGATGCGGCTGTCGAGCAGTTCATGCAGGCAATTCACCGACTCATCACGACAGAGTCGACAGCCATTGAGACGGTCGAAGCGGCCATCACGACCGCATCCGGAGAGCGCGTTCCGTTAGAGGCCACGCTCACAGTGCTCTGGGAAGATGGGAAAGCAATGGGAACAATCGGAGTGGTTCGTGACATCACAGAGCGAAAAGCGCGTGAGTTGGAGTTGAAACGGCAGAACGAGCGCCTCGAAAAGTTTGCTGCGGTGGTCACACACGACCTCCGAAATCCACTGACGGTCGCGATGGGGCGACTTGAGATGGCAGAAAGGACGGGTGAGTCAATGCATTTCGAGGCGATTGCAAATGCCCAGGAACGGATGAAACGCATCATCGAAGATGTTCTAGCGGTGGCTCGACAAGGCAACGCTGTCGAAGAAACAGAGTCGGTTTCACTCGATACGGTTGCCCACCGCGCGTGGGACACCGTCGACACCGGCACAGCCACACTTGTCGTGGAGACCGACAGACGAGTCGACGCCGACGTGGGCCGCCTCACGCAGGTATTCGAGAACCTGTTTCGGAACAGCGTCCTGCACGGCTCAACCGGCGACCAACCGATGGACACCCGCGCCGACGAGCCTCAGGAACATGCACTGACCGTACGCGTCGGATGGCTCGACAACGACACGGGGTTCTACATCGAGGATACGGGCCCCGGTATCCCGCCGGACAAGCGCGAGAGCGTGTTCGAGTACGGGTACACCACCGACTCCGAGGGAACCGGTTTCGGGCTCGCAATCATCAATGAAATTACATTGGCACACGGCTGGGAAATCGACATCAGGGAAGGAGCGGAGGGTGGGGCTCGGTTTGAGTTCGTGACGGAAACGACCCAATAAGCGCAGAGCTCGAATGACAGGAAGAACAGGAGCCGTCTCACCCACAGCCACAACAAGAACAAAGATACTCGCTCACAATGGGTGACATATGGTACTCCTCGTTCCTTTCGACGGCTCTGCGCTGTCCGAAACCGCTCTCGAACGTGCCGCGTTGTTCGGCGAGGCGTTTTCGAAAGACGTCGTCGCACTCGTCGTCATCCCCGACGACGAAACGTACGCACAAGAGCGCGGTTGGGCGGATGGTGGAAGTTTCGATGCGGAGGGCTTCACTGAAAACCTGCGCGAACGCGTCGAGAACATTGCCCCTGAAGCGACCTTCCGCGTCGAACACGCCCGCGACCCCGAAGACGAACCGTACTCGTCGGTGACGATGAACATCGTGCGCACCGTCCGAAAGGTCGCAGCCGAGGTCGATGCAGACATCGTCTTTATCGGCAGCGAGAATGCCGGGCGCGTCTCCCAGCCGCTCACGAGCGTCGGCGCACCGGTTTCTGCCGACCCGCAGTACGATGTGCACATCGTCCGTCACGCGAAGTGACGCGACAGCGGACAAACAAAGTGCGTAAGCCCCCCGGTTGAGAACTCCTTCGCATGTGGCCATGGGGACATCTCGCGGTCGGGTATCTGCTGTACTCGTTGTATTATCGCGCGAAAGGCACGGACATCCCCAGTGCGGGCGTGTTCCTCGTCGCCCTCGGCACGCAGTTTCCAGACCTCATCGACAAGCCACTCGGCTGGACATTCGGCCTCCTCCCGAGCGGGCGGTCGCTCGCCCATTCGCTCTTCACGACGCTCGTCGTCATCGCCATCGCCGTTGCCATTGGGAAACGCCTCTCGCGGGTGCGGTTGGGGTGGGCGTTCGCGCTTGGCTACCTCTCACACCTCGTGGCCGACGGCCTCTATCCCGTGCTCGAAAGGGAGTTTATCTTCCTCTCGTATCTCGGCTGGCCGCTGCTTCCGGTTGCGCCCTACGAACACGAACCGGCGAGCATCCTCGCTCACTTCCTGTCGATGCAGTGGTCTGCGTACTTCGCCCTCGAACTGGTCCTCACGGCACTGGCGCTCGTCGTGTGGGTGGCAGACGGCCGACCCGGCCTCAACGTACTCAGACAGCAGGTCAGTGGACGCAGACAGGCGAGCGACGAGTAGCTACCCGAGTGAGATGTCGAGATACAGCATCACGACGGCCCCGAAAATCACGCCGAGGGTGGCGACGCGCTCGTTGCCGCTCGTGTGCGTCTCGGGGATGATTTCGTCACTGATGACGAACAACATTGCACCCGCGGCGAAGCCCATCGCGTAGGGGAGGAGGGCAGAAACAGTCTGGACGGCGTACGCGCCGAACACGGCGAGGGGGATTTCGACGACGCCCGAGCGAATCCCGGCGAACGCGGCGTAAAAGCGCCGGTCTAATCCGGCGTTGATGGCGGCAACCGACACCGCAAGCCCCTCTGGAATGTTCTGAATGCCGATGGCGAGCATGAGCGGGATGGCCGTGTCGATGTTCCCACTGCCGAAGCCGACGCCGACAGCGAGCCCCTCTGGCATGTTGTGAAGCGTGATGGCAAGGATGAACAGGATGACGCCGGACAGTCGCTCGTCCGTCACGGGCAGGTTCGTCGAAGGGTGGGCGGCGTCCGGGCGCGAGCGACCCGAAAGCAAATAGTGAGCGTGCGGGACGAGCATGTCAGAGCGGTCTAAAAACAACGCGCCGAGGACGACGCCCACGAGGACGGGGACGGGATTGCCGTTCGAATACTGCTCGATGCCGGGGATGATGAGGCTCGTGAAACTCGCCGCGAGCATGACGCCTGCAGCGAAGCCCAGTGCGGCGTCGAGCGCTTTCTCAGAAGGGTTGCGCCAGACGAGCACCAGCGACGCACCGAGCAGGTTGAACGAGGCGATTATCATCCCGCCAATCAGCCCGTGGATGACGGGATTAGACCCAAACAAACGGATGAATTCGTCAGCGAGCACCATGGCTACTCTTGGTCATACGAGAGGATTGCGAACCAGCGATTAAATCGTTGTGACATTGGCATATCCGGCGGCTGTATCGAGGAAGGTCAGCGCGGGTCTCCACGAGAGGTCATCGATTCAGCCGTGTCGCGGCGTGCGACGCTGGTCGGTTCAATCGCCCGAAGGAAGCGAACGACCAACACCAGTCCGAGAAGGCCCAACACCGCGAAGATGACAACCTGCGGGAGGACAACTGGCTGTCCATCACGCACCATGAACGCAATCATCGCAAGGACGGCCAAACCGAGCGTCGTGCCTTTCACGAGGAGGATGCCGGTCATCGACCCACGACTAAAGTCGTGGGCTTCCTCCATGCATCTCTGGATGTGAGACTGCGAAGCCACCACCGCCGTCAACGGTTATGGCAGTGGTCTGAGTATGGAGCCTGTACAGAGTCACACCGTACAGTCATCTACGCACCTCCCAATGTCACGTTTTCACAACCTCCTGTCATTCCCCGTCTCGATGGGGTGGCGACACGTCCTATTCGCAAACTGGTCGGTTGCCCCCGAAGTCGTCGCAGCACACCTCCCCGACTCGCTTTCGGTGGACACGTTCGACGGACAGGCGTGGCTCTCTGCGGTTCCGTTTACGAACGTCGCGGTGCGCCCGGCCGGTGGGCCAAAACGAATGGGCTTTCGACTCCCAGAACTCAACTTGCGCACCTACGTCACCCACGACGGCGAGCCGGGCGTCTATTTCTTCAGCCTCGACGCGCAGGGCGTCTTCGGTGTGGTCGGAGCGCGCCTCTTTCACCACCTGCCCTACTACTACGCCCGGATTTCCCTCACTTCCGAAGCCGACCGCATCAAGTTCTCGAGTCGGCGCGTCCACCCGGGCGCGCGGCCGGTTCGCTTTCACGCGACCTATGGCCCGACCGGCGAGCAGTTCCGCGCTGACCCGGATTCGCTCGAAGCCTTCCTCACAGAACGCTATCGATACTACACGGAAGCCCTGAGCGGGGAACTTCGCTACGCGGCGGTGAGCCACGAACCGTGGTCACTCACCGAAGCGAGCGTCGAGTGGGGTGAAAACGGGTTGTTTCGGGCGAACGGGTTTGCCGACCCGGCGAGCGACCCGGTGTATCTCTACAGTCCTGGCGTGGACACTGTCGCCTCGGGAAGCGAGCGACTGGAGTGATTGGAACCGCGACGGGGTGCCAAACAGTGACGCGATTCCCACTGCCTGAGACTCGATAGAGCCGCTATACTCTGTCAACTCGAATTATCAGACATGAACCAGCAATCGACACAACATCTGGCTGGTGCGGGCATCGGCCTCGGTGCGGGGTTCGGGGGGTTCGTCGGCACGCTCGTTGCGCTCCTCACAGACGTGGAGGTCTCCATCGGCCTCACCTACGGGGCGGGTACCGGGGTGCTCATCGGGTTGCTCACCGGTTCGTTCATCGTCCGAGACCGCCTCCGAGGCGAGCAGACCAACGGCGTCGTGAGTGGTGTGCAAGTCGGCATTCCCGTGGGTGCCAGCGTCGGCCTCCTCACCGCGTGGAGTCTCGACGCAAACCTCGCAGCCGGGCTCGTCTTCGGGGTGGTGGCGGGATTTGTCATCGGCTTCGTCCTCGGACCCATCCTCGCACGGTTGCCAGCGCGCGAAGACGTAGAACAACCCACCACCCAGTGAGGTTGAATGAGTCGCTCCGCGAGGGCACCGAGTAACTCACGTTATCTAGGCAAACTACAATCTACGAGAAGCGTGTAACGTGTCCCAATGACGACAGCAACAACTTCGCGGTGGGCGCGCCGGTACGTCGTCTTGAGCGCCATATTCCTCGTCGGGTGGCAGGTCAGCGTGCTTTGGGGAGTCCCCCGACACACAGAGGTGCTCCTTGGTGTCTTCGGATTCGCCCTCCACATGCTGTTCGGAAAGGCGTACTCGCTGGTTCCGTCGTACTTCAACCGCCAGTTAGCAGTTCGGTGGGCCCCGGGTAGCCAGTTTTCGCTCACCGTCACCGGAACCGGCAGTCTCATACTCGCGTCACTCGGTGTCGGTCCCAAGTGGCTCGCGGCCCTCGGCGCGTTCCTCTGGCTGGGTGGCGTCGCACTCTTTTTGAGCGCGCTTCTCTGGACGGTTCGAGGTAATCTAACAGGGCGTGAAACCGCGACCGGGACGACGAATACCAGCCGTCGCCCTATCGACCGAATGGCCAACGGATTCGTGCCGGTCGCACTCGGGTATCTGGCCATCGGGTCGTACGAAACAGCGGCCCGATACTCCGTCCTCCCGACACTTCTTGATGGGTACTTCCCCCGCGTGACGCACCTGCTCGCCGCCGGAACGGCAGCCCTCCTCCTTTTCGCGCTGGGGTTTCGACTCTTGCCTCGGTTTTTCGTCGCGTCGCCCCCTCGGTGGCTCGTCGCCGTTGTCCTCCCTGCCGGTGCGCTCGGCCCGGCGCTACTCGCAACCCAGTTGGGTGGCGGGCGCTGGTTTCGGCTGGGGGCGGTCATAGAGAGCGTCGCCGTGATTGGCTTTGCACTCGCGGTTTGGACGCTTTTCGCGCGGTCTGACCGACGGCGCGTGGGCTTCTACGGCGTCCTCGCGGGTACCGCAGCCGGCGTCCTTGGCGTGCTGCTCGGGCTCTCGTTCGCCTTCGGACACCTAACCGCCGAACTCGTCACCGTACACCTTCGGGTGAACGTGCTCGGCTTTCTCGGCCTCTCGATTATCGGCGTCGCCTACCAGTTTTACCCGCCCGCCGTCGGACAGCTTCCTGGCGTCTCGAATCGGTCGGCGCTGTTCGCGATCGGTGCAATCGCAGGGGGGTTGGTCAGCCAACTCATCGGCGTCGCCGGGCACGTCCTCGCCGTGACAGTCGTGGGTGAGGGATTGACCGCGCTCGGCGCGTTGGTGTACGCGTACGTGCTTGGGGCGGTGTTCCACGCCCGCCCGAGCAAATGAAAACCGGGTGAAAGCAGGGACGTTAAGCTGTGAGCAGGTCGTGCACGCTCTCTTCGATGGAGTGTCTGACCTCCCAGCCAAGGCGCTCGTGGGCCCCAGAGGTATCGACCGTGAACGAATCGACGAGTGTCTCAGTTCGCGGATTGTCGAGCAGCTTGATGTCGAGGTCGGTGCCGAGCAGGGAGGCGGCGTGGTGTTGAACCAACTCTGCGACGTCCATCACGCTCGGGTCTTCGTCGCTCGCAATCTCGTACTTCTCGACGCCGGTTTCGCCCGCGTCGAGCCGGTCGACGAGGCGCTCTGCGCTGCGGACGTAGGCGTTGGCAACGTCTTTGACGTGGACGTAGTTTCGCGCTTGCGTGCCGGGTTTGTACACCGTCAAGTCCTCACCTGCGAGCGCGCGGTTGACGAAGAAGTTGATGACCGTATTCTTCGAGATGGTCTGCCCTTCGAGTTCGTGTTTGCCGTACACGTTCGAAATCATGAACAGGTGAGCCGGAAACGCACCCTCAGCCATCGTCTCGATTGCGCGCTCGCCAAGCAGTTTCGTCCGCCCGTACCAGTTGAGCGGGGCACGCGGCTGGTCTACGGTGATAGGGAACGTTTGGGGGTCGCCGAGGACGGCCATGCTGAACGGGAAGACGAGTGCCGCGCCGGTCTTCTTACAGAACCACGCGACGTTGTTCGTCCCTTGGACGTTCACCTCGTAGGCGAGGTCTGCGTTCTGGTCGCAGTCTTTGACGCCGCTCACGGCGGCGAGGTGGATGACCACGTCAGCGCCTTCGAGGGTTTCCTCTAAGCGGTCGCGCTGGCGGATGTCGAGGTGGGAGATGTCCACGTCGCCCACCGAGCGCACCTGCCCGAGATAGAAGTTGTCGAAGGCGACGAGTTCCCAGTCGGGGTGTTCCTCCTGTAGTTTCGAAATGACGCGACTGCCGATGTAGCCCGCGGCCCCCGTGATGGCGACGCGCGGCGTGTCCGTGCTCATGGTTGTCTGAAGTGGTCTGCGAGTTCGCGGACGCCCTCGCGGAGCGTCCATTCGGTCCTGAAGCCGGTGTTCGCCAGCCGGTCGAAGTTGACGTGATACGACGGGCCGGGGTGTTTGTCCTCTAAGTAGGTGATGTTGACCTCGCCTACCTCCTCGCTCACGACCTGCGCGATTTCTGCGATGCGGAAGTTCTGGTCGTTCGACCCAACGTTGTAGACGAATTCGTCCCAGTCGTCGGGGTTGAGCGCGGCGTGGGCGTAGGCGCGCGCGGCGTCTTTGACGTGGATGAACGGTCGCCAGTTGCTCCCGTCGCCGTAGACGGTCAGCGGGCGGCGCGTCAGCGCGCGAAAGACGAAGTGGTTGACGACGAGGTTGAAGCGCACGCCGGGGGCGTAGCCGTAGTTCGTACTCATGCGGAGTGCGACCCCTTGCATCCCCGACTCGTCGATGGTGTCGCGCAACAACTCCTCTGCGGCCTGTTTCGACTCGGCGTAGGGGTTGAGCGGGTCGGTCGGCGTGTCCTCGGTGAGGTCCATGCTCGTCGCCCGGCCGTAGTTGTTACACGACGAGGCGAAGACGACGTTTTCGACGTCGAGCTTGCGGGCGGCAGTGAGGACGTTTTTCGTCCCTTCAAGGTTCACGTCGAAGGTCTCCTCGCGGCGGTCGTGGGTGCTGTCTGCGCCCGTGATGGCGGCGAGGTGAATCACCGTCTGCACGTCGCGCATGGCACTTTCGACGTCGCCGTACTCGCGGACGTCGCCCCGGCGAAAGTCGATAGAATCGTCTAAGTTCGCCCCCATCAGGTTGCGCGGCGACCCGAGCGAGTAGTTGTCGAGGATGACGATGTTCTCGATTTCAGGGCTCTGCTGGAGCAGGGGGACGAGCGCGCTACCGATGTAGCCACACCCGCCGGTGACGAGCACGTTCATCGCTTAGTCCTCTAAGACGCTCGGAAGGAAGCGGTCTTCGTAGGCGGTGATGGTGTCCTCATAGCGTGCGAGCGTCGTGAGGATGTCGCGGGTGCCGCTCTCGAAGTCCTGGGCCTGCTCGCCGATGAGCGCCATGTACTTCTCGTTTGCAATCTCCATCTTGTGCGTCTCGTCTTCGTCGCGTGGGTTCTCGAAGTGCTTGACAGCGGCGTCGTAGTCGAACTCCTGGGCGACGTCGGAGATGGTGTTCGCCATCTCGACGATGCTGATGGCGCGGGTGACCTGGTTGTAGACGGTGAGGTCGTCGGGTCGGTCGTCTGGGTCTGCGAGGGCGAGTTGTGCGAGGCCCTCGACGGCGTCTTCTAAGCTGATGAACGGCTTTCGCTGTTCGCCCTTGCCGTACACCGTGAGCGGGTAGCCCGCGACAGCCTGTGCGGCAAAGCGGTGGGAAACGACGCCGAAGTAGTAGTCGAAGTCAAAGCGGGTCTTCAGGCGGCTGTCCTCGCGGGTTTCCTCAGTTTCCGTGCCGTAGGTGATGGCCGTACGCACGTCGGAAATCGGGATGCCGAACTGCTTGTTTGCGAGGCGAAGGTTCGCCGCGTCGTGGCTTTTCGTGAGGTGGTACCAGCTGCCGGCCATGGCGGGGAACGGCACTTCGTCGCGCTCGCCTTGGTTCTCCATCGTCGCGCCGCCTTCGGGAATCGGGAAGGTCGGTGCGCCGTAGACGCCCGTCGTCGTGGTCTCGATGAAGTGGGTGTCGGTCAGGCCGTGTTCCTCTAAGCCCCAGACGAGGTTGCGAGTGGCCTGCATGTTGTTGTGCTGGGTGTAGTTCGCGCGCTCGCCGTTGATTTGCGAGTAGGGCGCAGACGGCTGGGCCGCGGTGTGGACAATCGCGCGCGGCTCGTGGACGGTCAGGAGTTCATCGACGAACGACTTCTCGGTGAGGTCGCCTTCGATAAACGAGAGGTTCGAGAGGCCAAGGGACTCCTCTGCGGCCGCGAGGCGCTGGTCGATGCTCATGATGGGGACGGCGCTCGTCGCGCCGACCTCTTCGACCCAGCCGCGACGGGCGAAGTTGTCGACGAGAATTACGCGGTCGTCGGTGCGATCTGCGATGCGGAGGGCGGTTGGCCAGCCGATGTAGCCGTCGCCGCCAGTGACGAGAATGGACATTAGTTACTCTAGTTCTGAGTAACTAAGTTTTTCATTAAATACTTTCCCGTTACCGGCACAAGCACATGGTAACACATTACAGGGATGGTACCGTTTGTCTGACAATCATAAGATTAGAAACAATTATGCTTCTTGCGAGAGGCTATCAGCCATGAGCCCCGGTGCGCTGGAGGAGGCGGACGTACTGGAGTTTGGGCGAGCACTGACCCAGCTAAAACAAGCTGGAAGCATGGTTCTCGTGACCGGAAGTGTTCCTCAAGCAGCCTTTAGCGCCGTCTCGCGCCAGATGCTCGGGGATTCCACGCTACCACGACGACGGCTGTTCGTGCTTACAGACACCACCGCAGATGCCATCCGCGAGCGCGTGCCAGGAACTGCAGACCCACGCCAGATGCGTATCATCGAGCAGTGTTCGGTCACGCGAAGTGTCGCCACCGCGACGACGGGGAGTGACCAGACCGTTGAATACGTCTACGACGATGAGTTGCCAGCACTCATCGAGACCACGTTCGACGCCATCGCCGCACTCGAAGTGGGCGCTGCGCCCGCAGAGTTGCGCGTGTGTGTCGATTCGCTTACGTCGCTCATCGAGCACTATGGCGAACAACGTACCTTCACGGCGTTACACGCGCTGTGTTGGCGCGTTCGCCACGCGCGCGGGCTTGGCCACGCCCACTTACAAACCGATGCAGCGGACGTCGTCGCGCTTTTTGCCGAGCTGTTCGACGCTCATGTCGAACTTCGGGAACGAGCGGGCACGTTCCAACAACGATGGCATCTCCGCGACGATGATGTGACAACGGCGTGGCTGACATTCGAGGCGGTGGATAACCTACCATGACAACGCACAGTATCTCTAAGCTAGTAGATACATTTTTACCTTCATACAACAGTAAGGTAGCAACGACTGTCAGGTGTGGGAGAGCCGGACAATCACCGAGGTGAGCGCACACGTGTATATTACGTATCGAGAATTAGACGGGGGAACCGGGCTAGAGATCACTGATGCCATCGAACGGCGGCGGTATTCACTCCTCTCGAAAACGCCAGTCACACCGACGGGTATCGACACAGACGAGTTTGCATTTCCGATTGACGGCGCAGTCTCTATCCGCACCGAACGGCTTACCCTCCCAACCGTTGTGCCGGTGTACGTCCGCGACGCGGCTGGCGAAATGATAGCCGAAGCAGAACACTTCGCTGACGCAGTGCTGCCAGAAGGTGAGTACAGCCTCGAACTGTGCGCACCGATGAAGATCTACCTGCGTGCACGCGGGCCGCTCACCCTCGCAGGCGACGCACAGCAACTGCACATCGAGTTCGACGAACCGACCGAAGTGCTCGTCGGAGCGCGCTCACACCACAAGCACCCGGCTGGAACCGTCACGACGACCGAAGACCCGCGCGACTTGATGGCAGCCGTCTCGACGTTCGGCTCTGCGCTCAAAACCACGACGCCAGAGCGCTCATACCCCACGCTCAGAGGTCACCCGCCGCTGGTCGAACTCGGTGACGAACTCCACATCCCCGAGGATCTAGTGCACCCCGACACGGGCGTCACCATCGAGGTGCCCCCAGAGACGGGATACATCTTCTGTGCCGCGCCGCTGGTGTACTACCTCGGGGCCGACCTCGTCCCCGGCTTCGACGCCCGACTCGTCACCGAGGAGGGCTTTACGTTCCCGCTTGGCGACACGCCACGGGAGTTCGAAAACACGGTCGAAGCCGTGCTCAAACACGTATTCTTCTTAGACTGCATCACGCGCACGGAAGGGCTGTATAAGCTGAATCTCCACGAGCGCCACGAGATAGAAGAACGCGTCTCGCTCGACTTCGCCGCGCTCTACGACCAGCCGCTCACCGCGCAGCTCGAAGCGTACCTCTCTGTGCCCTTCGAGACCGTCGAACCGTTCTTGCCCGAGTGGAAGCTCACCTCGCACGTTTCGCTGTCGCCAACGAGCGTCGAGACGCTACCGTTCCTCGTCGACGACCTCGCGGTCGTGCGCACGCCACAGGCAGAACAGGTCGCGCACGCGGACGCACAGATGGCGCTCGTCGATGAGTTCCTGCGCGACGGCAGTTTCATGCGCAGTGCGTCTTCAGCGTCTGCAGCACCTACATCGTACGTAAAGCCACAGGCGGTCACGTCGCTCGAACAGGCGTGGGTTGGTGACGGCGCGCCACTCGGCGCGAGTAAGACGACGACGCAGGCGTTCCACAACCACCTCGCGCGCGAACTGTCGGACGGTGACATCGACATCACCGTCGTCTGCAACGACCCGCAGATGGACGAAGAGCGCGACATCGTCGACCGCGTCTACGGCTCGCGCTCTGAGTTGCTGTTCGACGTGAGCATCAAACACGACCTCACGACCGCAGAACTCGCGGATGTGCTCACGAGTCAGACCGAGTTCCTCCACTACATCGGCCACATCGATGCAGAAGGCTTCGAGTGCGTAGACGGGAAACTCGACGTGTCCACGCTCGACGACGTGGGCGTAGACGCCTTCTTCCTCAACGCCTGTTCTTCCTACGACCAGGGAATGGCGCTCATCGAGAAGGGCGCGATTGGCGGCATCGTCACGCTCTCTGATGTCATCAACAGCGGGGCGGTTCGTATCGGAGGTACGGTTGCGCGCCTACTCAACGGCGGCTTCCCGCTTTCGTCTGCGCTCAAGGTTGCCAAAGGCGAGAGCATCGTCGGCGGCCAGTACGCTGTGATTGGCGACGGTGGCCTCGCGGTTGCACAGGCCGACAGCGGAACGCCGTTGCTCTGGGAAATTACCCGGACTGCTGGAGGAGAGACCTACGAAATCAATATGCAAACGTTCCCCACGGCAGACCGCGGCCTTGGCAGTCTTGTGGTGCCGTACATCCAGACGAACAACGAGTACTTCCTGAGCGCTGGCGATATCGAACCGTTCGAAGTCGCACGCGATGAGCTCTTACAACTGTTTGTGCTTGAGGATTTCCCGGTGAGAATAGACGGTCAACTTCGGTGGTCGAGCGACGTGACGCACAACGAACTATAACTTCTTATTTACGGGCCACTGACCGTTCCAGCCACACCGGCTGCCGCGTTCCCGACGGAGCTGAGCAAGAGCATCAGCATGAACAGTGCGCCGGTCATCTGTGGGTTCTCTGCGAGGTAGGCTTTGAATGAGCTGCTGGACATTACAACTTCTCATATGAAGGCAGAGAATATATAATTATTCTAATATATCTGCTAAGTAATTAATGGAACAAATTATTCGTAATAAAGGTTACTGCTGGCGCTAGCAAATGACACAGAAAAATAGTCGGGAAGCAAGAACAAAATTCTTTTCCCCGCCTAGACACGACGTAGACGTAGAAATTCCGCGCTTTCCGTTCTCCCATACTTCCATGAACTCGGACACTTCTCGTCAACAAAACTCCATGACTGCGCGGCTTCGAGCGGCGATTGCCGAATCGAAAGTTGGCAGGTTCAGCGCCACACTATCGCTGGCAATCGAAAACTCGGCCATCTCGCGCGCTGGACAGAAGCTTTCTCACTGGGTACAACAGTCGTACCTCTTTCGCTGGCTCACCGCGGAGCCAGAACCAGAGGTTATCGTCATCGACCTGCGCGAGTCGTGGTTCGTTGGCCCCGTTATCGTCGCACTCGACCGGTTTACGAAAGCGGTTGTACCCGCCGTAGAGACGTCGAGGATGCGGCGCGCGACGAAGCGGCTTACAGCCCGTCTCTCGCGTGCGCCACTGCGGTTCGCTGGCCTCGCGGGCGTGGTCGCCTTCTCCACGCTGGTCGCGGCTGCGCTCCTCACCGGGACGCTCACACGGCCTGCAATGGGTGCGTATGCTATCTGCCTCGGCCTCGCACTCGCTGGGACGCGCGTGGGGCTGTCATGGCGCGAGCTCGGCGAAACGAAAATCGGAAAAGCAGTTTCGGCGGCGTTCGTTCCGCCCGAATACGACGACTGATTATACGGATTCACGGAGAATACTGCGGCTTTAGCCACAGGATGAATCCAACAATTAAAGCCACAGATTATCGTATTGGAGCCTGTGCGTGGAAAACTGGCAGTTGGTTCGGTGTTTGCCGCGACCTCCAGTCGAAATCAAAAAGTAAGCCGACCACGCCGACCGTCGTTAAACAATCAGGTAACTCGAAGCCCTCTACGGGATACGAGTAACGGCTTCGTGGCAGAGCCACTGGCTGACGGTCCAGCAAACCTTAGACTCCCAACCCTCAAGATTGACCTGCCCGGCCAACACCGGGTGGGAGGCCCGCGCCTTTAGGCGCGGGAGGATGTCACTCGACCGTCACACTCTTTGCGAGGTTGCGCGGCTTGTCAATCGACCGCCCGAGCTGTGCGGCCGTGTAGTAGGCGAGCAACTGGAGCGGGACGTTCCCGAGAATCGGCGCGGTGCGCGGGTGGCTCTCAGGGATGCGAATGACGTGGTCTGCGTAGCGTTCGACGTCCGACTGGCCGTCGGTGACGGCGATGACCGGCGCGTCGCGTGCCTCGACTTCTTTGACGTTGCCGATGGTTTTTCGCGCAATCTCGTCGTCGCCGGTGACGATGGCGATGACCGGCGTCTTATCGGAGACGAGCGCGAGCGGGCCGTGTTTGAGTTCGCCCGCGGCAAAGCCCTCTGCGTGCTTGTAGGTAATCTCCTTCATCTTGAGCGCGCCCTCAAGCGCGACGGGGAAGTTGAGTCCCCGGCCGATGAAGAAGTACGCATCGGCATCGAGATACTTCTCTGCGATGGCTTCGGTGAGAGGCGCTTCGTCGAGAATCGCCTGCACCGCGCTCGGGAGGTCGCGGAACGCCTCGATGATGTCGCGCTTGGTCGAGGATTTGACCGGCGCGGTTGCCATGACGAGCAGCGTCATCGCGGCGAGCTGCGAGGCGAACGTCTTCGAGGCGGCGACCCCAATCTCGGGGCCAGCGCGGATGTAAAAGACGTGGTCGCACTCCCGCGAAACAGTGCTCCCGATGACGTTGGTGACCCCAAGCGTGGTCGCCCCACGGCGCTTTGCCTCGCGCAGCGCAGAGAGCGTGTCTGCGGTCTCACCGGACTGGGTGACACCGATGACGAGGTCGTCGCCCGCGGGCGGTGGCGAGGTGGTGAACTCGCTCGCGAGGAACGCTTGGGCCGGAATCCCGGCTTCGCGGAACAGTTC
Organism: Haladaptatus sp. ZSTT2; assembly: GCF_037081775.1. Classification (NCBI taxonomy): domain Archaea; kingdom Methanobacteriati; phylum Methanobacteriota; class Halobacteria; order Halobacteriales; family Haladaptataceae; genus Haladaptatus; species Haladaptatus sp. ZSTT2. Next base: position 1,272,539 of record NZ_JBAMHQ010000001.1, read on the forward strand.
TGCACCGTACATCGCAGCGTGATACGAGGTCCCACAAGCGACGAACTGGACGCCCGTTGGCTGTAACTCACCGAGTTCTTCGATGGTAATCGAGCCAGTGAGTTCGTTCATCCGGCCGCGGAGACACTGACGCAGCGCGCGGGGCTGTTCGTGAATCTCCTTTATCATGAAGTGGTCGTAGCCACTCTTGCCCGTCTCCTCTGCGTTCCACTCGATGGTGTGAACCTCTTTGTCGTGGTGTGTCCCCGAGTGGTCGGTCACGTACCACTCGCGCTCGTTGATGACGGCGATTTCACCGTCTTCTACGTACACCACTTGGTCGGTGTAATCGCGAAAGGCAGGAACGTCACTGCCGAGGTACGTCGCGTCTTCTGCGATGCCGAGGACGAGCGGCGAGTCTTGGCGCGCCGCGTAGATGGTGTCGTGACCCGCGAACACGGCGAGAATCGCGTAGCTCCCCTCGATGGTCTTGATGGCGTCGTAGAACGCCTCTTTCTGCGTCATACCCGCGTCGAGATTTCGCTCGATGAGGTGGGACACCACTTCCGTGTCAGTGTCGCTTTGGAACTCGTGGCCCTGCTCTGTGAGTTCGTCACGCAGCGTCTGGTAGTTCTCGATGATGCCGTTGTGAATCACCGCCACATCGCCCGTGCAATCTTGATGCGGGTGGGAGTTGCGGTCGTTTGGCGGGCCGTGGGTTGACCACCGGGTGTGGCCAATGCCGAGGCGACCGCTCAAGCCGGTTCCCTGAACCGCCTGCTCTAAGTTGACGAGTTCCCCCTGGCGCTTGACGACGGAGATGTCATCGTTTACGAGCGCGACACCCGCCGAGTCGTAGCCGCGGTATTCGAGCTTCGACAGCCCGTTCATCAGTACATCTAACGTTTCCCCCTCTCGGCCAACGCAGCCAATAATTCCACACATTATCTCATCACCTCTGCCCCTTCTACAATGTAGCCCGAAATCTGCACCCCCGTGTGGAGGTGGGCTCCCGAACCCACGAGCGTGCCCGGTGCGACGCTGATTGCCCCCTCTGCTCTAACTCGGTCTGCGAACACCGCGCCGAGTTCTTGATTTTCGTACACCTGTGCGTTGATGCGCACGTCCGCCGGACCACCGGGCACGATGGTACTCGCGCCGAGGTGGACGTCCTGGCCGGTCACACAATCGATGAGGACGCTGCCGGGGCCGACCCGGGTGTCCGCGTCGATGACCGACTGCTCGACGGTCGCGTTGGCACCAATCGTGACGTTACGCCCGAGGGCGACGTTCGGGCCGACGACCGACCCGGGGCCGACCACACAATCGGGACCGATGACGACGGGGCCGAGCAGCGTTGCGTCCTCGTGGACGAGCGCGCTGTCTGCAACCCACACCTCACCGTCTTCGCTTGGCTCCTCGACGCGCCCACGCGCGAGCAGTTCACGGTTCATGTGGAGGATGTCCCACGGGTAGGTTGCATCCACCCACATGCCTTCGGTGCGCACGCCGCGAACCACGGTGCCCTCGTCGATGAGCCGCGAGATAGTCGCGGTGAGCGCGAGTTCGCCGTCTTCGCGGGGCGTCTGGTCGATGGCGTCGAAAATCGACGCATCGAAGGCGTACACCCCGGCGTTGATGAGCCGTGAGATGGCCACGTCCGGCTTCTCGACGAGCTGTTGGATGCGTCCGCCATCTAAGACGACCGTCCCGTAGCGGTTCGGGTGGTCGCGTTCGAGGACGGCGAGCGCGGGCGTGCCGTACTGTTCGTAGGCATCTATCACGTCTTTGATGATGCCCGCCTCAAGCGCGCGGTCGCCGTTTACGACGATCATCGACTCGGTGACGGCCTCCTGGACCTGTAACAGGGCGTGGCCGCTCCCGAGCTGTTTTTCCTGGATGTGGTACGTAAGTGGTACGTTCCGGTAGGAGTGGCCGAAATACTCCTGGACGCGGTCGCGCTTGTAGCCGACGACCACGTGAATCTGTTCGATGCCTGCGTCGATGAGCGCATCAAAGACGTAGGCCATTACCGGACGGTTCGCCGCCGGAAGCATCGGCTTCGGACGGTTGCGCGTCAACGGATGTAAGCGAGTCCCCTCCCCTGCCGCCAGTACGACGGCTGTTCTAACACCCATGTACACTACATTGACATCAGGGAGTAAGAACGTTCTGTGTAAAGACCTATAATGCGACAGGTCAGGCGAGTGTAAGCACTCCGCCAAGAATGGCGAGTGAGCCAAGCCCAACACAGATCGCCCAGAACGCAACCCGGTGGACGACTCGCATGAGCGCGTCGATGGTCAGATAGCCCACGACGGCGGCGACACCGAGCGCGAACAGCGCCGGGCCGGGGTCGATGGCCGGAACGCCCTCGGTGAGCACGGTGAGCGCACCCGCGGCGAACGCAGCCGGAATCGAGAGCAAAAACGAGAGACGAAGTGCAGACGGCCCGTCGTGGCCGCGAAGGAGCAGCGCGCTCGCGGTGGTTCCAGACCGCGACACACCCGGGAGGATGGCAAGGCCTTGGAGGCCGCCGACGAGCACGGCGTCGAACAGGGTTGGTTCCTCGCGAGTCCCGAGCGAAAGCCGGTCTGCGCTCCGGAGGACGATGCCGGTCACGACGAGCAAGACGCCGATGAGCGCGACGAACGCACTGCCCGTGAGCGCCGAGGCGAGGTCCATGAGCGCAGTGTAGGCGACGAGGCCGACTACGCCCGAGGCGAGCGTGGCGAGGGCGAGAAACGAGAGGTCTGCCGTGTCGCTCTCGAAGGCCTCGCGCGGTCGCCACTGTGGGAGCGAGGCGAGCACCGAGACCACTTCGTCTCGGTAGTACGCGAGCGCGGAGACGGCCGTCCCGCCGTGGAGAAACAGCGAGAACTGGACGGCAACTTGCGGCGAGACGCCCTGAAACGCCGTGAGAAAGAGGGTGATGTTTCCCTCGCTGGAGATGGGGAGCCACTCGAAGATGCCCTGTAAGATGCCGACGACGAGGGCAAGCAGCCACGAATTCATATCCTGACAGATTCGCGGGAGTACAAAGGTAGTTCGGATTTCCTGAGCGGGAGGTTTTCAGCCCAGCCACCGTATCTCCATAGAGAGGTGAACGGTGAGGGTGCTAGGTGAACGGATGGGATGGAGAATAGAGAGGTGAAAAACCAGACACAATCATGCAATTCATCGCAACGCTCACACACAGCCCAGACCATTGCTGGGCGCGCGAAGACCGAGCCGACGACGCCCGCGAGTGGATTTCGACCATGCACACCCGTGCAGAGGAACAGGGAATCCACCTCCAGGGCGCGTACGTCGCAACCAACGAACACACGTTCTACTTCATTCTCGAATCTGACGACTTTGGGGCCGTCTCTTCGTTCCTTGGCCCACCACTGCTGACCGACCACACGGCTCACATCACGCCCGTTGGAAACCTAGAGGAAATCGCCCGCATCTTCATCGAGATGGAGTGACGGCGACACCACGTTTTATCTCGCGTCTGCCCAACTGTCAGCTATGACAACGGTGGCGGAAATCGAACTGTTACTGCGCGAGGCGCTGCTCGCGCTCCCGCCGTGGCAAGGGGTGTTGGTGACGATTACCGTCTCGCTCCTCGTCGCAAAAGGGATTGAACTACTCGGGAAGACGGTCATTCCGCATCTGACCGCGCGCATCGAGGGCGAAGTTGATGACGTGATTTTCAAGACCATCCAAGCGCCGCTCTACGTCTCGGTCGTCCTCATCGGGGCGTACATCGCAACCGTCCCGCTCGGCCTCGCGCCGACGGTGGATGCACCACTGCTCGCCGGGACGCTTTCGACGCTCACCGTCCTCTGGGCGTTCACGCTCACCCGCCTCGGGCGGAAGGTGTCGAAAGTGGTCACCAACGAACGTGAGTTCGACCAAACGGTTGTCCCGATCTTCCAAAACGTCTGGACGGCGGTCATTCTCGGCGCAACCATCTTCCTCTTGCTTACACTCTGGCAGATCGACATCACGCCGTTTCTCGCGTCTGCGGGGATTATCGGTATCGTGGTTGGCCTTGCCGCCCGCGACACGATTGCAAACTTCTTCGGCGGCATCGCACTCTACTTCGACGGCACCTACGCCGTGGGTGACTACATCGTCTTAGAGTCGGGCGAACGCGGTCGGGTCGAGGATATTTCGATTCGCAGCACCGTCATTCGCACGCGCGACGACATGCTCGTGACGGTGCCAAACGCCGTGCTCAACTCCGCGCGCATCGTGAACGAATCGACCCCCGAGCGCGAGCGCCGGATTCGTCTCCCCGTGGGCGTTGCCTACGGCACTGACATAGACCGCGTCGAGGAGGTGTTGCTCGCAGAGGCGGATGCTGAAAACCTCGTCCTCGAGCAGCCCCATCCACGCGTGCGATTCCGGGGCTTTGGCGACTCAGCGCTCGACTTTGAACTGCTGTGTTGGATTGGCGACCCCGTCTTGCGCGGCCGAGCCACCCACGAGATGAACAAGCGCATCTATCAGGCGTTCACCCGCGAGAGCATCAAAATCCCGTTCCCACAGCGCGTGGTCACGATGGCCGACGAGCCGCCAGCAGCGCCGGTTGCCACCCCCGACAGCGTCGTCGGTGACGGCGGCGAATGACCCGCCTCGAATAATATATGTTTTTGGGATAGTCACAGTTCAAAGGACGACCCTATAGCGGTCTCCATATGACACTATTCGATAACGTCCGCAAGTTTCTTGCTGTGACGGGCAGAACAGTGGATATGGGGAAGTACGGGATAATCACCTGTCCAGTCTGTGGCCAACGCTACGTCCGGAGTGGGGTGGAGGCCACAGACCGAACGACGTTGAAAGAACTGGCTCGAACCCACCTCAAGACGCACCGACTCGACGAGAGCAAGCGCGGCATCTACGGCGTGTTGATGGTCGAACAGATGGAGCGAGTGGGAGCCATCGAGGACGAAATCGCCACCTAACCGTGCACCGATACTGCCACGACGTGCCACCAATCGGATGAGACCGCTGTTTTTCGTCCCGAGAGACGCGAGCGGACGCGACGGGATAGTTCAGAAAAATAACCCGAAATCGCCCGTCTGCGGGCGCTGAAACACCAGAAACGCAGATGAACAGTCAGCCCAGTTGATGTTAGCTAACCTATAGTTAGGTGCGAGATTCGTCTTTTGTCAAACACATGTCCCGACCCGCCAGACGGACGTTCCTGAAAGGTATCGGCATCACCGCCGCAACTGGCCTGCTTGGTACGAACGCGCTCGCAGTCGCTCCGGCCGGTGAGGAGCCTGACTGGCCCGTGAGCCGCGGCACAGTCGGGCGGACGGGATACACTACAGGACAGGGGCCACGCCCCTATGCAGCCCCCGGCTGGACACCCGGTGACGACCTCTCTGGAGACCCGACCGACGTGACGGTGGTCTCCGGAACTGCCTACATCGGCACGATCGCGTCCTACGACATCGACGAGAGTCGCGGCGAAGTTGCGGCGTACAATGCCACCAGTAGCGGCGTCCGGTGGATTCGCTCTGACGACACGATTGGCGCGGTGATGGCGGCCCCGACCGTCGCTGACGGCCGCGTGTTCGTCGCCGCAAAACCCGCAGTCGTCTACACGGGCGGCGACCGACAGGACGAAACCCCGCCGAACGGCGGCGTCATGGCGCTCTCCGCAGAGACCGGCGAGACGCTGTGGACGAGCATGGAACCGAGAGAACCCGATGACGCGGTACTCGTCCGCGACGGGACGGCCTACGCCGTCTCAGGGGCGACAATCTACGCCCTCGACGCAGCGACGGGCGACGTGCAGTGGACGGCGGAGATAGCCACCGACAACAGCATTCGCGCCCAAGCGGCGGGTGGGGACGCACTCTACGTCGCCACGCCACAGACGATTGGCGCAGTTGGCTTTGACGGCACCGTCCAGTGGGAAGCACCGCTGCCAGACGGCGCGGACGCCGCGTCCCTCGCGGCCACCGACGACCAGCTCTATCTGACGATGAGCGACGGCGCGGCACCGACTTCGGACACGGTATGGGCGCTCTCGACTGGAGATGGCTCGGTCGTCTGGGAGACGCAGGTGTTTGCGAACTTCGCAGACAGCGTCCCGAATCGGCTGAGCGCGCCCGCCGTGGCAGACGGGACGGTGTACGTCGCAAGCGACGACAGCACCGAACGCGCCGCAAACGGGCCGGCCGCACCGGAAGACAACGAACGCGTTGGCGCGCTCCACGCGCTCTCCGCCGAGACGGGTGAAGAACAGTGGCAGTTCACGACGGCAGCCGAGTTGCGAAGCATTCCGTCGGTCAGTGCCGGAACGGTATATGTCGGCGGAACCTACCCGACTGAAGCCTCCGTCATAGACGAAAAAGAGCTGGGCTACTTCGAGCACGGTTCGACGTACGTCGGGTCGAGTTACGCCCGCCCGGTGGTGTTCGCCATCTCCACTGACGGCGCAGAACAGTGGAGCTACGGCGTAGACGAGAACGCAGACGACAGTTACGTCAGAACGGCCGTCCCGGCGAACGACCACCTCTATGTGCAGGTGACTGGCCCAGGAGTGCCACCGAACGGCGAGGTTGGAAGCATCCACGCGCTCGCCGCAAGCGAGAGCGCCCCCGGCCCGGAACACACGCTTGTCGATGACACGCCGTATCAGGAAACCGCACCCGTCGAGGCGGTCATCACGACCGACCCGGAAAACGCGGAGAATCTTGACTTTGACTCGGGCGCGGTGGTGACCCTCTCAGGGAATGAATCGAGTTCGCCAAACGGCGAGATTGTCTCCTACGAGTGGGACATCGACGGAGACGGCGAGTACGAACGAACGGGTGAAACCACCGAGGTCGAACTCGACTACTGCGGTATCCTTGAGATGACCCTGCGGGTCACCGACGAAACCGGTGCGACCCAGACGAGTTCCATCGAACTCTCGACCGTATAACCTGCACTCACTTTTTGCTCGTTGCCGCGAGCCAGTCGCCGTCCGTGCCAATCGGTTCGTGAAGCCCCTGTCTGAACGCCCTCACTGTCCGGAGCGCAACCCAGCAGAGCGCAAGAACGACCGCCCCGATGAACACCAAATACACTGTGTTGCCGGTGTCGAGACTCCACTGGGTGATTGCAACGAGCAGTGAGCCGACGACGAGGAGCGTTGCGAGCGCCACGAGGACGTGGAGGAGATGACGTGCGAGGCGCAACCCTCGACGGCCTTGGTGTAAGTACGCGAAGCCGTGGAGTCTGACCGCAGCGATGTCGGAGGCGACTTGCGCACCGACGATGACCGCGGCGAAATGGAGCGCGTTTGCTGCAGTCCCGGTGAGCAGCGACGCTGCGCCTGCGGCTCCTGCGAGCAGTTCGACGCTGTAGACGAGAACGGACGCAGTCGGAAGGGTGAACAACAGAAATGCGCCAAACCAGACGGCTGCGGTGGTGAGAAGCGGACGGTTAGAGGACGCCATACACGCCGGTTCGTGAGCGGCACCCAAATATCTTAACCAACTAACACGTTCGCGCAAGCTACAGTAAAACCAAGACTGTTAATCCGAGCGGGACACAGATTCGATAATGACGATTCTCGACGATGCGCGAGCGGTCGGAGAGAACGGCCCCGTCTGCGATTCCTGTCTGGGCCGGGTGTTCGCCGAGCGGAGCTTCGGCCTCACCAACGAACAGCGCGGGAACGCGCTGCGGACCGCCGTGGCATTGGCAGACGACGAACCCTACGAACCCACCGACGTTTCGGAGTGCTGGGTCTGTGAAGGCCTCTGTGCGACGTTCGACGAGTGGGCAGCGCGCGCCGCCGAATCGGTCGAGGGCCTCGAATTCGACACGTATCAGGTCGGCACGCGCACGCCACCGCTCATCGAGGAGAACGAACTGCTCTTGCGCGAGAGCGCGGGCCTCCCCGAGGACGCAGGCGAGCAGTTCAAATCCGAGTTCAACCGCGAGGTGGGCAAGCGCATCGGGCGGCTCACCGAGACGGAGGTTGACTTCGGCCGCCCGCACGTGATGTTCACGCTCGATTTAGAGGGCGATACAGTCGAGATGCGCAACCACTCGACGTTCGTCTACGGCCGATATCGCAAACTCGAACGCGACATCCCCCAGACGAAGTGGCCGTGTTCTGAGTGCAACGAGACGGGGACGATTCGCGGCAAGCCATGTCACGTCTGTGCCGGAAGCGGGTATCGCTACCCCGAAAGCGTCGAACAGCTCGCGGCACCGCCGCTGCTCGAAGCGATGGATGGCGAGGCAACCACGTTTCACGGCGCGGGCCGCGAGGACGTAGACGCGCTCATGCTCGGGACCGGCCGCCCGTTCGTGATGGAGATTTCGAATCCGAAGATTCGCCACGTCGATTTGGCCGCGCTTGAGGACGCGGTCAACGAACAGGCAGATGGGAAAATCGAGGTCGAAGGTTTGCGCGCGTGCACCTACGAGATGGTCGAGCGCGTCAAGGAACACGACGCGTCGAAGACCTACCGCATGGACGTGAAGTTCGCGCATCCGGTGACCGTTGAAGACTTACAGGCGGCAATCGGGGAACTCGACGGCGCGACCGTAGAGCAGTACACGCCCCAGCGCGTCGACCACCGCCGGGCGAACCTGACCCGCGTGCGCGAGGTGTACGACATCGAAGGCGAACTGGTGGACGAATACCACGCAGACCTCACCATCCACGGCGCGGGTGGGCTCTACATCAAAGAACTCGTGAGCGGGGACGACGGCCGCACCGAACCGAGCTTGGCCGGCATCCTCGGGGTGAACGCCGTCGTGACCGCCCTCGACGTGCTCGCGGTCGAAGGCGAAGACGAACCGTTCGAAGCCGAGGAGTTCTTCCTCGACTAGCGGGCAGAAACGTTTTTTAGTTGCTCTGCAACGTTCGGGTGATGACTGGGCACTTTGGTGCTGACGAGGCCGGGCGCGGGCCCGTCCTCGGGTCGATGTTCGCCGCCGCCGTGAGCGTGCCCGACGAGGACGTACTCCCGGACGGCATCACCGACTCGAAGTTTCTCACGCCCGCCCGCCGCGAAGAACTCGCAGACGCCCTCCGCGCCTCGCCGAACGTCGCCATCGGCATCGCGGAGGTGACGGTTTCGCAGATTGACGACCCCGAAACGGACCTGAACACGCTCACCGTCCGCGCGCAGGCAGACGCTCTCCGCCAGATTCTCGCAGACGACATGGAAGGCATCGTAGACGCCTGTGACACCGACGAAGCGCGCTTCGCCCGTCGCGTAGCCGGCAAACTCGATAAGAACGTCACCCTCCGCGCGGAACACGGCGCAGACGAAAATTACCGCATCGTGGGCGCGGCGAGCATCATCGCCAAAGTCGCCCGCGACGCCCACGTCGCGGAGTTAGTCACGGAGTACGGCGACGTCGGCAGCGGCTATCCGAGCGACCCGACGACGAAGACGTTTCTCACGGAGTTCGTCGAACAACACGGCGAACTGCCCGGCTGTGCGCGCGCGTCGTGGCAGACGAGCAAAGATGCCCTCGCTGCCCGCGAACAAGCGGGCCTGAGCGAGTTTTAGAGCGAAAACAGCAGATATAGCGGGCGGGCGGACAAAGCAGTCGACAATGTCGTGGAATCTACTGTTCGTCGCGGGGCTGTTCGAGATTGCGTGGGCAATTGGCCTTGGCTACTCTGAGGGCCTCACGAAACCCATTCCGACCGCCGGAACCGTCGTCGCGCTCGTCATCAGCATGGTGCTGCTCGCGAAAGCCGTCGAGACCCTCCCCGTCGGGACGGCCTACGCCGTGTGGACGGGCATCGGTGCGGTTGGAACCGCGATTCTCGGGATGTACCTGTTCGACGAACCAGCCACGCTCTCGCGGCTCGGCTTCATCGGCCTCATCGTCGTCGGGGTGATTGGGTTAAATCTCGTCTCGGGTGGCCACTGAACGCGGAATTAAGTGATGATGTGCTGAACGGTTCGTATGGAACGGGCTGTTCGCTACGCGCTATCTGTCGCTGTCGCCATTGGCGTCACGGGGTTCGTCTATCTGTTTGCGCCGCCGCCTGAGACCTCGTGGTTGGTCTTGCTCGGCGTCGCCCAAGTGTACGGCGTCGGAACGGCGCTCTGGATTCGCTATGCAGAGCTGCTGCGAAGCACTGAAGGGCCGAGCTGGGTCAGCGGTGCGTTCGCCGGGGTGACGACGTTCGGGAGTATTGCATTGCTGAACGGGAGTGCGACCGAGATGACTATCGGGATTGCTGCACTCGGATTCGGATTAGCGTCGTTCGGGTTCGCTGCGGGCGTGGGCTTCGAACACGGGCGAGAGGCGAGTGCAGAAAATTAAAAACGAGCCGCGTTAGTCGATGTTCATCAGGTTGCGCAGCACGTCACCGTAGGCCGGGCGGGTGACGAGCACGCCGATGAGCACACCAACGATGGTGATGATGGCGAATCCTTGGAGGTCACCGAGGCTGAGCACCGCGAGCGGACTCATGGCGACGATAGTCGTCGCGGCGGCCGCACCGATGACCCAGAACGCCTTGCGGAAGCGGTCGCGGAACACGCGACTGGTCTTGATTTCTCCCGACTGGATGATTTCGTCTGCGATAATCACCAAGTCGTCCACCCCGGTGCCAATCACGGCGATGAGCCCCGCAATGTGCGAGAGGTCGAGCGCGAGGTCGATGGCCGCGGCGAAGCCGAGCAGGATGACGACTTCTGCGAGCGCGGTGACGACCATCGGCGCGGCGATTTCGAGTTTGCCGTAGCGAAGGTAGGTCATCCCGGCGACGGCGAGGACGGCGATGATGCCGGTGATGAGGCTGAACAGCTTGAACTCGGAGGCGAGTGCGGGTTCGAGGAAGTACGTCGTCCCTTCACCCTCGATGTCGAGGGACGTCGGGAGCGCACCGGCCTGCAGGTTGACCTGCAGGGCGCGCGCCTCGGACATGTTCGTCGTCGTCATGGTGAACGACGGGTCGTTGACGAAATCGCCGTTCTGGATGATGCCCGCGAGGCCGGAGGACATCGACGCCGAGTAGACGACTTGGCCGTCAACGACGGTGTGCAGACAGTAGCCGGGGTCGTCGGGCGTCGATTCGTACCGACAGTTCTGGATGCCCTGTTGGCTCGTGAAGCCGAACTTCTGCATCCCGTCTGAGAAGTTCTGGGCGGCTTCGTCGTTCAGCGCGACGGGTACGGATGGCGGGTCGTTGCCCTGCCCCTGCTGGGGCGCGCCGATTTCGGTGAAGTCACCCTGCGTGAGCATCGAAACCTGTCGATATTCGGTCGTGCCGTTGCCTTGGGCGGGGAACTCGGCGACGATTTCGACCTTCCCGCGGTCGCCGATGAGGTTGATAACGTCAGAGCGGTTCTGGTTTGGCACCTCAATCAGAATGAACGTCTCCTCTGTGGTCTCGACCTGCTGGACCGTCCCGCCAGAGAGACCGATGCGGTTGATTTTCTCCGTGAGCACCGCAACGGCCGTTTGACGGGTTTCTGCGGTGACGCCATCGCGGATGCTTTCCTCGCTCGCATCGAGGCCCGCCGCTTGCAGGGCGCTTGCGAACTCGGCTTTCGTCACGTTGTTCGTGAACACCTCGACCGTCCGGGTCTGGGGCGCAACGCGAACGTCCGTCCGCGAGATGTTGAGTTGGGAGGCGACGGTGCTTGCGACCTCGCGGTCGTTGTCGCCGGTGACCGCAACGTCCTCTGCGGTGAAGCCGACGAGCGGCGCGCGGATGCGCGTCCCGCCGGAGAGTTCGAGGCCGTACTTGAGGTTGGTCGGCCCCGTATCAGCGGTTCCGGCTTGACCGTCGCTTGCGCCGCCGGGCGGCGCGAACAGGGCGACCCCCGAGAGGACGATGAGGATGACCAACAGGTAAATCCGCCAGTTTTCGCGGACGGAAATCATCGGGCCACCCCCTCGAATTTGTACCAGCGAAGCAGGCTCAGATTGAGCATGTATGTGTTCATCAGGTCAGCGGTGAGGCCAAAGACGAGGACGATCCCAATCGACGGCAGCAACGGAATCCCAAAGAGGAACGCTGTGACCGTCATCACAGCCATCGCGGTGAGCGACGTGAGCGTCATCGTGACACCCGTACGCATCGCACGATACGTGGATTCATAGAAGTCGCCGCTTCGGCGCAGGATGTGGTTGTTGAGCAGGAGGTCAGAGTCGACGCTGTAACCAATCAGCATCAACAGCGCAGCGACCGTCCCGAGCGAGAGTTTGATGCCGAAGATGTTCATCAGCGCAATCGGAATCACGATGTCCGAGAACGCAGAGAGGACGACGGCAATCGACGGGACGAACGAGCGAAACAGGATGAAGACGATGGTGCTCATCCCGAGGAACGCGATGAGCACGCCAAGCAGCGCAAGTCGCTGGGTCTCAGCCCCGAAACTCGGGGAGCGACTCTGTGAGGACTCGACGGTGTAGCCTGCATCCCGCGCCTGTTGCTCGATGGCGGTGGCGGACGTGCCGTCATCGGTCGCTTGGAACGTCACGATGTAGGTATCGTCCGTGGAACGAATCGGTTGGATTGACTCGACCGGCGTGTCGAACGTCGCTTCGATTTGGGCCGGTGAATCGGTCGTCTGTATCTGTAATTCGGTGCCGCCGGTGAACGCGATGCCAGGGGTGACCGGCGCACCCGTCATCGCGGTCCACCCAGCGATGATGAGCAGCGCAACGGCGAGCACTCCGAGGGGCACCGCCGCCAACTGGCGGTTGGTGTACCGGGAGAAATCGACTTCCGGTACCTCGAACTCGACCATACCTGTGGGTCCTTATTCCCGTCGAATAAGCCTTCTTATACGAAATTGTGAAGTGAACGAAATTCGTCTGTCCCACAAGGTGCTTGTGGATGGCACGCATAGGAGATGCCATGAGCGATGCAGCGCGCGTTGTCGTCTCCTACCCGGCAGACCTGAGCGGGTGGGGACGGGGGCAACTCGACACGCCGTGGTTCCGCGCATATCTCACGAAAACCCTCGGGAAACCCGCCGTTGGCGACGTATACGACGAGTTTCTCGACGTGGGCTGTTGTGGCGATTCACTCGACGTGCCGCTCAGAATAGAGGCCATAGAGGGTGGCGAGCGCGTCGGCAAAACCACCGAAATCGAGTACGTAGAGCGCGAAGCCTGTGGGATTCGGGGCGGCTGGCTCGTCCAGAGTCAGGCCGCGCCTCAGGGCAAGTAACGAACCGCCACGACGCCCGCCTGCGCACGGATTTCGACGCGGTTGACCCCGAGGCGCGCGGCACGCTCGCGGGTCGCTTGGTCTTCAAGAACGTCTTCGACGGCCGCGTCAGTTCGGTCAGCGTCGACGGTCAGGACGTGAATCTCGCCGATGCCCGCGCGTTCGCGTGTGGTGAGTTCTCCTGTTTCTTGTGCCGCAGCGAGGTCTTTTTCGAGTTGCGTCGGCGTCTCGTCGCTGCGTTCGACTGGAATCTGCCAGCGGCGTTCGACGGAGACGAGTTCCCACGACACCTCCATCGGCGGTTCGGGCGCGAGGGTTCCCTCGATGGCGTCGCCCTCCTCGATGCCGGGATTCGACCCGAGGGTATGTACCTGCCCGGTCGAAACGTCGGTGAGAATCGCAGACTCCGCCTCGGCGTGCGTACAAAGAAACGTGCCCGTCTGTTCCATGGGCGGCGCTAGGCGCTCGCGGGTTTTCTGCGTTTCGTGTACGCCTCAGCCAGCAAATGACTCGACCGACAGCTCCATCGATTGCTCCCGATACCGGGCGATGGTCTGTTCTGCCCACGACCGCACCTCCTCGTCTACGACCTGGATAAGCCCCCGAGGCAGGCCGCCTTCGTCGGCAATCGCAATATCGACCAGGTCGTCGGCCACGGCGACGATGAACGGAATATCGCCGTTGTAGCGCCGGATATCCGCCTGTCCGGAGGCCAAAATATCGCGGAACATGGACGCCATCTGCTCGTCGTTCTGGATGGTGTCGATGACATCGTGGGTGAGGATGGCGTCGATGGTCAGGTCACCGGCAGTGGTGCGCCGCCAGATGACCTCGATGTTCTGGGGGGCGGTTGCGTTCGTGAGCACCGTAAGCGACGACGCTTGGCGCTGAGTGTGAGCCGCGTGACGGTAGGGTGCAAGCGGGTCTGAGTGCGTGGGGATGGTCACCGAAGCGTCTTCGAGTCGGTCGATGTCGAAGCCGAAGTCTTCGACCGGCAGCCACGGCGCGAGTGGCTGCAGCTGGGCGACCGTCTCCATGGTTTCGAAAAATGTCTTGTACGCGTTGGCGACGAGGCGACCAAGCCCGGTCACCTCGTACTGTCGCCCACGACGACGTATCCACCCCCGGTCGGTGAGGTCTGCGAGAATGCGGCCGAGCGTCACGCGAGATGCTCCAGTCTCTGCTTCGAGTTCGTCGCGGGTGTGCGGTCGCTCTGTGACGGCAAGTAAAACGGCAGGCCGATTCTCAGACCCGGCGAGAAACGCCAAGTCGTCGAAGGCTGTGCCCATGGTAGATGCTAGAAGGCGCCACACTTAAACCGTTGACAAATTTTAACGCAGGCGGCGATGGACTGCAAAGATAAGGAGGGCGGCCAGAAGCGGTGGCAGTAGGCTCGTGAGTGGTGGCAGTGCATAGAGGAGAGAGATCACCGGCGCAAACAGCCCGGTTGGTGGGTCACGACACGTCAACTGGCCATCAAGGACGAAGCACTCTGGCACCGAGATGACGAGGCCGATGTAGAGCGAGCACAGAAACACGTAGCCTGCAACCGCGAGGAACGTGTCGTAGTTGTCGCTCACGGGCAGGTTGCGGCGGTGGCGACGGGCGACAAAGAGGATGGGTGCGAGCAGCGGGCCGAGGACGAGAATCCCGATGACGACGTAGAACGACCGCGAGAGAGTGAGCGAACCGCCGGGAACGTTCGACGTGGCGGCGATGAGTACGATAAGCGCGAACGTGATGATGAGCGTGACGAGCACCGAGGCGAGCGAGCCAACGACGACGTACGACCGAAACAGCAGTGAGTCGCTCGCCCGAAGCGCGTAGGGAATCGCGCCGAGCACGCCACGGTAGGCGTCGTCCGACTCGTTGGTACCACCGGCTGTCATGACCCGACGTTGGCGAGCGACCCGATTAAACCACGCGATATGCTCGTTCTGTCGGGCCACAGGAGACGGCGGCTGACAGCTTCTGTCGCATACCTCTCACGGCCGTGATACACCAATCATTTTATCCTTCCACCCGAGGGGTTCCCTATGCACCTGGACGTCGGAAACGCACTCGCCTCGGTCGCAAAGCCCGGTGTGACCGAAGCGGCCCTAGAACGATTAGATGCGCGTGTCGCGCTCGCCCACGAACGCATCGAACAGGGCCGCACGGCGCACGAACACGGCTACGAAGCGCTCAACCTCCCGCAGCGAACGGAGGCAGCCGAGATTCATGACGCCGTCTCCTCGCTCATGGACGCAGAGGCCGTCCTCACCGTCGGTATCGGTGGGAGCGCCCTCGGTGCGGCCACCATCTCCACCGCACTCGGCATCGAGAACGCCTACGTCCTCGACAACGTTGACCCCGAACACACCTCCGCCGTCCTCGACAACCTCCCGCTCGACAAAACCGCCGTCAACGTCGTCTCGCGCTCGGGCACGACCGTCGAAACGCTCGCCACCTTCCTCATCGTCCGCGACGCGATGGAAACCGCAGGCGTCGATTGGGCCAGCAGGACGCTCGTGACGACGGGTGACGAGGGACCGCTCCGGGAACTCGCAAACGCCCACGACCTCCCGACGCTCAAGGTTCCTGACGGCGTTCCGGGCCGGTTCTCTGCGCTCTCTGCGGTCGGGCTCGTCCCGGCGGCCATCATGGGCGGCGACATCGAAGGCGTCCTCGAAGGCGGTAGAGAGGCGATGAAGTCGCTTTCTGGGTCGCTGTTCGACTCGCCTGCCTACGCCTACGGCGCGATTGCCTACGCGCTCGACCTCCGCGGGGCGAGCATCAACGCGATGGTGCCCTACGCAGAGGCGTTAGAGCCGTTCGCCGAGTGGTTCGCCCAGCTCTGGGCCGAAAGCTTGGGTAAAGACGGCATGGGCCAGACGCCGGTGCGCGCGCTCGGGGCGACCGACCAGCACTCACAACTCCAACTGTACCGCGCCGGGCCGAACGACAAGCTCGTGACGCTCGTTCGCCCGCGCGACCGCGAAGACCGCGAGATTCCGGAGACCGACGCAGAAGAGCTTGCCTACCTCAGTGGGAACTCGCTTGGCGACCTCTTAGACGCCGAGTTCCGCGCGACCGAAGCCTCGCTCGCGGCGGCGAACCAGCCGAACGTCCGCATCGAACTCGACCGCGTCGATGCGGAAGGTATCGGGAACCTGCTCTACCAGATGGAAGCCGCGTGTGTGCTCGCGGGCGAACTCTACGGCGTCGAGACGTTCACCCAGCCCGCAGTCGAGTGGGGCAAGCGCGCCGCCCGCGGCCTGCTCGGTGGTGGCGACTTCGAAGAAGCGCAGGCCGTCGAGGACAAAGAACCGTATTGGATTCAGTGAGACCGTAGCGATTTTAGCCGTCCCCGCCTACCACCCGGTATGTCACAGAGCCCTGCGGCCAGCGTAGGGGTCGCGCTTGCAGGCGTCGCCCTCGCCGCCGCGTTCCTCCCGTGGATGGGCGCGGGAACGACCGTCGCTGGCCTCACCGTTGGCAGCGTTGTCGGAGCCGCTCTCGCCGGCGTTGCCCTGCTCGCCTTCCTCCTTCGCCGCCACGAACTGCTCCCCCGGGCATGGGGCGCGCCCCTCGCGGGACTCGCAAGCGGTGCCGTCGTCTGTGCCGCCATCTACACGCTTCTCGCGCCGGCGCTCACCGATGCAACCGCTGGAGCGCTCGGCAGCGGCCTCCCAGTCGCCGCGTTTTCCGGGCTGTTCGCCCTCGGGGCGGCGGTCGCAGACGGCGCAGCTATTTCGGCAAAGCGCCTCTCACGGATGGTTCGCGACGTGGCGATTGCGTCTGCGGTCGGCCTCATCAGCTTCCTCGTCGGGATGGCACTTTCTATCATCCCAACCTCGATTGTCGCAGACGTTGGCTTCGCCGTCCAGTTCGGCGTGTTCACAACCTTCTTCGGCCTCGGACTCGCCCTCTCTGCGATTGCGTATCTGAAACTCCGGGAGATTGGCCTCGACTACATCGACATTCGGATGCCGAGCAAACGCGACCTCGCCTACGCCGTTGGTGGCGTGGTCGTGCTCTACGGCGCGGCAATCGCCATCAGCATCCTGCTCCAATCGCTCGGGCTGTCGGGCGCAGAGAGTAGTATCGAGCAACAAGCGCGCGAGGGGAATCCGACGCTGTTGCTCGTGCTTATCCCGCTGTCGTGGCTCGTCATCGGCCCGGGCGAGGAACTCGTGTTCCGCAACATCGTCCAAAAATCGCTCTACGACAGCTTCTCAGAGCGCGCGGCCGTCGTCGTCGCAAGCTGTATCTTCGCGCTCATCCACATTCCCCAGTACTACAGCGCGACGAACCCCGCCTCTACGTTCACGACGCTCGTCGTGATTTTCATCCTCTCGCTGCTACTCGGTGAGACCTACCGGCGAACCGGCAACCTCGTCGTCCCCATTCTGATTCACGGAACGTTCAACGCAGTCCAATTCTTCCAACTCTACATCCAGCTGGCTGGCAGCCCGGTCTGACGGTTGTCTGACGGAAATTTATATGTCAAAGTGTGGTACAAACCCTCATGCGCCACTACTCACTCGTCTGTGAGGACCATCTTGCAGAGCAGGTCGCTCGGCTGGCGCAAGAGTACGGTCTCACGGAAGAAGAGGTGCTCAGGCAGTTGATTTCTGCCGGGCTTTCCTCGCTCGATTAGGCACTACTTGGATTCTTACGGGTGAGTCCAGTGCCGCAAATCGGACAGCGGTCTTTGTTCTCATCATAGACGCGGCCACAGCCCTGACACTGGAACTTCCAGTTGCGCTGTTGGTCAATGCCGTCCTGTGCGATGACCTCGACGGTGACTTCGAGGCGCTCTGCGACGTTCTGCATCGCGTAGTCGTCGGTGACGAGAATGCCTTCGAGTTCGTAGGCCGCCGCAATCAGCCGGAGGTCCGTATCTGAGAGTTCGGCTAAGTCGCCCGACTTGCGCGCGGCGCGCTCGACGGTTTCGACCGACTGCTCGTCGGGGATGTGGATGTACATCCCAGCGCCTTCCATCGCGTCGAAACGGAAGGCGTGTTCGGCTTCGAGCTCCTCGCGGACGAGCGGGATAGAGGCCTTCTTCGCTTGCGTATGATACTCGTGGATAAAAGCGGACGTGTCGAGAACGTGCATTTAACGACGGATGACGATGTGGTCTTTGACTGCCTGGACGCGGTTTACGGGCACCTTGAACCGCCCGCTGTCGTTGACGCTGAAATCAACGTTGCGCGTGTTGGTCTGTTCTGTTGGTTCGACGATGAGTTCGTGGAGCGACCCCGTTTTGAGGTCCATCGTGATGTTGTAGAGCATCCCGATTTCAGCCCCGTCTGAGCCCATCACGGCCTTCCCCGACAGATTCTCGGCGAGTATTTCGGGCATACCCACCAGTTCCGAGCCAATTCATATAAACGGCACGGGGATGTCTGACACCCGTCGGCCAACACAGTAGCAAACGTTGATACATCGACACTCCGTAGCCCGGGTTATGGATAGACGAACCCTCCTCAAACGCGGCGTCACGGTCGCTGGGCTCTCGTTTCTCGCCGGGTGTACCGGCGGCGGCGACGAAGAGACCACAACGACCGCGACCACCGAGTCAACAACGACGGAGCCGACGACGGAGGAAACAACCACAGCGCAGGCCACGACGACCACGCAAACGACGACCGCAGAACAAACGCCCGTCCAGTCGGCCATCACCATTACGGTCGGCCAAGGCGGCAACCTGCGCTTTTCGCCCACCCGCGCGTCGGTCAAAGTCGGCGGCGAGGTGACGTGGACGTGGGATTCGTCTGGTCACAACGTGCGCCCGCGTTCGCAACCAGATGGCGCGAATTGGGAGGGAACTCCCGGCGGTGACGGCACCACGTACAGTAAGGGCGAGGAGTTCAGTTTCACCTTCGACGTTCCCGGCACGTACGAGTACTACTGTGCGCCCCACCAGAGCTTTGGAATGGAAGGCATCCTCGAAGTCGTCGAATAGCGCCGGAACACGGCGACACGGTCGCCGTTCACCGTCCCTGTTGTCGGAGAGCCGCGAGCGAACTTGGGAAGCGACACCCACGTGTACACCCTTTTGAAAGACTTTTAAGCGGAGAATTGCTGGTCTAGGTAAGAACCTTTGTTACGGGTGGATTTCATGTCGGACAATAACACACCAGATACACATTCACTGCGGACTCCCATCGTCGCCGTCCTCGGTCACGTAGACCACGGCAAGACGAGTCTGCTCGATAAGATTCGCGGCTCCGCCGTCATCGAAGGCGAAGCCGGTGCGATTACCCAGCACATCGGGGCGACGGCCGTCCCCCTAGAGGTCATCTCTGACATCGCCGGTGACCTCGTCAACCCCGATGACTTCGACCTGCCGGGCTTGCTGTTCATCGACACGCCGGGCCACCACTCGTTTTCGACGCTCCGCTCGCGCGGTGGGGCGCTCGCAGACATCGCCGTGCTCGTCGTAGACGTAAACGACGGCTTCCAGCCCCAGACGCTCGAAGCCATCGACATCCTGAAACGCACCCAGACGCCCTTCATCGTCGCGGCAAACAAAATCGACACCACGCCCGGCTGGAACGCCCAGCCAGACGCGCCCGTGCAGGCGACGTTCGACAAGCAGTCAGACCGCGCCCGCCAGAAGCTAGAGCAGAAACTCTACGAAGTCATCGGCAACATGAGCGACGCGGGCTTCTCGGCTGACTTCTACTGGCGCGTCCAGAACTTCCAGAAGAACATCGGTGTCGTCCCCGTCTCCGCGCTCACCGGCGAAGGCGTGGCCGACCTCCTGACCGTCCTGATGGGCCTCTCCCAGCGCTACATGAAAGAGGCCATGGAAATCGACGTGACCGGCCCCGGCGCGGGGACGGTCCTCGAAGTCAAAGAAGAACGCGGCTTCGGCGCAACCCTCGACGTGGTGCTCTACAACGGGAGCGTCCGCGAAGGCGACACCATCGTCGTCGGTGGGAAAAACGACCCCATCGTGACCGACGTGCGCGCCTTGCTGAAACCGCGCCCACTCACCGAGATTCGCACCGAGAAACGCTTCGACCGCTTCGACGAGGTGACCGCGGCAGCGGGTATCAAAATCGCCGCCCCCGACTTAGACGACGCGATGGCCGGTGCACCCGTGCGCGTCGTCCGCGACCGCCCAATCGAGGAGGTCATCGAGGAAGTCGAAGCCGAGCTCTCCGAAATCGACGTCCATACCCAAGACGACGGTGTGGTCGTGAAAGCCGACACCCTCGGCAGCCTCGAAGCGATTGCGAGCGCACTCAAGGAGGCAGAGGTGCCCATCATGCGCGCCGAAGTCGGTGACGTTGCCCCGCGCGACATCTCCGTCGCCTCCACCGCAGACGAAGAGCTGAATCGCGTCATCCTCGCGTTCAACGTCGGCATCTTAGACGACGCAGAACGCCGCGCAGAGGAGTCGGAGGTGAAAATCTTCGAATCCGACGTCATCTACCAACTCATCGAGGACTACGAGGAACACGTCGATGAGATCAAGCGCGCCCAGCAAACGGCCGTCCTCGACAAGATTCGCCGCCCGGCACGCTTCCAGATTCTCCAAGACCACGTCTTCCGCCAGTCGAACCCGGCCGTGGTCGGCGTCGAAGTGCTCTCGGGAACGCTCAAGCGCAACACCCCGGTCGTTGACTTCGAAGGCGCAGAACCGAAACGCGTCGGCATGGTCAAGGGCATCCAAGAACAGGGCGAAGACGTAGACGAAGCCCGCGCCGGAACCCGCGTGAGCGTCGCCATCGACGGCCCAACCGTTGGCCGCCAAATCGACGAAGGCGACACGCTCTGGGCGGAACTCCCCGAGAAACACGCGAAGATTCTCGAACAAGAGCTGAAAGAGGACATCCCGGCAGACGAGCGCGAGGCGCTCAGCATGTACCTCCAGAAACACCGCAAGCGCGACCCGTTCTGGGGGAAGTAGCCTCAGAAATCGGTTTTGCGAGTGGGGCCCGCGAAAAGAGCTAAGTGACAACCGTTTGTAGTTTTTATCATGCCCCTCACGCGACGAACGCTCCTGCTCGGGAGTCTCGTTGCCTTGGCCGGTTGTCTCTCAGAGAGCGACGAAACTCAACAGCCGACAGAGCAAACCACGATACAGACGACGAGCCAAACGACTGCGACAACGCCCGCAACAACGACGACGGAATCGACACCGACAGAGACGAGCAAGCCAACCACTACCAAGCCCGATGAAACACGAGCGTTTGGCGACTCATATGCGTTTTCTGGACTCGAAATTACAGTTGGCACGCCAGCTATCTCGACGACCTTTGACCATGACAGAGAAACGTACACGATGCCCGACGGGGACGCATTGCTGTTCGCTCCGTTGACCTTCTCCAACACCGCAGACGAACTCCGTCCGATTGCTGGCCCAGTGTTCACGGTGTTCGATGGCGAGGCGAGTAGCCGTGAAACCCACAGCGTTAGACACCCCGTGTTCGACCCCTCAATTCGAATCCGCGAGATGGACGACGTGCCAACCACGGGTCGCTGGAACGCAGAAGGAAGCGTGGTTGAGCCAGACGAGCAACTGTCAGGAACCGCGGTTTTTGAGGTGTCAGAGCGTATCGACGCAACGGATGTCAGTATCGTATTCGACTCTCAATTCAGGGAAACGATCGTTGCGTGGTCCGGCTGAGTTGAATCCGAGCCACACACCGAGATAGCTGACCGCTAGCCGCCACTGCTAAAAGGGTTCAGTCGGTCACTGGGATACAATGGTACTGAAGCGACTGGGCCACCGCCTGCTCTCGCTCGTCGTGGCCGTCTGGCCCGGCGAGACGGCGTACGACGCCGTGCTGGTGGTGATTCCAGTCGGGCTCGTTGTAGGTGTCGTTGCAGGCTGGTGGTTCGCGGTGCCGATGTACCTCGCCGTGTTGCTCGGCGCACTGCCGGTGCTCGCGGCGATGGGCTACGTCTTGTTTTATAATCCGCCCGACCCGGCTACCGGGCCGTCGCGTCAACGTCAGAATTGAGCGATTGTTTGACCTGCAGGGCCGCCTGTGCGGCGAGGCTGCGAGCGACTTCTTCGCGGTCTTCGGCGCTGATGATGCCGCCTTCGCGCTCGAAGTCGTCGTCGTCCGGCGAGATGCCGGCGCTTACGGGCGAGCCAATCGGCGGGTGGACTGCCACGAGGGCGTGGGGCGTGCCGTCGAGTCCGGCGGTGAGCTCCGTGCCGATGACGTACTCGTCGGGCAGAAACGCCCGCGTTCGCGTCGCAACACCGACGACGCCCCGCCGGAGTTCACGGCGCTGGTCGGGCGTCAGCACGGCCTGTGCTGCCCGGTCGGTGCTGTCGTCGCCCGCATACGGGGTGTTTCCATACATAAAATTGCTATCGTTCGTAGCAACTACTGAGGTAAAAACCCTCCGACGGCGTGCGAGTGGTTCGCACGGTTGTGTCGGCTATCAGATGATTGGCTCGCTCTCGCCGTAGGCGGCCACCACGAGCGCGGTGACGTACTCGGTCGAATCGGCCGGTGCGGACGCGAGTTGCACGTTCGTCTCGCCAAACTCCCAGTTGCGGAGTGCCTTGCCCGCCTCCAGCCCTTCTTCGACGCGGGTGCGCACGTCCGCTGGGTCGTGTCCCGACGCTTCGTAGAAGATGCCTTTCCCCGAGGGCGTCTGTGCCCACGCGAGTGCCGCGACGGCGGTGTCACCAGAAGCAGGTGCGACGGTTGCCTTGCCTTCGACCACCGTCAGGCGATTTCCGACGGGCCCGAGGTCGGGTGCCGTGCCGACGGCTTCGACGGCCACGTCGTCTGGAATCACCGACGAGACGGTGACAAGGTTGTAGTTGTGGATATTGGCCTCTCTGAGCGCGGCGTCGAACGAGGCCATGGGGGTGGGTGCGCTCGCCGTCCCCCAGACGACGCGGATGTGACTCATAGGTGTGGAAAACAGCGAAACAACGTAAGCGGTTACGATTCTCCCTCAGTAGAACGCAACCGGCTGGCCGACCGTCTCCTCTTCGGACGTGAGTTTCTCGAGGGCGGCATCGAAATCTGCCATCTCGACTTCCGTCCGCTCGTCACGTAGTGCGAACATCCCGGCTTCAGTGGTCAGACTTTCGAGTTCTGCGCCGCTGAATCCCTCCGTTTCAGCTGCGAGCGTCTCGAAGTCAATCTCCTCTGCCAGATTCATCCCGCGGGTGTGAATCTGGAGAATCTGGTGGCGACCCTCCTCTTCCGGTGCGGGAACCTCGATGAGGCGGTCGAACCGACCCGGCCGAAGGATGGCGGTGTCGAGCATGTCGTAGCGGTTGGTCGCCGCGATGATGCGGATGTCGCCACGGTCGTCGAAGCCGTCCATCTCCGAAAGCAACTGCATCATGGTCCGCTGAACCTCGGCGTCGCCCGACGTTTTCGAGTCCGTGCGCTTGCTCGCGACGGCGTCGATTTCGTCGATGAAGATGACGGCGGGTTCTTTCTCTGCGGCGAGTTTGAACAGGTCGCGGACGAGCCGTGAGCCTTCGCCGATGAACTTCTGGACGAGTTCCGAACCGGCCATCTTGATGAAGGTGGCGTCGGTCTGGTTGGCGACGGCTTTCGCGAGCATCGTCTTCCCCGTGCCCGGTGGGCCGTAGAGGAGGACGCCGCCCGGTGGCGTAATCCCGACTTCTTCGAACTGCTCTGGGTTCACGAGCGGCAGTTCGACGGTTTCGCGCACTTCGCGGACTTGGTCGTCAATGCCGCCGATGTCCTCGTAGGACACCTGCGGGTTGGCGGTGACTTCCATCGCCTGTGCGCGGGCGTCGGTTTCCTGTTCGAGGCGCGTCTGGATTCCAAACGAATCGTTGATAGCGACACGGTCGCCGGCTTCGAGGCGCTCTTTGAGCTGCTCTGAAACCTCGACGAACACTTCCTGATTGTTGCCGTGTTGCTTGATAACGACACCGTCCTCGGTGATGTCTTCGATGGTGGCGAGGTACAGCGATGCCGTCTTCAGCGCCTCGTTTTCGCGTTCGAGTCGCGAAATGTCATCGCGCAACGTCTGGCCGTGTGCTTTGGTTTTCTCGATCTGTTCTCCGAGTTCGCGGTTCACTTGCAGTATTTCGGTGAAGTGGTCTTCGAGAACCGCGAGGCGCTCGTCTTCAGACAGGTCGCTATCCAAATCCAACCGCGGCCTGTCAGGGAGAGAGGGACTACGTGACATCAGACAACGCCGACTAAGAACTCACCGTTAGAAGTGCTTTTGGGTCGCGGTTGATTTCGGCAACACTTGCTTGGAAACGTGAAAATCGACCGCATGCACTCGAAAAATGCCGGTGATTACTGCAGGCTGGCGAACTCGTCGAGATAGTCGCCGTACACCGAGAGCGCGGCTTCGACTGGCTCTGGCGAGGCCATATCGACGCCCGCCCCACGCAGGAGTTCGAGCGGGTACGCCGCAGAGCCACCGCGCAGGAAGTCGATGTAGTCGGTTGCTGCGGCGTCGCCGCCGTCTAAAATCCCTTCTGCGAGCGCGACCGCAGCGCTGATACCCGTCGAGTACTGGTAGACGTAGAAGGCGCGGTAGAAGTGCGGGATGCGCATCCACTCGCGCGCGATGTGGTCGTCTACGACCGCTGGTTCGTAGAACTCCTTTTTCAGGTCGCGGTAGAGGCCGTCTAAGCGGTCTGGCGTGAGCGGTTCGCCGTCTTCGACCAGTTTGTGCGTCTGGTGTTCGAAGTCAGCGAACATCGTCTGACGATAGAGCGTCGAGCGGAACCGTTCTAAGTACTCGTTTAAGATGTGACGGCGCAGGTTCTCGTCTTCGACGGTGTCGAGCAGGTGGTGGGTCAACAACGTCTCGTTGACTGTACTCGCCACCTCGGCGACGAAGATTTCGTAGCCGCTGTAGACGTACGGCTGGGAGTCGCTCGTGTACTCAGAGTGCAGCGAGTGGCCGAGTTCGTGGGCGAGCGTGAACATCGAGGAGATGTCGTCTTGGTAGTTCATCAGGATGAACGGCTGGGAGTCGTAGGTGCCCCCAGAGTACGCACCAGACTGCTTGCCCTTGTTCTCATAGACGTCAACCCAGCGCGAATCGAGTCCCTTCGTGAGCCGCGACTGGTAGTCCGAACCGAGTGGCGCGACCGCGTCGATGATGTACTCACAGGCTTGGTCGTACGGGATTTCAGGAGTCTCTGAATCGACCATCGGCATGTAGATGTCCCACATCTGGAGTTCGTCGACGCCGAGGCTATCGCGCTTGAGTTCCGCGTGCTGGTGGAGCAAGTCGAGGTTGTCGCGCACCACTGACAGCAGGTTGTCGTACACCGAGACGGGGATGTTCGAGGAGTCGAGAGCCGCTTCGCGTGCGGAGTCGTAGTTGTGTGCCCGAGCGAGTTTCACGTCGGCTTTCACGCTGTTTTTGTACGAGGAGCCAACCGCGTTGCGGATGGTCTCCCACTCGCCGTAGAACGTCTCGTACACCTTGCGCCGAAGTTCGCGGTCTTGTTCCTGCTGGAGCTTGGTGAAGTTGCTCTGGGTAATCGCAATCTCGTCGCCGTCGTGTTGGACAGCGGGGAAGGTGAGGTCTGCGTTCGTGAGCATGTTGTAAATCTCACCGGACGCACCGGTCACCTCACCGAGTTCTGCGAGCAGGTTTTCGACCTCCGCAGAGCGGGTGTGGGGCTTCATCCGGAGCACTTCGTCGAAGTAGTGGTCGTACTCTGCGAGCGCCGGCTCCTCTTCCATGAACGCCTCTAGTTGCTCAATGGAGGACTGCTGAAGTTCTGGCTCGATGTAGCTCGCTGCACTGGAGGCTTGTGAGATGAGCGTCTGTGCCTTGCCAAGGAGGGCTTGGGCGTCTTGGTCGCGGGTGTCTTCGTCGCGGCGCATACGGGCGAATGACGCCACGTTCGACACCGTCCGCATCACGTCTTCGCGGAGTCGAAGAATCGCAAGCAGCGTCTCCGCATCGTCGGTGACGTGCCCTTCGTACTCCTCTAAGTCAGAGATTTGGGCGGCGACCGATTCGTAGCGCTCCTCCCACGTTTCGACGGAGGCAAAGAGGCTGTCGAGGTCCCACTTGTGCTCAGCAGAGATTTCACTTCGTTCGGGAACCGAACTCATGGCTCACTCTTATACAGAGAGGGAAGTAAGCCTTCGGTCAGTTTTCGCCCGACACGCCCGCCCGAAGCTGGTCTGCGACGCGGGTTGCCGCCCGGTGATACTCGGCGTCTGCGGTGAACACGCGACGGGCGCTTTTCGCCGCTTGCTCGTCCACCACGAAGTCGAGCATCGGGTACTCGACATGGCGCAACACGAGCGGTTCTGGAGCCGCCGGGCCGATGCCGTCCCCACCCGACAGCACCTCAGCGGAAAGCGCCCGGTCGATGAAAGAGCGAGGGCGCTGGCCCGTCGAAACCTCTTCGACCACGGTCACGAACCGCCGGACGAACTGGCGTGGAAAACCATCCGACGATATTTCGAGCACGAGAAAGTCACCGGCGCGTTCGACGGTTGCCTCGACGACGCGCTCAGTGTTGCGCGAGTCGGGCGTGAAGTTGTGGTAGTCGTGTGCGCCCGTGAGTGCGGCGAGAAGCGCGGAAACGTGGTCACGAGACCGGTCGGGCGCGTAGAGGTGGTAGGTGTAGTGACGCCGCGTCGCGTCGTGGGTCGCGTGAAAGTTCTCCGGAACCTCCGCCATCGCCCACGCACGAATCGACGCGGGCAACTCGCCGTTGAACGCCCGTGGTGTGAGCCAGTCTGGACACTCGAAGGAAACGGTTTGCCCGAGCGCAGAGACGCCTGCGTCCGTCCGACCGGAGCCGGCGTAGTACGGCGGAACGCGGGCGTCTTCCGGCATCGCACCGAGTTTTTTGAGATTCCGAAAAATGGTATCTTCGACGGTCTGTCCGTGTGGCTGGCGCTGGAAGCCGCGGTACTGCTTTCCGTCGTAGGAAACCCGAAACGCACGCATGGCTCAGCGTTGGGAGAGCGAACTAAAAGCGTACTAGATTGTATCGGCTAGTCGAAGTCAGCGACGCGCGGTTCGTCGTACTCCTCGGGGAAGCCTGCGACCGGAACCTGCACTTGGTCGCCCGATTTCATGTCCTTCAGCGTGACTTCGTCGTTTGCGAGGTCTTGCTCGCCGACGATGACGACGGTTGTTGCGTTGATGGAGTCTGCGTACCCCATCTGCGCGCCGAAGCTCCGGCTCGACACGTCAGATTCCACGACGTGGCCCTGCTCGCGGAGCGCGCGGGCGATGTTCGCGGCCTCTTTGCGCGTGTCACCGACTTGCAGGATGTAGTAGTCCGTCGAGAGTTCTTCTTCGGGCCAGACACCCGCGCGCTGGAGGAGTAGCGAGAGCGTTGCGTCACCGACGGCGAACCCGACGGCGGGGGTTGGCTGGCCGCCGAAGCCTTCGATGAGGTCGTCGTAGCGCCCGCCGCCGAACACGGCGCGGCTGACTTCCCCAGTCGAGTCGAAGCACTCGAAGACGACGCCCGTGTAGTAGTCGAGCCCGCGGGCGGTTTCGAGCGAGAGGGTGCAGTACTCGCGCGCGCCGAAGTCGTCTGCGGCGGCGAGGACTTCTTGAAGGTTGGTGACCGCGTTCTCGACGCGCTCGGTTCCCGCGAACTCGATGAGGTCGTCTAACTCGTCGGGGTCGCACTCAAGCAGGTCATCGAACTGCTCGGCCTGCTCAGCGGAGAGGCCTGCAGCGACGAGCAGGTCCATGTACTCGGCGTGGCTGATTTTGTCGCTCTTGTCCACCGTGCGGATGGCTTCCTCGGTGTCAACGTCTGCGTCGAACGATTCGAGGAGTCCTCCCAAAATGTCGCGGTGGGATACGCGGAACTCGAAGTCATCGTTTTCGAGGCCGAGATTGGTGAGCGCGTCTGCGGCGGTGGCGATAATCTCAGCGTCCGCCTCCGGCTCTGCGGAGCCGAAGATGTCGATGTTGGTTTGGTAGAATTCGCGAAAGCGACCCTGTTGAACCTGCTCGTAGCGCCAGAAGGGGCGCGTCGAGAACCACTTGATTGGCTTCGAGAGTTCTTGTTGTTTGGCGACGACCATCCGCGCGACGGTCGGCGTCAGTTCGGGCGTGAGCGCAATGTCGCGCCCGCCCTTGTCCTCGAAGCTGTACAGTTCCTCGACGATTTCCTCGCCGGATTTGTCCACGTACATCTGCGTGCGTTCGAGCGCGGGCGTTCCGATTTCACGGAAGCCGTAGCCTTTGGCCGTGGCTTCGAGCGTGTCGAAGGTGGCGCGGTAGGCCTGCATCTCGTCGGGGTAGAAATCCCGAAAGCCCTTGATGCGGTCGTACATGCCCGCCCGTTGGGGCAGGGGTCGCTTGAAGCCTTTTGTTCTAGCGCCGCGCGACAACGCGCGTCTGGGTGTGGGCGGGGAACACCTGCGAGACGGTCTCGTCGTCGTACAGCTCGGCAATCAGCGCGCGCAAATCGACTTCGTAGTCGCCTTTCGGGATCTCCTCGCTCGGCCCGCTCTCGATTTCGAGCGTCTTTTCGACCATTTTATCGACCGCGTTGCGCCCGATGCCGGTCAGCGGGGCGAGGTAGTCGATGCCGTGGCGATCCTCTAAGCTCTGGGCTTGGGCGCGCGAGACGCTCGGGACGCGGTCGTCGCGGCGCGTCCCGTCCGCGATGGCGTCGAACTCCATCGCTGCGACAGTCTCTAAGGTGTGGCGGTGAACCTGCTGGATGCCGTTTCGTGGAAAGCCGTCTTCGACCATCTGTTCGACCGCGCGCTTCGCAACGTCGCGATCGAGCAGCACCTCCTCGAAGTCGTAGCCGAGGGCGGTGGCGGTCTTTCTGGCGTGTTTCCACGCGCCGGTCACCTCGAAGTGCGCGCTCACGAGCGTCACGTCGTAAAATTCGTCTAAAAGCAACGCGGTGAGCGAGGAGTCTTTCCCACCGCTGAACAGTAAGCCGACCTCCATCAGCGACGACGGATGTTGAAGCTCTTGTCGTCGGGTTTCAGTTCACGCAGGAGGTTTTTCATCTGGTCTTCGTCGATGCGTCCGTCGAGACGGCCGCTCTGGGCGAGGGCGAGAATCTGTTGTTCGACTTGGTCTGCGAAGTCTGGTTTCGACATGCGCACAGAGTTGAGCCGCTTGCGCGCGCCGTCGGTCAGGTACTGGCGAAGCAGGGCGGTCTTCTGGGCTTCTGCCTGCTGTCGCTGGGCTTCCTGGGCGGCCTCGTTGGCTCCGCCCTGGCCCTGTTGGTCCTGTAGTTGCTGCATTTTCTTGCGTCGAAGCTCCTCAAGGTCGTCTTCGTTCGGTGCGCCACTCATGGCTGTCACTTATAGATTGGTCGCCAAAACAATTACGGAGCGCTCAGAACGCAGAAAGCCTCAAGACCGCCGGCAGACGGACTTAGGCGTAGCGTTCGAGGTCGGGACGGTCTAAGTCCGAAAGAACGTCGCCCGCGACGGAGTCGAGCAGGCTGCGGCCTTCGGCGGTGACGATGCGCCCGGCGCTGCCTTCGGTGCCGACGTAGCCCGCGTCCTCTAGCTGCTGGAGGATGGTGCGGATGATTTTCTTGCTGCCCGAGCCTTTGTGGGCGGGAGCGACTTGGTAGCGGTTCGACCCCTTCTTGGTCTTCCCGTAGGCCGTCGAGAGACGGTCGACGCCGACGGGGCCGTCGGTGGCGACTTTGCGGAGCAGACTCGCGGCGCGAATGTGCCAGAAGTTGTCCTGTTCTGGCGGCAGTTCTCGGTCCGAGCCGGTCTTTGCGACGGCGGCCCATTCGGGCTCCTCGACTTCGTCTGCAAGACGTTCGGCGAGCGCCTCGATAAGCGCATCTGCCGGCACGTCATAGAGCGTTGGCATGGCTACGCCTTCCTTCGCACGAGGTTTAAATTCACTGTTTCACGTCCGGTTGGCGATGACTGCGGTTACCCCGCCGCCAAGCGCGGTTGGTAACCAGTAGGTGCCAAGCCGGTGGAGCACCACCGCCGCCCCTGCCGTCGCCGGGTCGATGCTCGTCACCGGAACGAGCAACCCAACCAAGACTGCTTCGACGCCGCCGAGGCCACCGGGCAGCGGCGTGATGCTCGCAACGCTCCCGAGCGGGATGACGAGCAACACCACCGGGAAGGGGACGGCGTGACCGAGCGAGAACAGTGCGAACCAGAGCGAGGTCGAGAGCGCGACCCACCCGAGCGCAGAGAAGCCAAGCGCACGCGCGAGCGACCACCGACTCGACGCGACGCGCTCGATGGAGCCAAAGAAACTGTCGATGCGCCGGATAACGCCTTCTCGCTCTGGCGGTTCGACGCGCGGGAGCACGCGCGCGACGAGGCGCGCGGTCGGAGTGAGTGCATTCACAATCCAGCTTTTCACCGTCTCACGGTTCTGCCAGAGGAGAAAGCCCGCGACGGGGACGGCAACCGCGAGCACGCCAACGGCGATGATAGCGACTTCGAGGCGGCCGCCGACGGTTGCCGTTGTCAGAAAATAGCCAACGGCAAAGAGGCCAAGGCCAATCGAGGGCACAAAATTGAGCGTATCGACGCTGGCGATGGCGGCGAGGCCAGTTTCGTACTCCGTCTTCGTCGTCCGCGAGATGAGGAGGGCGCTGAACGGTTCGCCACCGGCCTGCCCAAACGGCGTGATGTTGTTCGCGAAGATGGCCGCAGAATAGAGCAAGATGGCGCGAACCGCACTCATCGGGCCGTTGAGCACGTTCACGACCGTCCAGAGCGCAAGCCCCCACGCCACAATCCAGACCGCCCCGGAGACGAGCACGCCGAGGAAAATCACCGGATTGGACGTCGAGAGCGCAGCGACGATGGCGTCGATACCGACGAGCCAGAACACCACGGCGAGAACGACGAGCGCGCTCAGAAATCCGAGGATGATGGTGCGAACGTCAGCGTCGAGGCCCATTTGGTCAGACGAACGAGTGTGGGGCGCTTCAACCCTCCGACTACGGGAGTTCAGGCAAACCGGACGCATTTTTGCCTCGGCACTGAAACCACCAGCCATGGATGAGCGGGCCGCCCTCAGACGCATCGCAGCAACCCTGCCAGCCGCGGGTGACGACGCCGCTGTCGTAGACGGGCAGGTCATCACCACCGACATGCTCCACGAGCGGACGGATTTTCCCGAGGGGACCACCCGCTACACCGCCGGATGGCGCGCCGTCGGCGCATCGCTTTCTGATGTGGCCGGGATGGGCGCACAGGCGACGGTCGCGGTGTCTGCCTACGCCGCCCCGTCGTTCGACGAGGCGGAACTCGAAGCCTATCTCGAAGGCGCACGCGACGTGTGCGACGCCGTGGGCGCAGAGTACGTCGGCGGCGACTTAGATACGCACGCGGAGTTCACCGTAGCGACGACCGCGCTTGGCGAGACCGACACCCCGGTGCTGCGCTCGGGAGCGAATCCGGGCGACATCGTTGCAGTGACTGGCGGCCTTGGCCGGTCTGCGGCGGCGCTTCGCCTGTTCGAACAGGGCGAATTCGACCGCGCGAACGACCTCTTTCAGTTCACCCCACGTGTGGCCGCAGGCGTCGCACTCGCCCCGCACGCGAGCGCCATGATGGATATCAGCGACGGCGTCGCCCGCTCGCTCCACCAGCTTGCAGAAGCCAGCGACTGTGGCTTTGCGGTCGAAGAAGCCTCGATTCCGGTGGTTGATGCAGTAGAAGAGTTGGCAACCGACGCGACAGACCGCCGCGAATTGAGCCTCTTTTTCGGCGAGGACTTCGAGTTGCTCGTGACGATTCCCGAAACCGAATGGGACGCGGCGGTCACCGCGTGTCCAGACGCGCTCACCAAAGTCGGTGTGGTCACTGGTGAGGGGGTTGAGTTAGACGGAACCCCGCTCCCAGACCGAGGCTACACCCACGGCAGTTAGAGAAACTCGATTGGGACGGGCGTGAAACAGAGCAGTCCCAACACGAACGTCAACACGCCAATAGCGATGCGTTTGGTGTCGAGCGGGTCGTCGTGAACCGGGTGGGCGGGGCCTGCGTACGCAATCCCCATCGAGAACAGCCCCCAGAAGAACCAGATGCCCGCGGCGTTCGAGGAGGCGTGGAAGTAGTAGAGGTAGCCCGCAAGCCCGAACAGCACGGCGGGAACGAGCGCAGCGAGCGTCTCTTGGCGTTCGCCAAGCATCGAGCGGACGAGGTGGCCCCCATCAAGCTGTCCAACTGGGAGCAGGTTGAGGAACGTGACGAAGAAGCCAACCCACCCGCCCATCACGACGGGGTTCACAGACATCGCGGGGTCTGCGTATTCGAGTGGCCGCCCAACCGCCGTCGCAATCAGTTCGAGGATGAGGGGATTGTTGAAGCGAATCTGGACGGAGCCAGGGTCATTGAGGACGGCGGCGGGTGCGGTGACTGGGTCCATGTACAGGCCGATAATGGTCACGACGGCGGCGGCGACGAGTCCGGCGAGCGGGCCCGCAACGCCGATATCGAACAGTGCCTTGCGGTCTGGCATCCGCCCGCGCATGCGAATGACCGCGCCCATCGTCCCGATGAGCGTCGGGAACGGGATGAAGTAGGGCAGACTCGCGTCCACGCCGTGATACCGGCTCATGGCGTAGTGGCCGAACTCGTGGACGCCGAGCACGCCAAGAATGGCGAGCGCGAACGGGAGCGCCTGCACGAGGTCGAGCGGGTTCTGCGTGATGTCGATGTAGTACCACGCCGTCCCGGCGTAGAGCGTCGAGAGAATCGTGAGCAGCGCCATGAGCACGTTCGTCCACGGGAATCCCCGAGAACCGCTCGTGTGTGGCTCTGCGACGAGGACGTGTTCGCCCGTCTGTTGGGTAAGCGTTACTTCGTAGCCGTGGTCTCTGAACAGCGGCCAGAGCTGTCGTTCGACGGAGTCTGCAGTGTCGAGGGGGACGCCGTAGTAGAAAAGGCGAGTGCCGTCGGTTCGCGTTTCATACACATGAAACGCGTTCGAAAACGCATCCACCGGAGGGCCATCGGCCGGTGGACTGGGGGTGTCCATTGGCACTCAGTAAGAGTGGAGTAGTGATAAATCCCGTGACGGGGACCACGGGAAGGTCTGGAACGACCTAGTGGTTTCCGTTGCGTGTGGTGGCACGCGGTGCCGGTCACGGTTGTGGCACGCAGTGACCGATTTGGAACGTCAGCGTGTGGTGGCACGCGGTGACTGTCTGTGTAAGGTGCAGTGTGACGCGTTATACAGTAGCCTGTTGGACACGCCAGGTGGTGGCGCTCGTGTACGACCACTTCTCGATGGTGAGATCAGTGGCGGAGTCACAGAGCTTGACCATCAGCGCGCCGATTTCTTTTGGCGAGAGGCCAACGTCGTCGGCGATGAACTTCCCTTTGAAGAAGAATTCGCCCTTCTCCATCGCGCGTTGCTTTAGGTAGCTCTTGAGCCGATCTTCTTTGCTGACAGTGGAGGGTTGCTCCGTTGTAGCGCTCATCTCTAACACCTCGACTACTCGTAGCCACTTCCAGAGCATATAAGCGGCAGAACCTTAGGATTGATTTGAGTCGTTTTAGCGAAATAGAGGGGGTCAGACAACCTTTTACAAAGCCCTGAAAAGGCGTTTAATATTTTAAAACAGCAGGAGAATGCGTAACTCCCTATTCAAAACCTTTCACGAATC
Organism: Haladaptatus sp. ZSTT2; assembly: GCF_037081775.1. NCBI lineage: Archaea > Methanobacteriati > Methanobacteriota > Halobacteria > Halobacteriales > Haladaptataceae > Haladaptatus > Haladaptatus sp. ZSTT2. The sequence continues at coordinate 1,306,228 of NZ_JBAMHQ010000001.1, forward strand.
ACGCCCGGAGTTGGGCGTCAGACGGTCGAACATCCGGCAAAATATTCCTTGAAATGCTAGTTTGGCCGACTGCGCGCGCTCAGCTTACTGTCGTTCGTGGACCCAAAACTCCTCATCGACCGTCACTTCCTTTTTAAACAGCGGCACTTCGTCTTTGAGCCGGTTGATGCCGTCTTCGACCGTCTCGAACGCCTCCCCGCGGTGGGCGGCGAGCACCACGACGAACACGATGTCCTCGCCATACTCGATGACGCCGGTTCGGTGGTGCATCACGACGGAGAGGACGCCCTCTCGCGCTTCGAGTTCGCGCGAAATCGTTGCCATACGCTCCTCTGCGACGCCTTCGTACTTCTCGAACTGGAGATATTCGGTGGGTGCGTCGTCAGCCGACTCCTTCGCGCGGACCCGCCCGGTGAAGGTGGCAATCGCGCCCGACAACTCCGCCTTGTCTGAGGCTTTGACCTGTGCGACCAGCGATTCGAGCGTCTCGTAGGGCTCGAGTTCTCCGATGGCGTCGACGATGGCCGCAATGTCGGCCGAGGCTGCGTCTGCGACGCGATAGAGTACGTCGCCCGCGTGGGACACGTCGCCACAAACGACCTGTGGCAGGCGAACGCCGGGGTCGCCGTGGACGATGGCGTAGTCGTGGGTCGCCGCAAGGCGGTCGATGAGGTGGTCGAGTGAGTCGTCGCCGGCACCCGTCCACCCCGACTCAGCGAGGGTGTACGCGGTCGTCACGCCGGTCGGTCGGTCGTCCACAGGGAGCGCATCGACGCGGGAAATCGTGGCCACGCGAGCGTCCGAGCCGAGGCGGGCAGCCAGTTGCTCGGCCAGCGCCGCTGCGTCGTCGCCGCAGACTGAGAAGACGTACATACCCGCGCAAACGCACGCGAGTCGCTTGTACGCTTCGCCGTCCAGTTGGCAACTCTTAAGGCTAACTCTGGGAAACCACGAACAGACATGAAGGTCGTCGTTTCTATCGGTGGGAGTGTGCTCGCACCATCGCTTGGGTCAGAGCGAGTGAAGGCACACGCCACCGTCGTCGAATCGCTCGCATCGGAGGGTATAGACCTCGGCATCGTCGTCGGTGGCGGCGGCGTTGCCAGAGAGTACATCAAGGCCGCGCGGAACCACGGCGCAAACGAGATTCAACTCGACCAGTTGGGCATCGACGTGACACGCCTCAACGCGCGACTGTTACTCACCGCGCTCGGGGAGAAGGCTGCCCCAAGCCCGGCGCTCACCTACGAAGCCGCCGGTGAAGCCCTGCGCCGCGGCGATATCGCCGTGATGGGCGGGGTCACGCCCGGCCAGACGACCGACGCCGTGAGCGCCGCGCTCGCAGAGTACGTGAACGCAGACCTGCTCGTTTACGCGACGAGCGTCAATGGCGTCTACTCGGCAGATCCACGCACGGACGAGGATGCGACGCGCTTTGACGAGATGAAAGCGGACGAACTCGTGGACGTGATTGCCAACATCGAGATGAACGCGGGTTCGAGCGCGCCGGTCGACCTGCTCGCGGCGAAACTCATCGAGCGTTCCTCGATGCGCGCCATCGTCCTCGATGGAACCGATCCAGAGCGCATCGGGACGGCCGTGCGAACGGGCGAACACGACGGCACGGATATCATCCCCGAAGGTGCGAAGGACGAACCGACGTTCTGGGTTCCATGAGCGACGCAGACGACCACCGCGTCTTCTGGGCCGACGAGGTAGCAGACCAAATCGAAGCACGCGACCCCGAAGACCCCATCATCATCAAGGGCGGCGTCTCGCCCTCCGGCATCCCGCACATCGGCCACCTGAACGAGATTCTGCGCGGCTACTTCGTCGCGCAAGTACTCAGAGAACGCGGCCACGAGGTGCGCCAAATCTTCACCTCCGACGACAAAGACCCGCTCCGCAAGATTCCCCGTCGGCTCGCGGACCTTGATTTCACCATCAAAAACCTCGGCGACCTCGAAAATCCCGGCGCGCTCGGGCGCAACCTCGGCAAGCCCCTGACTGCGGTTCCTGACCCGTTTGGCTGCTGTGGGTCGTTCGGTGAACACCAGACGAAACTCTTAGAAAAGAACGCCAAAGCCGTTGGCGTGCCCATCGAAGTCGTCTCGAACACTGAACTGTACGCAGACGGCAAGTTCGACGACGTGGTTGCCTTCCTGCTCGAAAATCAGCAGAAGGCCGCGGACGTGCTCTCCGAGTATCAGGATAAGGTTGACGCGGACTACATCCCGTTCAACCCGGTCTGTGAGAACTGTGGCAAACTCACCGAGACGGTGCTCTCGTTCGATTTAGACGCGAGAACCGTCGAGTACGAGTGCACCGACCTGAAAGCCGGTGGCAACGTCATCGACGGCTGTGGCCACACGGGCACGGCGACGTTCCGCGAAGGCAAGCTACCGTGGCGCTTCGAGTGGCCCGCCCAGTGGCAGGTACTCAACGTCGACCACGAACCGTTCGGCAAAGACCACGCCGCAGGCTCGTGGCCCTCGGGCAAGGACATCGCAGAGAACGTCCTCGGCATCGACGCACCCGTCCCGATGGTGTACGAGTGGTTCACCTACAACGGCGAGGCGCTCTCGTCGTCCGCGGGGAACGTCGTCACCGCCCACGAAATCCTCGAACTGCTAGAACCGGAAGTGTTCAAGTACTTCTTCTCGCTCACGCCGAAGAAGGCGCGTGACTTCGACGTCTCGCGGTTGAATCAGTTGGTCGATGACTTCGACCGCTTCGAGGGCATCTACTTCGGCCGCATCGAAGACGAGGACCTGAAACCGCTCGCAGACCGCGTCTATCCGTTCCTCGTAGACGAAGTGAAAGCAGACCGTGTGCGCCTGCCCTACACCTTCGCGGCCGTCCTCGGGATGACCGACGACGTGGAGCTGCGCGAAGAGATGGCGCGAAACGAGGAGCATTTCACCGACGAGACGCCCGCGTGGGCGGTCGAAGACGCCCTCCAGCGCGTTGAGAAAGCGCGCAACTGGGCTGAGCGACTGGACAACGAGTACAACTACCGCCTGCAGGTCGAATTGCCAGAAACGGACTTCGATGCGGCAACCAAAGCCGCGCTCTCGGACCTCGCAGATTTCGTCGAAGCCGGACACGACGGTGAGGAGATTCAGGGCGAAATCTACGAGACGGCAAAGCGCCACGACGTTGGCGTTGGGGACTTCTTCAGTGCTGGCTACCGGCTGTTCTTCGACGCAGAACAGGGGCCGCGTCTCGGCACGTTCCTCGGGGAACTCGACCGCGAGTTCGTCGTCACGCGCCTCCGTCGAGAAGGGTAAGCTCAAACGACTGCCCCAAAACCCTCTTTGCGGTAAGGCACCTGATTCAGCGTAATGGTAAACACCCTCGTGTGGGTGCTCGCCGGTCTCGCCCTCTATTCGCTGGTTGCGATGGGCTTGCGAGCACGTGGACTGCTGCCCGACTCGGTTCGGGTGCAAGGTCCCATCACGACAATTCACACACAACGCGGCAAGGCATTTCTCGACTGGCTCGCGGGGCCAAAGCGGTTCTGGCGCGCGTGGGGCAATCTCGGCATCGGCATCGCGCTCGTCATCATGGTCGGGTCGTTCCTCGCCGTGCTCTTTTCTGCGTACACCACGCTCACCCAGCCAACGGCAAGCGCCATCACCGAGCCGCGAAACGTGCTCGTCATCCCGGGCGTCAACGACTTCCTCCCGCTCTCTGCGGCCCCCGAAATCGTCCTCGGACTCTTGATTGGCCTCGTCGTCCACGAGGGTGGCCACGGCCTGCTCTGTCGGGTCGAAGACATCGACATCGACTCGATGGGGCTTGCGCTGATTACGCTCCTCCCGGTCGGCGCGTTTGTCGAACCCGACGAAGAGAGTAGGCAGAAAGCAGACCGCGGCGGCCAGACGCGCATGTTCGCCGCCGGTGTGACGAACAACTTCGCCGTCGCGCTCATCGCCTTCGCGCTCCTCTTTGGCCCTGTCGTTGGCTCGATCGCCGTCGTGTCGGGTGCGCCCGTGGGCAACGTCGCTGACGGCTCTGCGGCCGCGAACGCCGGCATCCAGTCTGGCGACGTGATTACCCAAATCAACGGCGTTGATGTGACGCGCGCGGGCGACCTCCCTGCGGTGCTCGCAAACGAGAGTCGAACCGTCGAGGTCACCCTCAAGGACGGCGAGCAGAAAACCGTCGAGCGATCGCTGATTATCACCGGCGCGGTCCCGCGAGTCGTCGACGGCATCGACCTCTCCGGGGACGCACCGCCGACGATACAATCGGTAAACGGGACAGAAGTCCACACGCGAAGCGAATTGCGCGACGCCCTCCAGAATCGGACGGTCGCGACCCTCCAGACCGACAAAGGGAGCGCCACCTTCGCCGCCGGGGCGCTCGTGCAAGTGAGCGCTGACGGCCCGCTCGCCGCGGCGGGTGCGCCCGCAGAGGAGACGATGGTCATCACCGCCGTGAACGGCACGCGGACGGTCGACCAAGAGGCCCTCCAAGTCGCGCTTGCGAACACGGAAGCCGACCAGCGCGTCACCATAGAGGGCGTGCTTGACGGCGAGACCGTGAGCTACGACGTGACGCTCGACGAAAATCCGCGAACCGGCGGCGGCTTACTCGGCGTGTTCACCCAACCCGGCATCTCGGGCGTGACCGTCGATGACTTCGGCGTCGACCCGTACCCCGCAGAGCAGTACCTCGCGGCGCTTGGCGGTGACGGCGAGGATGGCTTCGGCGCAGTGTCGTTCATCCAGCGCATCGGCGTCATCCTGTTCCTGCCGTTTGCGAGCGTCCTCTCGCCGGGGCTGAACTACAACTTCGCTGGATTCGTTGACATGGTCACGAACTTCTACGAAATCCGCGGCCCACTCGCGTTCATGGGCGGGAGCCTGTTCACCGTGGCAAACGTCCTGTTCTGGGGTGGCTGGGTGAACTTGCAGTTGGGCTTTTTCAACTGCATCCCCGCCTTCCCGCTCGACGGCGGCCACATCTTGCGGACCAGCACGGAGGCCATCGTCTCGCGGTTGCCGATTCGTGACGGCCGCGAAGTGACGCGGGCGATTACGACTTCGATTACGCTCACGATGCTCGCGGGCCTCGTGCTCATGATTTTCGGGCCGCAACTGCTGGCCTGAAACTCACAACGCCCTTATTGGTGCCCACTAACACCCTGTCATGGAGCGACGCGAACCGCCACAGACCGACGAGGGTTGGTACGCACTGCACGACTTTCGGACGATAGACTGGGACGCTTGGCGCGAAGCGTCCGGCCGCGTCCGCGAGCGAGCCACTGAGGAGGGCATTGAGTTTCTCACCGCCCACGAGGCGTTAGCAGACACGTCTGAGGGAGCGTCGGCGGTGTTCTCAGTTCTCGGGCACAAAGCCGATTTACTCATCTTACACCTGCGCCCGACGATGGCCCAACTAGACGTAGCAGAACGCCAGTTCGAACAGACCGCATTTGCTGAATTTACCGAACAAACCTCCTCGTACGTCTCGGTCACGGAGGTTTCGGGCTACATGTCTCAGGAGTATTTCGAGGACGACGGTGAGGTTGATACGGGCATCGCGCGGTACATCCAGTCGCGCATCAAACCCGACCTGCCCGACGCCGAGTTCGTCTCCTTCTACCCGATGAGTAAGCGTCGCGGCCCCGAGAACAACTGGTACGACTTGCCGTTCGACGAACGTGCAGACCACCTTTCGAGCCACGGCGAAATCGGGAAACAGTACGCCGGAAAGGTAAAACAGGTCATCACTGGTTCGATTGGCATGGACGACTGGGAGTGGGGTGTCACGCTGTTTGCAGACGACATGACCGACATCAAGCAACTGCTCAACGAGATGCGCTTTGACCCCTCTACCTCCAAATTCGCGGAGTTCGGTCCGTTCTTCGTCGGGCGGCGCTTCCCGCCTGCGGACTTAGCAGCCTACCTCGCAGGCGAACACGTCCCGACAGGCACAGCCCCCGAGGTCGAACACGAATCTGCAGACAGCACCCACCGCGGCCCGCCCGTCGCGGACGACGACGACGAGCCAACCCACGAGGAAGTGGACGGCGAACAGTTCGAACAAACACTCAGAACGCACGGTATCTCGCTTGCCGACTACGACGAAGCGGGTTATGGCCTCATCTTCCGGTCGACCGCCGACGCAGAAGACCTCGCCGCCGAGGTAAGCGGGCTGCGCAAAAACTTCGACCACTACGACACGCACGTGATGACCACGGTTCGCGCCGACGCCGGGCACGCGGGCGTCATCAGCCTCTGGAAGAACCAGCGTGCCGCGGAGACGGCCGCCGGCTTCCTCTCTGACTTAGATGGCGTCGAATCGGGGATGGGCGCACTGCTCGGTGACGAAACAGCTGACGAAGACGCGGACACCGACGAGTCCACCTCCCACGGCACGGACGAAGATACAGACTTGCGCGCCGAATTGGAAGACCTCAACATCTACTCCGGACAGCCACACGGCGAAGACGTGTGGTCAATGGTGCTCTACTCCGAGGCAGACCCACAGGACGTGTACGACGAAGTGGACAGCATGCGCGAGCGGTTCGACCACTACGACACGCACGTCAAAACCGCCGTGTACACCGCCGAGGTGGCGGACAAGACGGCAATCGTCAGCATCTGGAAAACCCAGAGTGCGGCGAACACTGCGGGTGGGTTCCTCGCAGACCTGCCGGGCATCGTTGCCCGCGCAGGCGAGGAGTCCGGTTTCGGGACGATGGGTATGTTTTACACCGTGAAACCAGAGTACCGCGACGATTTCGTCGAGAAGTTCGAGACGGTTGGCGGCCTTCTCGCAGACATGGACGGCCACTTGGAGACGGCGCTGCTCGCCAATCTCGACGACGAAAACGACATGTTCATCGCCAGCCAGTGGCGCGACCGCGACGCCGCGATGGCCTTCTTCCGGAGCGAGGCGTTCCGCGACACCGTCCAGTGGGGTCGCGACATCCTCGCAGACCGCCCACGCCACGTCTTCCTCGCGTAAGCGACGACCGGCGATTTCTCGATTTTTCTGAAACGGGCGACATTTTTTGACGGGATTAAGTACTGCAGAAGGCAAACGCACAGTTTCGAACATGTTTGGAGGACAAACAACAGAGAGTGGTGCAGATTAGATGGCATTCACCTAGTTATCTAAAGAATATTAAGGTGTATGTCCAGAACTATTAAACAGTGGTAGCTGGTTGTCACAGATAAGATGATACAGATTTACGTTGCCTCACTCGCGGCAACTGCGCTCCCGACTGTTCCACCAACTGCGACCGCTATGGAAGCGGCGTACCTGCTCAGAGAACCAGACGTGCCCGCGCTCGTCGTCATTGACGACACGGAAACGGTGGTGGGGATGGTGACGGAGGCGGACATCGTCGCACTCGTCGCAGAGGAGAGCACGCACTTGCCCGTTTCCAGCTTCATGTCGAGTCCCGTCGTGACCGTGACGCCGGAGACGAGCGTCCACGTCGCAGCCGATACGATGCAAAAGACCGGCGTGAAACACCTGCCAGTGGTCGGAGATGGTGTCTACCGCGGCCTGCTCAGTGTCGAGGACATTGCGCCGTACGTCTCGCGCCACCGCCTCGATATCGAGTGGAAAGGTGACACCTTTAGCGCACCTGAGGGGACGACGCTACAGCCCGCTGACTAAGGTTCGTTCTTCGTTGACGGGTGGCTCCTCCGACGGCCCTTTTCACGACTTGATCGCTCTGACCCGCAACCGCCGGTAGTCGGCCACCCAGTCTCCCTCTTCGAACAACACTGGTCGTAGTTGCGCAGTGACATCGTTGAGAACCGTTTGCTGGTCGTCTGCGGGAATCTCGTCAAGCATTGCGCCCGCGAACATCCGCAGCCAGTTTTCGAGGCCCGCCTCACCGTCGTCGAGCGTCGTCGGTCGGTCGAAGAGGGTCGCATCTCGCACCTCGAAGCCCGCGCCTTCGAGCACGGTCGCGTACTCGCCAATGGACGGGAAGTACCACGGGTTTGCGGGCGCAATATCGTACCCGGCGTCCGCGGCGGCGTCGATGAGGCCCGTCTCGATGGTTTCGATGTTGCCGGTTCCGCCGAGTTCAACCACCAATCGCCCGCCGGATTTGAGGGCGGCCGCGAGTGAGTCTGCGACCGCAGCTGCCTCTGGAATCCAGTGAAGCGCGGCGTTCGAGAACACGGCGTCGAACGGGCGCTCGAACGCGATGTCGCGAGCGTCGCCTTCAATAAACGTGAGGTCAGGGTATTGCGCTCTGGCCTCTGCGAGCATCTCTGCAGACTGGTCAAGACCGACGACTTCAGCGCCGCTGTCCGCCAATTGCGCCGTCAGGTGGCCCGTCCCACAGCCCACGTCTAAGATGCGCTCGCCGGGTTCGGGGGCGAGCAGGTCGACGAGCGACGCGCCGTACTCGTGGACGAACGAGTGATGGGCGTCGTACAGCGAGGAGTCCCACGCAGAGTCATCTCGTGTCATTGATTGCCACGGCTACACGGCGGGGGACAAAGAAGGTGTGGCTGCGGGCAGGATTCAAGTCGGGCATTCGGGATTCACGAGGTGATAGAGGACTTCAGACTCGACGAGATAGGGGTCGCCGTCCATCACGTCGTTGAACTCGGCGACGAACGCGGCCAATTCATCTGAAAGTTCGTCGGGGTTCTCGGTGACTTGCTTGAACACGTCGTACACCGTCGCGCCCTCTTCGGCTTCGATGTAGTAGGTAACGAAATCGCCGTCTGCGTCGGTTCTGAGGAAGGCGGATTCGGTGTGGACCCCCTCCGCGTCCAGAATGGCGAGCACGGCTCTGCGTACTCAGGGTTATCGAACTGCGAGAGCAACGCCTTCGCGCGCTCGGTTTGTCCGGGTGCAATGCGCTGGTTTACGAGCAGGGCATCTCCCATATGTGAATCGACTCAGGAGCGTGCGATAAATCTTGGGTAGCCAACAGGTTTGCGTGCCTGTCTCGCGCTTCATCTCGAACGTCAGACAAGTCACTATCTGTGAGTTTCGACTCGCAATCAAGGGGTTCGATCGGTTCACCGAGTCGTGATATGCAACCCAACAGGTAGACCGTGGTGAAAGTGAACAAAAATCTGCGTCAGACGTCTTTCTCCTTGCTATTTTCGAGTTGCAGCGAAGGGGTTCGGATTATGCGCCAGCGTTCTTAAGTTTCAGGCCTGCGGCGTCGATGTCTTCGCCGTCAACCGAGGAGCGAAGGCTGTCCATGCCGTCGTTTCTGTCGATTTTGAAGTTTGTTTCGTACAGCTCTGCGACGCGGGCTTGTTCCTCGACTGTGAGCGGTGGCGTCTCCGAGGCGGCGGCCCACTCGGTGATGTCGTCGGTCGAGTGGAACGTCGGCGTGACGGAGGCGACCTCGTCGTGGCTGAGGAGCCACTGGATGGCCGCCTGTGCCATGGTTCGTGCGCCGTCATGTTCGAGGAATCGCACCGTTTCGAGTTTCTCCCAGCCCGTCTCGTACCATTCGTCGGGGCGGAAGCCGCGGTGGTCGCCGGCTTCGAGTTCCGTTTCGGGGCGAACCTGCTCGTTCAAGAGACCAGAGGAGTGGGGCACCCGCGCGATGACGGAGGTGTCCGCGTTCTCCCGGCGGATGGTGTCGATGAAGTGCTGGCCAGGAACCTGCTCGAACATGTTGAACACGGTCTGGACGGCGTCGAAGTCGAGTTCGACGGCGCGGTCGCCCTCTGCGAGCCAGCCAATCGAGGGGCCAAGGGCCCAGCCGAGGGCGTCCACGCGGCCTTCGTCGCGCAGGTCGAAGAGCACGTCCATGACCTCGGGGGTGACTTCCGCGACGTTCGCGTTGTGCAGTTGGAGGAAGTCAATGTGTTCGACGCCGAGGCGGTCGATGCTTTTCTCGACGCACTGGCGCATCCAGGCTGGGTCTAAGTTCTTCGGAATCTCGCCGTGACCCGCCTGTGCGTGGTTGTAGAAGTCGTAGCCGATTTTCGTCCCGATGGTGACCTCGTCGCGGTGTTCTGCGAGGGCTTTCCCGATGAGTTCCTCAGAGCGCCCGTGGCCGTACACGTCGCCCGTGTCGAAGAACGTAATTCCCTCAGAGAGGGCGTGTTGAACCATCTCTACGGACTCGTCTTCGGTTTTGTCGCCCCACCAGTCGGTGCCGACGACCCACGCGCCGAACCCGACTTCGCTTACCTCGACGCCAGAGTCGCCGAGTGTTCGAGAGTGCATGTGCGCGGGTAGGTGAGAGAGGCACTTATCCGTGTGGATTTTCCGCCGAACGGCCGGTACAGTTATTGTGCCGGGCGCTACCGGGAGTGCCGTAACGGAAACCCCTATCAGTCACCAGCGTGAACCGGTGGACATGACGAAGCGACACGTTCACCTGCCCGCTGGCGCCGAGGCAGGTATCCGCGCTTTCATCGACGAGGTCGACGACCGCCTCTCTTCTGACGATGAAAGCACCTGTGAGGTCGTCGAAGACGTCCTCATTGACCTCTATGGCGACCGAGAAGCGTACGAGCGATGGCAAAACGGCGAGGACATCTCGACCGCAGAGCGCGTCCGCCTGCAGGGGTACGACCCGTGTAACTCCTCGCTCGAAAGCGAATACTACGCCGAAAAAGACGAAGAGCAGTTCAAGCGCTCGAAACACCTCCAGTGGCTCTGGCGGCAGTTCGACGCCACGCCGATGGCAGACAACATCGAGTTCGCCCTCCGTTTCCGCCAGATGCTCGCAAACCATCTGTTCGAGGACGCAGGCGACAACCTCCGCATCTTCAAGGGCGTCACGATGACCTACGGCCACAACATTTCTGTGGGCGACAACACCGTCATCCACGACGACGTCCACTTAGACGACCGCGGCAAGCTTTCGATTGGAAGCCGCTGTTCGATTTCTGATGGCGTCCACGTCTACAGCCACGACCACGACATCAACGACCAAACCGCGGTCGAAAACTTCCACACCATCGTCGAAGACGACGTGCGCCTCACCTTCGACGCGATGGTACGTGCTGGCGTCAAAGTCGGTGAGAATTCCGTCGTCGGCGCACGCTCGGTCGTCCAACACGACGTGCCCGCCCACCACGTCGTCGTCGGCCAACCCGCAAAGAGCGTCCGCGTGAAACCCGGCTGGGAGTCCGTTGCCCACCCGGTAGACGAGAAATACGAAAGCCACCGCGACGACCGCAAGATTCCGTACGACCTCCCCGAGAATCTGGACGTGTTCGACGAGTTCGGGCGCGACCGAACGCCGCCGAACTGACTTCTGCGACAGTAACCTACTCGTGCCCCCCTCGTTGGTGAGCCATGCGTCGGTCATTCGAGGAGCCGGAACCGCACAGAACCGCTTGTACCGACGTTTCTGCTGGTGCAGCCCACTACAGTGCGCTCGCAAAACACGACGCCAACTCCTCGAAAACCCTCCCAAAGGAGGGCTTTTCCCGCCGTGGTTGCTACCCAGTCTATGGACAGACGAACCTACCTCGCGGGCCTCGCCGCCGCGAGTGCAGGACTGGCGGGCTGTACGCTCCCCGGTGTTGGCGGCCCCGCCCCCGAGAACACGACGACGACCGTTGGCGAGCAAGAAATCGTCGTTGAGTCGGTCGTCTCTGACCTCCATGTACCGTGGGAGGCGGCGTTCCGCGACGGCGACCTTTTCATCACCGAACGCCCCGGACGCATCGTCCGGGCGCGAGACGGCGACCACGAGGTCGTCCTCGACATGAGCGATTCCACTGCTGCACAGGGCGAAGGTGGCTTACTCGGTCTCGTGTTCCATCCCGAGGACGACGTGGCCTACACCTACCAGACGTACAATTCAGACGCAGGCCTCGCAAACCGCATCCTCCGCCACGACCTGACGAACGACTGGGCCTTCGAGCCAATTCTCGACGGGATTCCCGGCGCGAGAACCCACGACGGCGGGCGGCTTGCGATTGGGCCTGAGGGCGCACTCTACGCGACCGCAGGCGACGCCCGTCAGGAAGGCCCCCAAAATACCGAGACGCTGAACGGAAAGGTGCTTCGCCTGACCTTCGAGGGCGACCCCCACCCCGACAACCCGTTCGACAACGAGGTGTTCACCTACGGCCACCGCAACCCACAGGGGCTTGCCTTCCGCGACGGCGAGCTCTTCTCGGTCGAACACGGCCCCGACCACTCTGACGAAATCAACGTCCTCGAAGCTGGGAACAACTATGGGTGGCCCGAAGTCATGGGTGACTCAGACGGCGAGTTCACCGACCCGCTTGCCTCCTACACGCCGACTATCGCGCCGGGCGGGGCGATGTTTTACGACGGCCCCATCACCCAGTGGCAAGGCGACTTCTTCTTCGGGACGCTCAAAGCGACACACCTGCGTCGAATCCGCTTCGATGGGCGAGATGTCGTCGAACAAGAGGAGCTGTTAGTCGATGACTATGGCCGCCTGCGAACGCCATTTTCGGGACCAGACGGCCACCTGTACGTCACAACCAGCAACCGGGACGGCCGCGGGGCGGCGAAATCCGGCGACGACCGAATTATCCGACTTCGGCCTGCCTAACCCCGTGTAACGCCGAAGAGACAAAGTACCTTGACAACGTATCTCAGGATATGCTCGACGCGTGGGGATGGGTCGTTGCCTACATCATCGGTTTTACCATCATCCACCTGCTGGTCTATCAGTACCTCAAAACGAGCGACGAATCTCGCTTCGAACAGTTCTCGCCAAGCGACGCCTCCGGCTTCGACGCCGCGAGCGCGAGCGCGGACTTCCGGAGCCACAGCGGGACGGTCGCAGGCGAGTTCAGAAGCTGCCCCCACTGTGGCACCCAAAACGAGCCAGACCCCATCTTCATTTTCTGCAAACAGTGTATCCAGCCGCTCTCCGCGTAGAATAAATTCGTGGCCCGCTGAGTGACGACCATGCCGAGAAGCGTCGCCATCAACGTCGGTGCGAACACTAACGCTCCCGGCTTTCGTGGCCCGATTTACGACGACGGACGCTTCGAATACGTCCCGATTCCCGAAGAAAAAGCCACCATCGAACCGGTTGCGACGTACGCCGACCTCGGGCTGTCGATGGACATTCCAGCCGAGATACGAGACACGCCCGTCCACCTAGACCCCGAGTTCGCGGGTTATGGCCCGTGTGAGGCCTACACCTACGGCGACCCGTTTGGCGTGAAGGCAAAACCGCTCTCCGAGCTTTCGGCGGGCGATTACCTGTTTTTCTACGCGACGCTCTCGACGGTTGGTGACCAGCCCGCGTCGTGGATTTCGCCGCGCTGGGGCTGTTATCTCATCGGTCAGTTCGAACTCGCCACAGCCCCGGTGACAGGCGAAGCGTTCGCACACCTCCCAGCCGAACAGCAAGCCGCCTTTTCGTCGAACGCGCACTTGAAGCGCGACCCGTTCGACGCTCGGGTGCTGGTGCGTGGCGACCCCGAAGGCTCGCAGTTGTACGAGCGAGCAGTGCCGCTGAGTTCGCCCGAGGCGGGCGCAACGGCAAACCATATCGTCACCGAGTGGTCGAGTGACTCAGGAAACGGCCCGTGGTGGCGGCGACCGCTTCGCTTTTCAGAACGAGCAACAGAACGGCTTTTGGACGTAGTGACAGGGTGAAAAGTGCAGGTTAGGCGATGTCGCGGCTCGTATCGATAGCGACCCGGTTTGCCAACTGGAGCTTGATGACGTCGCCGGTCGCCACGCCGCCACGATATTTCGGAATCGTCAGGCGGGTTTCAATACTGTCGCTTTTCACGTCCATTGCGAGCGTGAACACGAGATCAGCCATGTATTCGGTGGTGTCGCGCATCGGTGGAACGGCACGCCCGTTGAGGCAGTGAAGGTAGGCAATGCCGCCGATGTTCATCATGTGCGTCTGCACGTCGTTCAGGAAGTTTCGATACCGAATCCCACCATCTTCTTCCAACACGTCGATGGGGTCGATGATGAGATTCGCGCCCTCTGGCAACTGACGAATCAGTCGCAAGGCGTGGTCGATCGGTGCGTCTGCCTCGACTTCCTTGATGGTTGGCGACCCAACCCGGGTGTTCGTACGCGTAAGGGCATCGCGGACGGCCGCCGTAGACCGTGCAGTCGTGAGATACAGCGTCTCGCGCGTCGCGGTCAGCTCAAAGAGAATTAACTCTGACTGACTCGCAGGCGGCGCAACGAGCGCAACAAGACTTCCAGCCGGGATTCCGCCCCCGAGCTTTCGGTCGAGAATCTCGATACCCGTTGGAACGGTCTTCACAGCCAGGCCCCACAATAGACATAACCGAACACAGTTTCGTACACTTTTCTCCCCCAGCACCACTACGACGGCAATCGGGTATTGTTACACAGCTTTTAACGGGCGTTAGGAGGTGACTGCCGAGAATCGAGCGGCCTGAAAATCGGTGAAACAACGAGGAAATTGTGACACACGTTATCTAGTGTATGTGTCAAATTCTAAGGTGCCAAATCAGCTAGACGAAATATGCATGAAATGGTTTAAAACCCCAAAATTCGAGGTTTCAGCAGATGTAAACCCAGAATCACCATTTTGTTACAACATGATTTAATCAGGCTATAATAACAATCAGTACAGAACTACAGTCTTTCTAGAGTGAGAGTTAGAATGAGTAACAAATCAAACGAGCCTGACGAGTCGGATGAGTCAATGAACACAACGCGGCGCGGGCTACTCGCGCTTGCGGGTGCCGCAGGTCTTGGGTTCACGTCGAACGGCAGGTTTGCCCCAGAACCGACGTTCAATAGTCTGACCCCAGAAGGGAGCGCGCTCTCTGTCGATGGCAACTTAGACCTCGAAGGGAACAACATCCTCAATATCGACGATATCGAGGCCAAAGACGACTTCTCTTCGTGGAGTACCTCGGGCACGGGTGAGGGAAGCGTTCAGTTGCGCGACTCGGTAGCCCAGACGTGGTCGATGCGCGCCTACGAGGGCGACGAAAACGGGCCCGGCCCGGTGAAGTTCCAGTCGCCCATCACGGGCGCACAGGAAGACGACGCAGGCGTGACGAACCCCGGGAGCCTCAAAATCTCGGGCGGTGCCGTCCTCGAATCGATGTCGGTAGAGAGTTGGAACGTTGTGGACGTGACCGAACGCGGCGTCGAACCCGGCACCGACGACGACCTCGGTGCGTTCATTAAAAACGACTTCGATGGCGGCGTGAACAGCACGACGCTCTACGTGCTTCCGGAAGGCGAGTACACGTGGAACACAGCCGTCACTGTGGAGAAATTCGACGCGTTCGGCATCATCGGCAAGCCACAAGCGAAAGTGAAGTGTACCAATCCGCAGATGACGCACTTCCTGAAGCTCGGGAGTGGGGAACAGAACCACGCGGACATGTTCCTCACCGAAAACATCACGTTCGACATCACCACGGAGAACGTGGCTGCGTCGTCGATTATTGCAGCAGTTGACGAATACCTCTACATCAACAACTGCAAAATCGTCGGTGAGATGGACCGCGAGTACGGTCAGGTGTACTCCATCCACCCGACGTTGCTCAAGGACACCGGACGGGGCTACATGAGCGTCACGATGCCAGACGGCGGATACTACGACCCCGCCCAGAACGAACAAGAGCACCCGATGGGGATTTCGCTCGAACGCGACCATCTCGGCCACATCGTCATCGAGAACTCGTTCATCGAGGGGTTCATCAACAACGGCATCTACAGCGCGGGCCACCAGGGCCAGGTGAGCATCCGGAACACCCAAATCAAAAACTGTGGGGCGGGGATGCTCCGGCTCGGTGACGGCGACTTCGCGTACAAGTGCCACCTCATCAACGACAACGCAGAAGACCGCGGCTATTCGTACGCCGCCCTCTGGGTGGCCAAAGCCCGTCACGCCGTCGCAAACAGCATCTACATCGACGCAAAGCAGGGTACACCCTCTGAACTCATCCGCGTCAATGGCGACGCCAAACACTGCCACCTCACCAACATCCACGTCAATTCAGACCGCTCGCAGTACATCTGTGAGTTCACGGGTGACGGCGACGACGAAGGGATGATTATTTGCTCGAACTGGACGATAAACGACACCGGCGGCGAGGGAAGCCGCGCACAGCTCGGCAGAATCAGCCGCGCGAACGTGAAGATTCGCAACTGGGAGGTTCGATTGAATCCGGCGTCCGGCGAAAAGCGCCACGGCCTCGTCATCGACGCGCCGTGGGTGGACATCTCCGGATGTACGTTCTATCACAACAAGGGCGGAGACGGCATCTCGCTCATTCTGGACGACGGCGCAGACTACGTCAGACTCCAGAACAACGAGTTCAAATCCGGAACCCTCTACCAGTACAGCCGCGCGTCGGTCAAAGACGCAATCGTGAGCGGCAACCGGTTCATGGACGGTACGAGCCTGTCTGGCATCCAAGACGGCTGGAACACGCACACGAATCAAGGTGGTCTCTAAAAATCGGCAGCACCTGACGGCGCACATACGGTTTTCACCGAGCGCGAAAAAGACTCGGTGAATGGCCTCCGACCTCGCAGACCAGGGCTCGCTTGCAGCGAGCATTCGAAGCCTTTGGAGCAATGGGCGGGGGCCTATCCTACTCTCCATTTCGTTTGGTTGGTTTCTCGTCTACGGCCTACGTGCCGCGATTCCCGCCTTACTCCCGCAGATAAAGACGACGTTCGCCCTCGACAACGCGGCGGCAGGACTCGCCTACTCCGCGCTGTGGGTTGGCTACGCCGTGTCGCAGTTTCCCGCTGGATTGCTCGTAGACCGCCTCGGTGAGCGAACCCTGCTCGGCGCGAGTATGGGCCTCACCGCGCTCGCCATCGTCGGGCTTGCTGGCGCGCCGGTGTTCGGGGTACTCGTCGCCACGAGTGGAATACTCGGCCTCGCAATGGGCCTCTATGGCCCACCGCGCGGGACGCTCCTCTCTGCGGTGTACGACAAAAGCGACGGGACGGCGATTGGCGTGACCCTCTCTGCGGGCAGTATCGGCGGCGCAGTCCTCCCGTTTCTTGCGGGTCTCCTCGTCGTGACCATCGGGTGGCGTGCGACGCTTGGCCTCACCGTCCCGCTGTTTCTCCTCACCGGCCTCTACGTGTGGCGCGTCGTCCCGCACGCCCGGTCGGCGGCGGTCGGCAGCGACGGCCGGAGCGTCGCAGGCGACATGGACGGCATCATCAGCGGCGTGCTGACCCGCCCGGTCATTATCACCGTGATTGCCGTCACGCTGTTGATTACGAGTTTTCAGGGGTTCGCCGCCTTCTTTCCGACCTACTTGACGGAGGCAAAGGGATTGGACCAAGGCACCGCCGCCGGCCTCTACGGTCTTATCTTCCTCGCCGCGGCGGTTGCCCAGCCGCTCGCGGGCGGGGTTGCCGATGCGTACAACGACCGCATCGTCCTCGTCGCCTCGGCGGCCATCGCCGCGCTCCCGCTGTTTGTCCTGCCGTTCGTCTCCGGCCTCATCCCACTGGCCATTCTCGCGGTGGTGATGGGTGTGCGCCTCGGCGGCTACCCCGTGACCAACGCCTACATCATTCGCCTGCTGCCCGACGAGGTGCAGGGCGCGGCATGGGGCCTCGTGCGCACCGTGTTCTTCCTGATGAGCGCCTCCGGCCCGGCGCTCGTTGGCGTCCTCAGCGATTACACCGGCTTCGAGACGACGTTTCTTGTCCTTGGGGTGGTGACGGTGCTCGCCGCCGTTGCCTACGCCATGTTGCCCGCGCCGGGAACCTACGGGACGCGCTGAGAGGTTCAGAGAAACGCTACGTTCAAGTGCGAAGACGGAGAAGTGAAAGACGCACACTGAACGCCAGTGGCTCACGACGATGTGAGCGTGTCGGTGGCTCGCGGAACGAAGTGACGCGAGGCTCGGCGTGGATAATGTGGGCGTCGGTGTCGTACCGAACGAAGTGAGGTACGACTCGACGCGAGTGAAACGAGCGTCGGTGGTCTAATGGCATGACAGTGCCTTCCCAAGGCTCTAATCCGGGTTCGACTCCCGGCCGACGCACTCCCTGCGGTCGTTTGTCGGCCGACGTTCACATCGCTTCGCTCGGTGAACTCCCGGCCGACGCATTACTGTCTCGAACAAAGTGACAGGGTAACCGCCATCTTCTCCCAACAATCGAATCAGTGAGTGGATTCGGTGACGGCTCCACAATCGTCCACAAAATCGCCGCGGTGACAAGGCTATTTGGCACTCCCGCCCATATTCTCGCCAATGACCGACACGCAAACGGTTGACGCCACAAAGCGTATCGACCTCTCGTTCACCGAGAACGAGCTTGACGCACACCGCGAACACATCACCCAGTTCATCCGCGACCAGGTACGCGCCGCGGGCGTCGAAGGAGCCGTGCTCGGCCTTTCTGGCGGCATCGACTCGACGCTCACCGCCCACCTCGCCGTCGAGGCACTCGGGAAGGAGAATGTCCACGGCCTCGTGCTCCCGAGCGAGGTGAATGCCGCGGACAACATGAGCGACGCAGAGCGCGTCGCCCAACTGCTCGAAATCGAGTACGACGTCATCGAAATCAACCCGATTGTGGATGCGTTCTTGGCTGCGGTTCCCGAGGCAAAAGACGACCAACTCGCCGCAGGCAACGTCAGGGTGCGCACGCGAGCGGTGCTCAACTACCTCGTGGCGAATCACGAATCGCGGCTCGTCCTCGGTACGGGCAACCGCTCTGAGGCGCTCGTTGGCTACTTCACGAAGTACGGCGACGGCGCGGTCGACTGCCACCCGATTGCGAATCTGTACAAGGGACAGGTACGCCAACTCGCCCGCCACATTGGGGTGCCAGAAGACCTCGCCGCGAAAACCGCGACCGCGGGAATGTGGGTCGGCCAGACCGACGAAGAAGAGATGGGCGTCCCGTATGACACCTTAGACCAGGTGCTCGCGCTCTACATCGATGGCCCGCTTACCAAGGCCCAGACGATGACGGCACTCGGCGTTTCTGAGTCGGTCGTAGATCGCATCGACGAACTGTACACGAACAGCGAACACAAGCGCAACATCCCGCCGGGACCTGCGCCGCTTTCCTCGCTCTAACCGCTTCGTGCGACAATCGTAATTCGGTCTCCCTCTTTCAGCAGATATTCGGCCGGATTCACCGACTCACCGTTCACCTGGACGCGAACCGTGTCGCCGTTTGCCTGCGCGTAGGTGGTTCCGTCGTAGGTTACAGACGCTTCCGTCACCGAGATGTTGAGCGTGCCCATCGCGTATTTGAGGGTGATTTGATTCGCGTGGCCGTGCCACTGAGAGCCGTCGCCGCCTTCGAAGTGGAACGCCGAATCCTGATTCTGGAAGCGCGGCTGGCTGAAGTCGAGTTGCTCGCCGCCGATTTCTGCGGTGATGGGGCCGTGGTAGTGCGCCCCGCCGAGGTTGGTCGGCTGGATGTCGCCACCCCCCGCGAAAAACATGACGTAGCCGACGACGCCCGCGACGGCGATGATGACGATGACGAGGGCGTAGGGAGCCACGTCGGTCGCGGTGGACTCGTTCCCAGTCAGTCCGACGCGACGGCGGTCGATTGGCCCGAGTTCTGTGGCGTGGGCACTCCGGAGGTGGTCGTGGTACGCTTCCGCAGAAGAAAACGCCTCGCCGCAGTACGAGCACTCGGGCATGGGTTAGCCACACATGGCGTAAACTCAACCTTTTCGGTGCGCATCAAAATCGACCGCGTTCTCGACGAGGTGGGCGAAGGCGTCGGCTTCGGCCTGCTCTTGGGCTTCGCGTGGGGCCTCGTCGCGGACGCGCTGTTTCACGACGCGGAGCGCCTCGGAATTGTTCGTCGCGATGCGCTCTGCGACCGCCTGCGGGTTCTCGGTGATTTGGGAGATGAGACCCATCCGAAGAGCTTCCTCGGCATCGACGACGCGGCCGGTGAGCGCGATGTCGAGCGCCTCGCCCTGGCCAACAATTTTCGGCAGGCGAACCGTGCCGCCCCACGCACCAAAGAGGCCGAACACGACGCCCGGTTCTGCAAAGGTTGCGCGGGGTGTGGCAACCCGCAGATCACAGGCGAGTGCCATTTCGACGCCGCCGCCGCGCGCCGGGCCGGTGATGCCCGCGACGGTGACGGCCGCTGCGTCTTCAATAGCGGTCGCCACGCGCTGTCCGAGTTCGGCAAATTCCTTGGCCGCCGGCCCGTCGAGTTGCTGGACTTCGGCCAAATCAGCGCCCGCAGAGAACGCGCTGCCCGCGCCGTGGATGTAGATGACGGCGGCGTCCGTCTCGGTGACGGCGCGTTCGAGCGCGCGAAGTCCGTCCGTAGAGAGTGCATTTCGCTGGTCAGGACGGTCGAGGGTGACCACCCGCAGACCGTCGGTGTCCGTGGTCGAAATCATGGCAGGAAGTGACCGTCCGTTTCCAAAGGTCTTTGCCCTTCCCGCCGCTAAATTGGGCCAATGGAGGAAGCCGATGCGGTTCGCCACGCCGCACTGGACGCGATACGCGATATCGAGCCAGCGCGGTTGCGTGGCGATATTGAGGCAATACTCTCTGCCGGGTCGATGGCCCCGGGCGTTCTGACACTTCTCTGTGCGCAGGCGATAGAAAACGTCGAACCAAACGCGATTCGCACCCGCGCTGCGGGTGTCCAACTCATCTACGAAGGCCTCCGGCTCACCCGGACGCTCACGCAGAACCCCTCGTGGGAAACCGACGTCGAACAAGCGAACTTAGACGTGCTCGCCGCGGACGTACTCGTTTCCCGGGGCTTTCATCTCCTCGCGCGAACCGAGGCCGCGGACAATGCCGTCGCCACCGTCCAAGCGTTCGGCCGCGACCAGACCCGGCGCGCAGAAGCCGACGCCGACACCGACAGCCTCGACCGCAACTTAGAGCGCGATGTGTTCGACCTCGCGCTCGTCGCGGGAACCACCGCCGTCGGCGCGACCACCTCACCCACCCTCCGGGCGTTCGTCCGCGACCTGACCACCACCTACGACGCCGTGGTGTTTCCCGACCCGGAAACGCTGTTCTCAGACGCCGTCACAGAGTCGCTCGCGAGCCATCTCGCCGCCCACGACGCAGGGACGGCAGTCGATGATGGGGTTCGTACCTCGGCAACCGACCCCTGATGCGAATCGAAACGTCTAAAGACGGGTCGGCGTAAGTTGGTATTGCCTGCCTGGGTAGCTTAGCGGTAAAGCGCGTCCTTGGTAAGGACGAGAGCCCGGGTTCAAATCCCGGCCTAGGCTTTTTCACAAACTCTCACTTGACCAGTGACGAGTCAGTAGACCCCTTCCAAACGCTGTTGTGTTGAATCTTCGAAGTGGCTGGATTCGGTTTCTACCAAAGCCAGACGCAGCCTGCCCAACACCGGAACTCATTGCGAACGAATCTGCCATTGGAGTACGTTGGTAGGACGAGCGACCCTGAGGCTGCTGGGGAACCAACGGACGAAGAAGACCAGTCGTTCTAACGGCCGAGCCATTAGCTACGCAGTCGGGTGGTACGGAGGGGTGGAACCGGAATGGACACGCAACCCACGAACCTTTGTGATGACGGACGTGGACGCCGTGTCGCCGTGAACGGAAGAGCGGGAACCGCCGCCAGAACCCCAGAGCCTGGCGGCAGTGCAGGGCAGCGTGCAACGAACCGGGCTACCGAGGTTCGTCGCGCAGTCACCGCGTCCCACCCCCTGCAGGTTATAGTCGATGTATGACCTTATATCTAGTGTCGTGTTTTGTGAAATTAACTAATCAACTACCTGAATTCGGCCGGTTTTGCGCCGAATGGCTGCGACGCACACTGCAGGTGCGAACGAACGGGCAGTCGCAGCATGATAGACAGTGACTAACGTTTTTACGCCAGCCGACGTATGAAGCCCCGATGAGGTATGTGATTGTAGGATTTGGGCGTGTGGGGCACCGAACGGCGCGCATCTTGAAAGAGGAGGGCCACGACGTCACCATTGTCGAAATCGACGCGAAAAAGTGTGACCGGGCGCGCGAGGAGGGCTTTACCGTCATCGAGGGTGACGCGATGGACGAAGCCGTCCTCGACCAAGCCGACCTCGGCTCCGCAGACGCCTTTGGCGGCCTCTCTGGCGACTTGAACGTGAACTACGCCGCGTGCATCGTCGCCGCGAACCACGGCTGTAGGACGGTCATGCGCATCGACGAGGACTACCGCGAGGAGATTTACGAGAAGTACGCCGCGGACGTAGACGAAATCATCTACCCCGAACGCCTCGGTGCAATCGGGGCGAAAAATGCCTTGCTTGGCGGGGATTTCAACATCATCGCAGACCTCACCGCAGACCTCTCGCTCGCCAGCTTCTCGCTGCCGGAGGACTCGCCCATCATCGACCTCCACGTGAGCGAAATCGACCTGCCAGAGGGAGCCGTGCTCTACGCCCACGGACGGGCACACAAGTCACAGACGATTCCGTTGCCACAGACCGTCATCCAGCCGGGTGATCGCGTCTCCATCATCGCGGAAGTCGGTGACATGGAAGCCGTAAAAAGTGTCCTGCTCGGCCCCGACCGAAAAGCGCCTGCGAGCTAGTACACGAGTTCGCCGGTGATGAATTTTCGCGCCCGCTCGTCGTGTGGGCGCTCGAACACCCTTTCGGTGTCTCCGTACTCGATACACGCACCACCCAGCAGCACCGCAGCTCGGTCCGAGACGCGCCGCGCTTGCTGCATGTCGTGGGTCGCGATGACGACGCCGATGCCGCGGTCACGCGCCCGGGTGACCGCTTCTTCGAGCAGGGCGGTGTTTCGCGGGTCAAGGTTCGAGGTTGGTTCGTCGAGCAACAGCACGTCGGGTTCGACCGCGAGCGCCCGCGCGAAGGCGACGCGCTGGGCTTCGCCCGCAGACAGCCCGCGAGCGTGCTGGCTCACCTTGTCGCGCATGCCAACGGTGTCGAGCGCGTCAAGCACCGCAGGCGGCGCACGCTCGCGAGCCAGCGCGTGTTTGAGCCGCGTCGACCACGACTGGCGCACCTCGAGGCCGTAGGCCGCGTTCTTGGCAACGGTCGTGCTGAACAGGCTCCGGTCTTGGAACACCATCCCGATGCGCCGTCTGACGGCGAGGCGCTCCTCGCGGGTGAGCGACCAGACGTTTTCGTCATCGACGAGCACCGCGCCCGCCTGTGGTGGATGGAACAGTCCGAGCAGACGCAACAGCGTGGTTTTTCCCGTTCCTGAGGGGCCGACGATGGCGAGCACCTCGCCGGGATGCACGTCGAGTGAGATTTCTGTGAGCACGTCGCTCCCGTCGAATCCGTGTGAGAGCGAGCGGGCGTGAATCATGCGTCCCACCGTCCACGGTCGCGCACCCACGCGCCGAGTGCGTTCACGCCGAGCACGAGGACGAGCAATACGACGCCGAGTGCGATGCCGGTCTCGTAGCGTCCCCTGCGGGCTTCGACGGTGATGGCCGTCGTCAGCGTACTCGTGAGCGACGTTCCATCGGAAAGGACGATGTTCCCCCCGACGATGAGCACCGACCCGACTTCGCTGATGGCCCGTCCGTAGCCCGCGAGGATGGCCGTCACGATGCCGTAGCGGGCTTCTTTGATGACGACGAGGGCGACATCGAACCGGGTGCCGCCGCTCGCGTAGGCGGCGTCTTTGACCGATTGCTCGACGCCCGAGAGCGCAGAGAGCGTGACGCTCGTGATGACCGGTGTGGCGAGGATGACCTGCGAGATGACCATCGCCTCGATGGTGAACAGGAGATCGAGACTGCCAAGCGGGCCGGAGTTAGAGAGCAAGAGCAACACGAGCAACCCGACGACGACGCTCGGAAAACCCATGCCGGTGTTGATAATCGACGTGACCACTCCCCGCCCGGGGAAGCGATTGAAGCTCACGCCGAAGGCGATCGGGAGGCTGAGCAGGGTGCTCACCACGACGGCGGTCGTACTCACTTGCAGCGAGACGACGATAATGCTGACCAGATAGCGCCAGTTCAGGTCAGCGAAACTCTCTAACACGTGCTGTCCTCGGGTGGGAGGCGACTAAAAGGCCACGAGTGGCCCGATTTATCCCTCGTAGTTTTCGGGAACGTACTCGCCGAAGTTCGGGTCTTCTGAGAGCGCGTTCGGGTAGAACAACTGTTCGCCGTTCGCGGTGTAGTTCTCGATGAGTGACTGGCCTTCGGGACCGGTGATGAACCCGATGTACGCCATCGCCATCGCGTAGTTCACGTCGGGGTACTTCGCCGGGTTCACCGCGATGACGCCGTACGGATTTTTCAGAATCTCCGGGCCGCCCTTGAGTGGGCCTTGTACCATGATTTCGATGCCAATATCGGCCTGCATCGAGAGGAACGTGCCGCGGTCTGCGAGCGTGTACGCCCCGCTCTGGTCTGCCTGCACCAGCGTGTCGCCCATTCCTTTCCCGATGGACTGGTACCACGTCCCGCCGGGTTCGCCCGCAGACTGTTCCCACAGGGCCTGTTCTTTCTTGTGCGTCCCCGAGTCGTCGCCCCGGGAAACGAACGTCGCCTGCTCGCTCGCAATCGTGGCGAGGGCGTCGGTCGCGCGTCCCATTCCCGAGATACCGGCGGGGTCGTCGCTCGGACCGACGATAACGAAGTCGTTGTACATCACGTCGCGGCGGTTCACGCCATAGCCCTGTTCTAAGAACTCGTCTTCCGCGCCGCGAGCGTGGACGAGTACGAGGTCTGCGTCGCCGTCTTCGGCGGTTCGCAGGCTCGCACCCGTCCCTTTCGGGAGCGTCTTGATGGTGACGCCAAAGCGGTCTTCGAACGCGGGGTTGAGTTCGTCTAAGAGGCCCGAGTCGTACGTCGAGGTGGTCGTCGCGAGCACCAACTCGGTGTCGCCTGTGGCACCACCCATCGACCCCTCGCCGGACGTGGTCGTTTGCGCTCCGCCGTTCGAGTCGTCGTTGCTGAGACAGCCACTGAATGCGAGCACTGCACCCGCGCCGGCGGCTTGGAGGAACCGTCGTCGTTGCATGTGTCTGGCTGTACCGAAGGCAACTCGCGCATTAAACCTTGGCGTGCTAACGTAACGTAAAATGGTTATTTTTCCAATCGAGCGTTCTGACTTTCGTTTACTGGGAAGAATGAAGCCAGTTCGAGTAAATCATCTAGGTGGATGGCGATTAGGTACGCAACGACCACCGAGTCTTCGGTGAAATTCACGACCGGTGAGCTGACCGGCGCGTTAGGAGATTCGATTACGGCCCTCCCGCTCATCGTCGCGCTCGGGATGCTCACCGACGCCTCACTCGCCCACATGTTGCTGTTCTTCGGCCTGTTTCAGGTCGTCTGGGGCGTCTACTACGGCGTTCCGCTCTCGGTCGAACCGATGAAGGCACTCGCCGGACTCGCCATCGCCGGAGCCATCACCCACGGCGAACTCCTCGCCGCGGGCCTGCTCGCAGGCGGTATCTTGCTCGTCGCAGGGCAGGCAGGCTTGCTCTCGCGGCTCTCAACCGTGGTTGGCCTGCCCGTCATCCGCGGTATCCAACTCGCCGTCGCCTTCCTGCTCGCAGAAGCCGGACTCGCCCTCGGCGGGGGTGACCTCCCCATGGCGTTCGTCGGACTCGCCATCGTCGGCGTCGTTGCCCTCGGCGGCTACGCACGGGCGAGCGCGCTCGTCGTCCTCGCCGTTGGCGGCATTCTCGCGGTTTCACAAACCCCAATTTCCGTAACGATTCCCTCGCTCTCGCTCTTTCCCGTCGCCCCGCCCACGTTCTCCCTTGCGGCCACAGAAGGGATGGCCGGCCAACTGGCGATGACGGTTGGCAACGCCGCCGTCGCCACCTCGCTGTTGCTCTCAGACCTGTTCGACCGCGACGTGTCCGCAGACGACCTCGCCACGAGCATGGGCTCTATGAACCTGCTCGCCGTCCCGCTCGGCGGCCTCCCGATGTGTCACGGCTCCGGCGGCCTCGCCGGAAAGTACGCCTTCGGGGCGCGAACCGGCGGCGCGAACGTGATACTCGGCGTTCTCTACGGACTCACCGCGCTCGTCGCGGGCGTCCTCGTTGGCTTCCCGATGGCGCTGTTGGGCGTGTTGCTCATCGTCGTCGCCGTCCGGTTAGGCGCGGTGTCGCTCGACTCAGACCACCTGCCCGTGACAGTGGCGGTGGGCGTAGTCGGCCTCGTCTTCGGCGTCGGCGTCGCCTTCGTCGCCGGCGTCGTGGGCTGGTGGCTGCTCGACAGGGTCGCGTAACGGTTTTCGCCCGCCGGGAGTAAGAGCGGGTATGAGCTGGGCGTCCCTCTTCGAGCGCGCAGAATCCTACGACATTGCAGAAAGCGACGTGCGCGACACCCTCACGGAGGTACGCGATGAGTAAGCCGAATCCCGCCCGCGTCGTCGCAGACGCGGACGTACTCGCCGCCGACCTGCTCGTCGGTGGTTCCGCACGCGACGCTCTTGATCACATTCGACGCCACTCGTGGGTCGAGTTGGTGGCGACCGACGAGCTACTGGACGACGCAGAAGCCACCATCGCCCGCCTCGCAGACGAAGCGTTGGCCACAGACTGGCGCGAGAAAATCGAAACGCTTCGCGTGCGGGTCGAACAACCCGGCCACGACCACCCCGCGCTCGCCTCCGCCTACCACGGGCAGGCCGCCCACATCCTCTCGTTCGACGAGGGCTTGCGAAGCGCGAAGGCGGGTGCGGCCATGCAAAAGCGCGTGAAAACGAGCGTCAAACACCCCGACGCCTTCGCCAAACTGTTCGACCCACAGTCGCTCTACGAGGTGGTGGTCGGCGGGGAGTATCCCGGCCCCGACCGCGACCCGCGCGCCTAGTCAGGCACGCCCGGATTCCACTCGCCGTCTGCGCTGAACCACTCTGCGAATTTGGCGAGCGCACGCCCGCGGTGGCTAATCGAGTTTTTCTGGTCTATGTCCATCTCCGCGAGCGTCACGCCGTTGTGTTCGAAGATAGGGTCGTAGCCGAAGCCGTCGTCGCCTCGGGGCGCGACGATACGCCCGCGGATGCTCCCCTCGAAGGTCTCTGCGCGCTCGCCGTCGTAGTAGGCGACGATGGTGCGAAAGCGGGCGCGGCGATTCTCCTCCAACTCGGTGAGGTTCCAGACGCGTTCGACGCCGACCGTGTCCTCGACGTAGGCCGAATACGGGCCGGGAAAGCCGCCAAGCGCGTCGATGAACAAGCCCGTGTCGTCGACGATGAGCGGGTCATCATCGTCGAGGTGGTCGAACGCTTCTTTCGCGCCGTGGACGGCGATGTCCGCGAGGCTGTTGCTCTGGATTTCGGTGTAGTCGTACTCGACCTGCTCGATTGGGTCGGTGAGATAGTGTTGGGCCTCTTTGAGTTTCCCCGCGTTCCCGGTGACGAATCTGAGCATGCGCGAAGGCTAGCGGCGGGGTGAAAATAGCCTATCGACTGGTGGCGCGTGCTGGCAAGGAAATGATGGCAAAAACCGCTTAATCGACGATGACTTCGACGGGGCCGTCGTCTGCTTTTTTCGCGTCTTTCTCGCTGCCCTTTCCGCGTTCGAGATAGAGCATGCCACCGACGACGGCGAGGACAATCCACGAGCGCCAGTTCGCGAGGTTCAGCGTGTAGCCGATGCCGAATGGCTTCTCTACGAGCATCTCCTCGCCGGGTTGCCAGTACGACTGGAGCATGCGCTTTACGCTCGGGCGTTCGAAGTTATACGGAATCCCCAGTATCTCACCGGACGATGGTTTGTCAGCCATACGTCTACTACGCAGGGGAGGGTTAAGGAACTAGTGGCTCTGCTGATAGCGTCCCCGCCCTTCGATTTCGCGCAACTGCGTGAGGACACGCTCGTCACCCGCCGCGCGATAGCCCGCCTCGAAGGCCTCCCGGAGCGGCGCGGGGTCGCGTGCCGTGCCCGTCAGACTCTGGTGGAAGACGTGGAGGTCCATCGCGTAGTCCTCGACGTGGTCGGTGTAGAAGCCGAGGCCGAAGTCGATGAGGTAGGTGTACGCGCCAACGCGCACGTTTCGCGTCGTCGGGTCGCCGTGGACGAAGCCCACCCGATGGAGCGCGGCGAGGTGTTCACCAACGTCGCGGACCCGTGCGGGAGTTAGGTCGTCGCTCAAGTCACCCTCGCCGACGTGTTCGAGGGTGAGCGCACCTTCCCGCACGTCCACGTCGTAAACGACCGGCGTCGGCACGCCGTGTCTGCGCGCTTCGCTGAACAGACGCGCTTCCTGTACCGTCCGCGTCTTGCGGAGGTGGGCATCGAGGTCGGGGTGGCGATACGATTTGGGCAGGCGGCGTTTCACGACGCGGTCGCCAGAGACGGTGACGGTCGCCTCCGCCCCGACGAGTTCGCGGCCCGTTTCTCCCACCACGGCGACGCTCTCGTTTTCGCGCCACGTCACCTCGACTTGGTCGGGGCGAAAGTCGGAGTTCACCGCCGACTCCTCGATTGCGATGGTGTCACCCGCGGCGGCCATCGTCGCGCCGAGCACCGCAATCATGCCCGCGTTGTCGCGGAGGAATCGTGGGTCGGGCGCATAGAAATCCGCACCGCGCGCTTCACACATCGTCCGGAGCATCTCCTGTAAGCGGGCGTTCTGGGCGACGCCACCGCCGAGGACGAGTTCGTTGCTCCCCGTCAGCGAGAGCGCGCGTTCTGCGACTTCGGTGAGCATCCCGAAGATGTTCTCCTGCAGCGAGAAACACACGTCTTCTATCTGCGCACCGTCGTCGTAGGCCTGTTTCGCGGCGCTCATGATGCCGGAAAACGAGAAGTCCATCCCCTTCACGACGTAGGGCAGGTCGATGAGCTCGCCGCCGTCTGCGTATTTTTCGACCTTCGGGCCGCCGGGGTGCGACCAGCCGACGTGGCGCGAGAACTTGTCGATGGCGTTGCCGACGCCGGTGTCCATCGTCTCCCCGAGCACCTGATAGCGGCCGTTGTGGAAGCCAAGTAGATGGGCGTTCGCGCCGCTCGCGTTGAGACAGACCGGCGAGTCAAAGCCCGACTGATGGCGGCCGATTTCTAAGTGCGCCACCATGTGGTTGACGCCGACGAGCGGGACGGAAAGGGCCTGTGACAGCGAGCGAGCGGCCGTGCCGACGATTCTGAGACACGGGCCGAGGCCGGGGCCCCGCGAGAAGGCGACGTAGTCTACAGGCCCGCCTGCGTCTGCAAGCACCTCGCGGACGACGCGAGGGATGGCACTCGCCATGTGTTCTGCGGCTTCGCGCGGGTGAATGCCACCCGACGCCGGTTGATACGGGTCTGAGACAATCGTCGTCGAATCCGTCTCGGTGTCGTGAACCGCCGCGCTCGCCGCCCACGCGGTGCCTTCGATACCGAGGACGCGCATTCCCTATTTCCACTCGGTGAAGCCACAGCGGCCACAGTGGGTGCGGTCACTGTGTTCTGCAAGGAATGCGTCGCCACAGCTTGGGCACATCTCGTGGTCGGTCGTGCCGTCGTCGTTGTAAATCTCGTAGCGAGACATCTATGCTTCCTCCGCCTCGGCGTCCGCGTCGTCCTCGCCTGCGAGGATTTTGTTGCGTTCGAGCATGTGCTCGTGTTCGACTTCGCGGGCGAACTCGGGGCTGTCGTACACCTTTGCGAGGCCGCGCGTCTTGCGCATGCCGAACTTCGTGTCCATCTTGCGGACGACGACTTCGGAGGCGTCTTTGTTCAGTTTGGCCGCGAGACTGTCGCGGACGGAGAGGCGCGACGGCGTGGCCTCATCGTGGAGAATTTCGAAGCGAACGTCTGTTCGGTGAAGCATCGGGTTTTCCGATTCTTCGAGGATTGTGATATCCATGGTAACTCAGTTACAGGGATTTGGCGGCGAACCGGCTAAAAGGATTTCGAAGGGACTGGCGGCTTATTCGGCGTCAACGCCGAGCGCTGCCCACGCCGCGGCGTGGTCACCGGTCATTTGCGAAAGCAGCCCCCGCATGCGATGGCGAACCTCGGGCGTGACCGTGACGAGCACCATCCCCTCGTCTGGCTGGCCGTACACCACGCTCGCACCCTCCGGGGCGGCGACGAGCGCCGGGAGCGTCGCTAAGTCCTCTTCTCCCTCGACCACGATGACCGTCGTCTCGGGGGCGTCGATGGCCGCATGCAGCACCGACAGCAAGTCGAGCGAGAGCGTCGCTGCGGGATTCTCGACTTCGTAGCGGCAGTCGTAGCCACCGATGGCCTCGGAGATGGCTGCATCCACCGCTTCGCGTTTCGTCTTCCCGTCGATGACCGCCACGTCGGGGATGACGCCGGCCTGGGTGAGGTGGTAGGTGACGATGTCGCCAACCGCGATGAGCGGCTCTCCTGCCGCCGCGAGCAGCGCATCTGCGTCAGTAAACAGCGGGCCAAGCGGGTCTTTGAACGCCGACCGCAGTTCCTCAGGGAGCGTGAGGACGGCGTCTGCTGGCACTATCGAACCTTCAGTGCGTAGGCGCCGGGGGAGGTGACGCCCATCTCTTTTGCGATGTCGCTTTGCTCCGGGTGGGAGATGACGACGTAGCCCGCCCAGTCTTCGGTGAGGCTCGTAGAGCCACAGTCCGGGCAGACGTCGCCATCGGCGACTTCGAGGACGCGGTGGCAGTCACGGCACACTTTCCGCTTTTTCGCCATGGTTATTCACCTGCGGCGGCCTGCCGGCTCTCGCGTTCCTCTTTCAGCCAGCCGTGTTTGCCAAGGCCGACCTGCTTGGCTGTGAGGCCAATCTTGCTGTCGCGTGGGTTGCGTTCGTCGATGCTCTTCGTGACGATGCGCGCGCGAACGGAGTCGCCAACACCGAGGGTGCGGTTCGATTCGCGCGAGGCGAGCTGTTGGTTCTCGTCGTCGAAGGCGAGGTACTCGTCTGAAATCTGGGAAACGTGGAGCAGGCCATCGACGGGGCCGATGCCGATGAACGCCCCGAAGTTGACGACTTCCACGACTTCCCCATCGACGACTTCCTGCATCTGTGGGTCGTACGTGACGGCGTCGAAATCCGCCTCGTAGTAGACGCCGGGCTTGTTCGGAATGACCGCCCCGTCGCCGATTTCGTGGACTTTCGTCACGCTGACGACGCTGCCCACGTCTTCGTCCATTCGTCCTTCGAGCTTGTCCTGCAGAAGCTGCTTTACCAGTTGTGGAGACACGTCTGCGAGATGCCGCGGTGGAACCTCAACCGTGTCCTTGAGTCTGACCCGTTTGTACATACTTATGGTCGAGTGATTGCCAGTTTGTTCCGGCCCCTTATACCAATTACTGGTACGCAGGCGGCCAGCAACCGCCGTTTCAGAGGTCCGTCGTTCGTGACGACGTAGTCGCACTCGCCGGCTGTTGCGAGTTCGACAATGGCGTCGTCTGCATACGATTCATCGTGTGAGAGGAGCCGACAGCGCTCACGCGCGAGGTCTGTCCCCACGCTCGCCGCAACCGCCTCGTGGCCCGCACCCGCCGAGAGCTTTTCTAGCTCGTCGACGACCGCTTCGGGCGTCACGAGGCGCACGTCACCGAGCAACCGGTCGAGTTCGTCGAACACGCGCACGTCGAGTTCGACCGGCATCATCAGTGCGTTTGCGTCCATGAGCACCGTCG
Source organism: Haladaptatus sp. ZSTT2 (assembly GCF_037081775.1). Taxonomy (NCBI): domain Archaea; kingdom Methanobacteriati; phylum Methanobacteriota; class Halobacteria; order Halobacteriales; family Haladaptataceae; genus Haladaptatus; species Haladaptatus sp. ZSTT2. The sequence goes on from NZ_JBAMHQ010000001.1 coordinate 1,337,657, forward strand.
TCATCCTATTCCGTGATTGTCCCGACGCCGATGAGTCGCCAGCGCGCGCCGACACGGCGGTTGATGGCAACTTTCGCACCGGCGGCCGCACAGACCGGCCGTTTCAGGCGAACTTCACACTCGCCCGCGCGAGCGCTCGTCACGGCACCGACCGTGGTGGCCGTGCCGACCGTCATCATGAGCGGTTCGCCCGTCGAAATTTCGTCGACCGTGTCCTCGTCGTCTCCGACGACGCGGTCTAAGAGGTCGACGTCCATCTCGAAGGCCTCACGCGTTGGTGGGAGTGACCCCGGCGGGCCAGCGATTTGGCCAGCAAGACCGTCACCTTTCGTGAGGCTTGGGTCGAGTCCCGTCCCGACACCGAGCAGGCCGCCGGGCGTGGCCGAATCAACCGACTGGCCGCCCGCTTGAATCGAGCGGACGTTCGTCGTGATTGGCCGCCATTCGGTCTGGCCGCCCTCTTCGACCTCGCGGCCGGGGCGGATTTCGATGTCTTGGCCGTTCTCAAGCGCGCCCGCGACGAGCGAGCCGCCGATGACGCCACCGGTGAGGCTGTCCCACGTCGTCCCCGGGCGGTTGATGTCGAAACTGCGCGCGATGTGCAGTCGGGCATCGTCGCTCGGGTCGCGTTCTGGCGTTGGGATTTCCTCTTCGATGGCCTGGATGAGCAGGTCTAAGTTGACCTCCTGTTGGGCGCTGATGGGGACGACCGGGGCGTCTTCTGCGACCGTGCCCTTCGTGAACTCCTTTATCTGCTCGTAGTTCTCGCGGGCCTGGTCTGCGTCGACGAGGTCGACCTTGTTCTGGGCGATGACGATGTTGTCGATGCCGATGATGTCGAGCGCCATCAGGTGTTCTTCGGTCTGTGCCTGTGGAACGGGCGAGGTGGCGCTCACGAGCAACACCGCGCCGTCCATGATGGCGGCACCGGAGAGCATCGTCGCCATGAGTGTCTCGTGGCCGGGGGCGTCCACGAACGACACCGTGCGAAGCGGTTCGCTTTCGGTGCCGTCTTCACACTCTTCCTTGACGGTGTAACACTCCGGTTCCTCGACGCCGGGGCACTTTCGGAACGTCGCGTCCGCGTACCCGAGTCGGATGGAGATTCCGCGCTTCATCTCCTCTGAGTGCTGGTCCGTCCACTCCCCTGAGAGCGCTCTGACCAGTGTCGTCTTTCCGTGGTCGACGTGGCCGACGAGTCCGATGTTCACCTCCGGTTGTTGATGTTTCCCTGTCATTTCGAGAGTAATCTTACAGAGTAATCACCCCGAGCGACGCATAAACCTACTGTTCTCGGGCTACAACGCGCGCTCGCGAGTTTCCGGTCGTCCGGCCGCCTGCTGTGGGTTTGTCCGAAATCTACTGAAAAAATTTTCAGGCAAGACCTTAGCTATCTCGTCGCGTAGCGTTGGTATGTCATCTCAGCCCACGCGAGAGGATGCGCCCGCCGAGCAGGCAGACCCACCGATAACCGAACCGGCAGAGGTGTTCGCCACCATCTCGAACGAGACGCGCCTCGCCATCTTAGAAGCGCTCTGGGAGGCTGAAACGCGCCACGTGAGCTTCACCGAACTCAATCGGGCGGTTGGGATGAAAGACTCTGCGCAGTTCAACTACCACCTGCGCCAGCTCCTCGGTCGATTCGTCCACAAGAGCGACGACGGCTACAAGCTGACCTACGCCGGGAAACACGTCCTCCGGACGCTCATCTCGGGGCGGTTTACCGACCAAATCAACATCGACCCCTTCTCGATCCCCGGAGCCTGTGTCGGGTGTGGCGAACCGCTCGTCGCGAGCTACGCAGACGAGGTATTGGCCGTGCGGTGTTCCGCCTGCGAACGCCTCCACAGCGGCTATCCGTTCCCGCCCGCGGCCGTCCAAGGGCGCACCCACGAGGAGATGCTGGACAGCTACAACCGCTGGGTGCGCCACCTCTACAGCCTCGCCGCAGACGGTGTCTGCCCCGAGTGTGGCAGCCAGATGAAGTCGAAGCTCGTAGACGGCCAACAGTGTCTCCCTGAACTCCAGATTGCCGTGGGCCACGAATGCGTACAGTGTCAGTCACACGTAACCGCCGCCATCGGGATGAATCTCCTCTACCAACCCGACGTGGTGAGCTTCTACCGCGACCACGACATCGACCTCGAAAACGTCCCCTACTGGGAGTTGCCGTGGTGCGTCGGTGACGAGCACACGACGGTCATCGCAGACGACCCGTGGCGCGCTCGCGTCGCCATCACCCTCGGCGACGAAGAACTCCGCGTGACCGTCGATGACGACATCAGCGTGGTTGCCGTCGAGCGGACGAAGCAGTACACCCGCAAATAACCCAGTTTTTCGACAGAAGTAGACTTCAGTATCATCGCTTACAGAAATGTAATTCAGATTACTCTTTTTACCCTCCCTGTCCTTTACTCACCTGTCCATGAAGACCAACACTCGCACCCTGTCTGCCACCCAGTACGCCTACCGCAGACCCACTCGGACGCCAACTGAGCGGGTGGTCGCGTTCCTCCGCACTGGCACGATTGTCCTCGCACTCGCCGCGCTCCTCGCCGTGCTCGCCCTCGGGGTCATCTCGCTGCTGCCCGCCCCCGCCGTGTTCGTGCTCGGGATGCTCGCACTCGTAAGCGGCCTCGTCCTCGTGCCGTTCGCCGCCGTCAAGATCGTCGTCGGCGCGGTCGACGCATAGTCACAAAACTTACAAAAAATTCGTTCACTGAACCTTTTTCGCGGTGGGGTACAATTGTTAACACAATGAAGGAAACCCCTATTCAGGAGTGTGAGGAGTGTCTCGCGCCCGCGGAGGCGTTTTCTACCATCGCAAACGAGACGCGCCTCGCCATCTAAGAAGCGCTCTGGACGGCCCCCGAACGGCCCGTCACGTTCTCTGAGCTTCGGCGGTCGGTAGGCATGCGCGACTCCACACAGTTCAACTACCACCTCGGCAAGCTCACCGGCCACTTCATCACGAAAGCTGAGGGCGGCTACGACTTCCGCCACGCCGGACAGAAAGTGGTTCGCGCCGTCCTCGAAGGCTCGTTCAACGAAGACCCGGAACTCCCCTCGTTTGGGATTTCCGGTGCCTGCACCGAGTGTGGCGCGGGCCTGCAAGCCGCCTACGCCGACGAACAGATTACCATCGACTGCACTGCCTGCGGTCGGATTCACTCGACGGCGGGGCTCAAACTGCTCGATCACTCAGACGTGGTCACCTTCCACCGCACCCACGGCATCGACCTCTGTGCGACGCCCTACTGGGAGTTCGCGTGGTGCGTTTCAGACGTGCATACGACCATTCTCTCTGCGGACCCGTGGTCGATTCGTGTCACGATTCCGCTCGACGACGAGGAGTTGCGCGTCACCATGGACGGTAACCTGACGGTAACCGACGTCGAAACGTTCCCGACGAGCACGCCCGCAGACTCGCGGACTACCGCCTGAACAGACAAATTTTTTACAGAAATGGGGTTCAGTACGACCGCTTACAGAAGTGTAATTCAGGAATCATATATGGTCGCAGAGTGCCTCTACTCACCTGAGGAAAAAGACCCATGGCCGCATCCAACCCACAGCTGTCATCCGCGACCCGACTTGCACCGAGAACGCCCGCAGACGCTGCTGTGGACGCGGCGGTCATGCTGTTCCTTGTGGCCCTCGCGTTCGCGGCACTCGTCGCGGTCGCTGTGGTCGCCACAGCCCTCCTGCCTGCACCGGCACTGTTCGTGTTGCTGTGGGTTGGCGGCGTCGCTGGCCTCTTTGCACTCCCGTTGGCCGTGGGCTCGTTCCTCGCTCAATAAGGGAAAACAGTTCTGTGGCCCGGCCTGCAATGCACTGACATGGCATTCGACGCAGCCCGAGTCACGACCGTTACCTTCGATTCGTACAGCACCATCGTCGACGTAGACGCCGCAGAGCAGGCGCTCGCAGACCGCGTGTCTGACCCCGAACCCGTCTCGAAGCTCTGGCGAGCGCGCTCGATTGAGTACACCATGGTGGCGAACTTCGTTGACGCCTACCAGCCCTTCTATGAGATGAACCGCGACGCCCTCCAGTACGCGCTGGACGCCCACGGCGTCGATATGTCTACCGACGAGCGCGATGAGATTCTCGCCGTCTACCACGAACTCGACGTGTTCGACGACGTGCGCGACGGCATCCAGCGCCTGCGCGACGGCGGATACGACTGCTACGTCGTCTCGAATGGAAACCCCGAGATGCTCGCCTCGATGGTCTCCCACGCCGATATCGGTGACCTGCTTTCTGATACGATTTCCGCCCACGAAGTCAAGACGTTCAAACCCGACGCCGAAATCTACCGCCACGCCGCCGGGCGGACGGGAACCCCAATCAAGGAAATCGCCCACGTTTCTGCTGGGTGGTTCGACGTGATGGGCGCACAACACGCCGGGATGCAGGGCGTCTGGGTTGACCGGAAGGGCACGCCCTACGAAACCTTCGGCGGCGACCCCGACCTGACGATTGAGACCTTCTACGAACTGGCCGAGGAGCTGGGGGTCTAGACGACCAACCAACCGCCACGGGGTGGGACTGAAAGGGGCCAGCGGTTCGGGGAACCCCGGTGCCGCAAGCACCGCAGGCCGGAGGCCGAGGAGCGCAGCGCGTACCGCGGGAGCCGAACCGCTGGGGGCTTTCAAGGTTGTAGAAGCAATGTTGTCTGCGGTTTCAGAACCCACCTCTAGCACGAGATTTTTCCCGACTCACCTCCTCTCTCCATCCATGTCCGAATTCGCGTTCGAGGTGGCCCTCTGTGCCCTCCTTGAGCGCGAGCGAGACGAGATTATCGCCCGCCAGCTCGGCGCAAGCGTCCACGGGCGGCGCATCATGGACATCGTCTGTGTCGAACCCGGCCCCGAGTTCGCAAAACGGGCGGCCATCACGCCCCACGAGATTCCCGACGCGGCCATCGAGAGTCGCGCGGGAGTCGGGCAAGCCCGCTATTACCGAAACTGCTTCGACATGCACCCAGACCGGGCGCGAAGCGTCACCGAACGCGCCATCGAGATTGGGTTTTTCGAGCGCGTCCGCCAGGGGTCGCGCCTCTACGTCCGGCAGACGGCGCGGTATCCCGAGAACTGGTTCGACAAGCTCGTCGGCATCGAGAACAAACCCGACCTCGCCGTGCCGGGTGACTTAGAACTCCAGTTGCGCAAAGACGTGTCCCTCGGCGTGTTCGACGAGGTGATTCTCGCCACCGAATCCTACGTCACCGGCGCGCATCTGAACCGCATCCCTGACGAAGTGGGTGTGTGGCGGTTTCGACCCGAAACAGGGGGCCTCGAAGTCGTCCAGGAGCCAACGGCACTCGACCCCGCCGCACCGGGTGTCGATATCGTGGATGCGTATGCTGGGCGAACCGACATGCGGGTTGCGACGGCGGGTGAAAAGGCGCGACTCCGTCGCCGAATGGCCGAGCGCGCGTATGGCAAGGGCTGGCGAAGTTTCGACTTGCCACCGTGCGTCCATGGGGTAGCAAAAACGGTCGCCGGGGCCGATGGCATCCCCTACTGCGAGTGGAAAGAGGCAGTGGTGAATCCGGCAGAAGAATGCGGCCCGGCGTGTCCGGGCTACGAACCCGCAGACCCGCCGGAGATCGACATCGAAGCCGTCCGCGACAGGCGGACACCGTGGGTCGCAAATCCAAAAGGCCCGCGCACCCAGAGCGGCCTTGACCGGTTTCTATAGCTGATAGCGCTCGCCGTCGATAGCGAGCGGGTCTTCGAATGCCTCTTCGACGGGGTAGTAGTGGGCGATGTGGACGAGGCGGGTGAGTTCTGCGTTCAACTCGTTGCCGAGAGCAATCGCCCCTTCGCGGGTCATGTGTTTCGACCCGAAGGTGCGCGGATTCCCGTCGTCGTCGTGGTGGTCGCCGCCAGCCGGGTGGTGTTCTGAGAGGTGGCCGGGGACGATGCCGTCTGCAAGTAAGAGGTCGGGGTCGGCGAGCAACTCACGGGACTGTGTGGGCATATCAAAGCTCGTATCACCGGAAATCGAGAGTTTCGCGCCGGTCTTCGGGTCTTCGACGACGACACCATAACAGAGCAGCGGCGGGTGGTCAACCGGGACGAACGTCACGTCGAACCCACAGAGACGCTGGGTCTCGAAGGGCAGAACGTCGTGAACGGTGACGGCGCGCAGGTAGTCGAACTTCTGTCGAATCGTCTCGGCGACGCTCTCGCCGGTGACGGGGTCTATCTCCGCACCCGCGTACACCGGCAGGTCAGAGAGGAGGCGATAGGCGTTCCCGAGCCCGTCGACGTGGTCGAAGTGGATGTGGGTGATAAGCGCCACGTCCGGGAGCGGGAGGTCGTTCGTGAGAAACTGGTGGCGAAAGTCCGGACTCACGTCTACGAGCAGGGTTTCGTCGGTGCGTTCGTTGTAAACGTGCACGGAAAAGCGACTGCGGTGGACGCCGCGCTCCCGGGCCTCCTCGCAGGTATCACAGCCACAGTTCGGGGTGGGCGTCCCCGTCGTGTCGCCGGTGCCAAGGAGCGTGACCTGCATCAGTCGTGACTGTGGTCGTGATCGTGGTCGTGATCGTGGTCGTGGTCGTGGCCTGAATCGGACCCGCCGGGCATGTCGCTGCCGCCCGCGATGAGCGCGTCGTGGTCGCCGTTCATCATGTCTAAGTCTTTCAGCGTGTCGCGCTCCTCGAAGTCGGTGATGGCGTCTAAGAGGTCTTGTTGGGTAAGCACCATTCGCTCTTCGGTCAGCGCTTCGAGCACGGCTTCGCGCATCACGAGCCGGAGGTCGCTCCCGGTGAGACCCTCGGTGAGTTCTGCGACCTCGTCCGGGTCGAAGTCCACAATCTCCATGTTGCGAGTGATGAGCCAGAGGATGTCAGAACGCATCTGCCGGTCTGGTTTCGGGAAGTTCACAATCTCGTCGAAGCGCCGCCACGCCGCCGCGTCGAGTTGGTCTGGGTGGTTCGTCGCGCCAATGAGGAGCACGTCGTCTTGAATCAGGCTGATGTTGTCGATGGACTTGAGCAGGGTGTTCACCGCACGCTTGATGGCGGCGTGCTCGTCCGACGCCCGCGTTTTCGCGACGAAGTCGAACTCGTCCATGAACAAGACACACGGCGAGAGGCGCTTTGCCACCTCGAACGTTTTCTCGACGTTTTTGGCCGTCTCACCGAGGTACTGGCTCGTAATCATCGAGAGTTTGACCTCGACAAAGGGCAGGTCGAGTTCGTGGGCGAGCGCGCGCGCCGTCGTCGTCTTCCCGGTTCCCGGTGGCCCGACGTAGAGGAGCTTTCCGATTTCGCGGAGGCCGATTTGGGCGAGGTAATCGCGGTGCTCGATGGCCTTCATAATCTTCAGAATCTCGCCTTCCTGGTCTGCGGTGAGGACGAGGTCATCGAGACTCATGTCGATTTCCTCGGGCGCGAGGATGTCCACGAGGTCGAGCATCTCCTCTTCTTCCTCGCTCTCAAAGTACTCCTCTAAGAGGCTGTCAATCCAGACGCGGTCTGCGCGCAGGGGACGGTTCTGTGCCCGGGAGTGTTCGTAATCGAGGTCCTCGACCTCGTCTTCGAACGTGGCGGCGAGGGTGGGGACTTCCATGATGCGCTCTGGCCCGGCGCGGTCGAGATACCACTGCTTTGCGAGGTCGATTTCGGTGAGCTTGATGACCTGATTGAAGTCATCAAAGTCAGTGAACATCAGACCCGAGACCGCCTCCCACGGGTGTTCGACGCCGGTGGCCGCGGCGGCCTTTTTCAGGGTCGACGGAAGCGGGCGCTCGATACCCTCCTCACCCCAGAAAACCCGGCGATAGCGGGGTGGCAGGTCGTTCTCGTCGCGGTCGCGGTCTTGGTTGTAGAGATGTGTCGTCAACAAGAACTCAACGACGGAAAGCTCCGGGCTGCTCATTCTCGGGGGATTAAGGGGGCGAGTGGCATAAGACCGTCGAACGGCCTCAATAAACTCAGCACACTCGCACTGTGGGTTCGCGTGCCTTTAACAAACACCAAGCCCCTACGTACTCACATGGCAGACACCACTCCCGTCATCGTACAGGCGCTGAGAACCCCGCAAGGGAAAGACGGTGGCGTGTTCGCAGACGTCCGCGCAGAAGACCTCTCGATTCCACTCATAAACGAGATTCTCGCGCGAACGAATCTCGGTGGCGACGAGATTGACGACCTCATGTGGGGCTGTGCCCAACAGCGCGGCGAGCAGGGCAACAACATGGCGCGCGTCATCGCCCTGCTCTCGGAGCTCGGCGAATCCGTCCCGGCGACGACCATCAACCGCTGGTGTGCGTCCTCGATGCAGGCGGTCATCTCCGCCTCCGACGCCATCCGCGCCGGCCAACGCGATGCCATCATCGCAGGCGGCGTCGAGAACATGTCCCGCGTCCCGATGGGCGGCAACACGCACAACACCCATCCGCGGATGAACGACCTGTACAACGTCGCAGAACTCGACATGGGTATGACCGCAGAGAAGGTCGCAGAGGAGTACGACATCACCCGCGAGATGCAAGACGAGTTCGCCGCCCGCAGCCAGCAACGGGCCGTCGAAGCCACCGAATCCGGCCGCTTCGAAGACGAAATCGTCCCCATCGACAACGGCGAGGAGAAGATCACGAAAGACGAAGGCCTCCGCCCGGGGACGACCGCCGAAAAGCTCGCCGGACTCCCCACCGTGTTCAAGGCAGACGGTACGGTCACGCCGGGGAACGCCTCCCAGATTTCAGACGGTGCGTCCGCCTTGCTCATCACTTCGAAGGCGTTCGCAGACGAACACGACTTAGACATCCTCGCGGAGGTCGGCAACAACAACGTCGCGGGCGTTGACCCGACCGTGATGGGCATCGGTCCCGTCCCCGCAACGCGCGGCCTGCTCGAACGCTCCGGACGCGACATCGACGAGTACGACCTCGTCGAAATCAACGAAGCGTTCGCAAGCCAGTGTGTCTACTCCGCAAACGAACTCGGCATCGACCAGGACATCCTCAACGTGAACGGCGGCGCAATCGCCATCGGGCACCCGCTTGGGGCGAGTGGCGCACGGCTCCCGGTCACCCTCATCCACGAGATGATAAAACAGGACGTAGACCTCGGCCTCGCCACCCTCTGTGTCGGCTTCGGTCAGGGTGCGGCCATCGAGTTCAGCCGGTAGAGCCACACCGACCGCCGCGCTCGAATATTTTTCTGCGCTCGACACCGCCAACCTGTGTGCCGAGCATGCGCGTGTTCACGTATCGCGGGCCACCACGCACGTCGCGCCACCGAACGAAATCCCCACGTTCGGCCAGAAAAGCGCGGTGAAACTGAACAGAATATGTGATAAAACAGTATCATCGCCATTGTAAACCGAACGTGCGTCGGCAAACCCAAGGTATAATTTTAGATAGGAAATGATTATCGTTTTATTCTGTAACAGGCTAAGACCCCATCCTCAAGGAGCGACCGCAGGGAGCGAGTAGGGTGGGGATACAGCCGTACACAATTTCCACAACTACCATGCGAAAGATAGTCACCCTCATATAGAATTACATCTTAGAAAACAGTGTGATAACCTACAAGTATCGGCTCCATCCCACCGATGAGATGGCCGACTCGTTGCTCTCGCAACTTGATACTTGTAGGCAACTCTACAACCATACCCGATACTCCTACACGGTCGCACCAGATGACGACAAACCCTCTGATGTTGACCAGAAAAACCAACTTCCCGCCTTGAAGAAACAGTGGACTGACCTCAAAACCGTCCACTCGAAAGTTTTGCAAGAGACAGTTGAACGGTTCTACCGCAACCTCTCAAACCTCAGCAAGACAAAGCAAAGCGGAAACCGTGTTGGGTGGTTAAAGTGGCAACGACCACGAGAGTATCGCTCGATGACCTTCGTCCAATCAGGCTTCGAACTCAATCACACGAGTGGCCACGACGAACCATCGACGCTGTGGTTGTCGAAGATTGGGCATGTCCCAATCACGTATCACCGACCAATTCCAAGCGGAGAAATCAAACGAATCACCGTCAAGCACACGCCCGCCGACGAGTGGTATGCGTGCGTGATGATAGACGAAGCCGCTGAACCACCAGAGAAACCTGCTGTCGATGAGATTCCAGCAGAGGAAATGGTAGGTATCGACGTAGGCATCCTCTCGTACACACACGACACAACTGGTCTTTCAGTCAGCAGTCTCGATGTGTCGGAGACGCAAGAGCGATTGGAGCGAGAACAACGCTCGTTGTCTCGGAAACAACACGGCTCGAACAATTACGAGAAACAACGAGTGAAAGTGGCGAAGATGCATTCTCGGTTGAAGCGCCAACGCCACGACTTCTTGCACAAACTGTCTCGATACTACGTGGAGAACTATTCGTTCATTGCCGTCGAAGACTTGAACGTTGCCGGGTTGATGACCCAAGACCGCAACAGTCGTAACACGGCCCATGCGTCGTGGAGGACGTTCCTCGATATGCTTGCGTACAAAGCTAAGCGAGCGGGTGTTCACGTCGTGCAAGTAGACCCGAAAGATACGACCAAAGCCTGTTCTGCTTGTGGCGTGAAAACCAAGAAGCCGCTCTGGGTTCGAGAACACTCATGCCCGTCCTGTGGGTTCACGGCTGACCGTGATTGGAATGCATCGGTGAATATTCTGAACAAGGCTCTTTCTCAAGTAGGAGTGGGATACTCCGAATCAACGCCTGTGGAGACTGCCCTCCCTGTGGATACCACTTCGGTGTCTGCAAAGGGTGTCGTAGAAGCAGGAAGCCCCGTCCTCAACGCACGTAGTGCGTAGGGCGGGGTAGTTCACTGCTGGCGTCAGTCACACTCTTTCGTGCAATACTATCGTTGCGTCAACCTATTCGCCTATTTGTTTGACAAATGTATGTTTCTTAAAGGTGCGGGTGAGGGTCAGTGAACGGCCCTGCTGTTGGGTGGGGTGGGGGCGATGTCCAGCCGGGTGAATGTGACGGTGTCACGGTGACCGATGACTGAGAGGCAGGTGTGATGAAACCGGACACGGGGCGTGCCGGAATCATCCTTGCAGGAGGTCGATCGAAACGGTTCGACCAGCGAGACAAAGCGACGGCAACCCTCGACGGCACGCCGCTCGTCTGCTACGTCGTAGAGGCGCTTGCCCCCGTAGTTGACGAGGTTATCATCAACTGCAGACGACCACAACGCGATGCGATCGCGGCGGCGATAGGCGACCAGCCCGTCCAGTTTGCAGAAGACCGGATTCCAGACCGCGGCCCCGTCGCGGGACTGCAGACCGGGCTGCACGCGACGACGGCGAAGTACGCGGCGGTCGTTGCCTGTGATATGCCCTTTGTCGCCGCCGGATTCTTGAACTTCCTGTTCGCGCGGGCGAACCACCGGACGGGGGCGGTGGCCAGAGTACGCGGACGCATCACCCCCCTCCCTGCGGTCGTCCACGTCCGGGCGGCACAAGCCGCCTGCACACAGGCGCTCACCGAACGCGACGGGCGACTGGACGACCTCATCGTCCTGCTCGACCCGGAGGTGGTCTCAGAGCAAACCGCCACCGCTCACGCCGGACCGGATGCCTTCTGGAACATCGACACACGGGCGGACTTACTGGGGGCGAGCGAGCGGGTCTGACCGCCGGCGTCACAATCGTTATCGCCCGCGCTCTCGAAGCGCCGCTATGCACCTTTCGGGCTACGCCCACGAACCCGGACGCCACTGTGGGTCGACCTCGCTTCGCAATCTCTCGTCCTACTACGACTGGGGCCTTTCTGAAGCCGAAAGCTTCGGTCTCGCTTCGGGACTCGGCTTTACCTACCTCCACATCTCTGACTCACCCTACCGCATCTTTCTCGGCCGCCCCCTCTGGATGGAGTCGGCGTTTTTCGCCAATTGCGACATCCCGCACATCGAACGCGAGGGACAAGAAAAAGCCGACGCGTGGGACGCCGTCGAAACCGCCATCGACGCCGACAAGCCGGTCATGGCGTTTGTCGATTTGTTCTATCTCGAGTATTACGGCACGGACACCCACTTTGCGCCCCACATCGTCCTCCTCGTGGGATACGACGAGGAGTCGGTGACGATTTCCGATAGTGAGTTCAGCGAGGTGCAAACCGTCTCCCGCGAGGATTTCGAGCAGGCGTGGACCTCGCAGGCGATGGTGCCCCTCTCCCGGCGGTACATCGTCGTCACCGACCCCGAACCACGCGCCTCACTGGAAGACGCAGGGCGGCACGCAATCCAGACCACGGTTGCGTACATGCAAAACCCAGACACCTCGCCGTGGCCCCTCGGTGACGTTTCCGCGACCCACGGACTCGCCGGGATTCACGAGTTCGCCGCAGAACTCCCCGAATTCACAGCCCTCGGGGAGTTGGCCGAAGTCACGTGGACGGCGCGCTTTGCCTACCAGATGGTTGAGCGCCGGGGAACCGGTGGCGGGTCGTTCAGACGGCTCTACGCCGGATTTCTCGACTCGGTGGCCGACGTACTCCCTGAAATCTCCACCAGTCACGGCGAGCGAATGCACGAGATTGCCGACGACTGGACGGCGGTTGGCGCTAAGTTCAAAACCGCGAGCAGGGCAGAGAACGAGGCTGAGTTGCGCGAGCAGTTTGGTGAGATTAGCGACGACGTTGCCGACCTCGCCGCGAAAGAAGACGCGCTCATCGCAGCCCTCTCCGACGCACTCTCGGAGTGAGGAAAGGCAGAGAAAAACCGCCGATTCAGTCGTGCGGGTGGAACGTCTTGAGCGCCTGGCGAACGGACTCTTTGCGCCCGAGCAGCGTGACGTGGTCGCCGTTTTGGAGGGTGAAGTCCTCATCTGGCATCTGGTTTTTCCCGTCACGGCTCACGAGTGCGATGAGGACGCCGTCGGGGAGTTCGACGTCGATTTCGCCGATGGTCTTGCCCACGAGGTCCTCTGCCGTGACTTCGGTCTCTTGGACGTCGCCAGAGCGCCCGATTTCGGTCATCCAGTTCGAGAGCGCGGGCCGCTCGATGAGGTTGTCGAGGGCGTAGGCGGTTGCGAGCGCCGAAGAGATGGTGCGCACGCCGAGTTCCTCGAACGCATCGACGTTGTCGGGGTTGTTTGCCCGCGCCATGATGCGGTCGATGCCGAACTTCGAACTCGCCAGTTGCGAGACGAGCAGGTTCACGTCGTCGTCGCCGGTGGCGGCGACGATGGTTTTGGCGTTGTCCGCCCCCGCAGAGCGCAACACGTCCGTGTCGGTGCCGTCGCCGTTGTGGACGGTATAGCCCGCGTCGCGGGCTATTTGGAGCACCGAGCTGTCTTGTTCGATAATCACTACATTCTCGCCACGGTCGACAAGGCGTTCGGCGAGCGCGCGGCCCACCTTTCCGCCGCCGACGATAATTACGCGCATTGGAATCACGTCCAGATATTCTGCGATGTACCGAGCGAAGCCACCCTCGAACACAACGGTCATGAGGATGACCAGAAACACCGTGCCGACAAGCACGGTCGCCGCCTCGTCTAAGCCCTGTGCCTGCAGTTCAACGGCGAACAGCGTCGCCACGGAGGCGGGGATAATCCCGCGCGGGCCGACGAAGCTCATGAACAACTTTTCGCCCTGCGTAAAGCGGTCACCTCGCGTCGAGACGAACACGAGTATCGGGCGGATGATGAGCGCGACGGCGAACACGACGACGAGGCCGCGCACCCCGAGTCCGAGCAGCGTCTCGAAGTCGAGCAGCGCCGCGAGGGCGATGAACACGAACGACAACACGAGCAGCGTGATGTCGCCTTTGAACTCGGAGATTTGCTCCTCGTAGGGCACGTCCGTGTTGCCGAGGAGGATGCCCGCGGTCGCGACCGCCGCGATGCCCGCCTCTGTGCGGACGGCGTCCGCGGCGGCGAAGGCCACGAGTGCCCCCGCGAGCGTGAGCAGCCGGGCGTTTTGTGGGGCGTTCGCGGGAGAGAGGTCGACGTACCGGAGCAGGTACCAGAGCACCGCGGCGACCACCGCACCGACGATCATCCCGACACCGAGGCGTTCGATGAACAGTTGCACGAATTCGAACGGCGTTGCATCGCCGACGAGGAGAATCTCGAAGACGACGACCGCGATGATGGCCGCCGTCACGTCGTTTACAATGCCTTCGGTTTCGAGCGCCGTCGCCACGCGGTCGCGGACGGGGACGACGACGAGAATTGGGGCGATGACCGTCGGCCCGGTTGCGACCAACAGCGCGCCGACGAGTGCGGCGACCGTCCACGACACGCCGAGGGCGACGTGGACGATGGCCGCGGTTCCGGCGAGGGCGATGGCCGCCCCGACGGTGACGAGGCGAATGGTCGCGGCCGGAGCCTCCCGGAGGTTGTTAATCCGTAGGTGAAACGCCCCCTCGAAGACGATGATGGCCACGGAGAGGCCGACAATCGTCGAGAGGCCACTGCCGAACGATTCGCGGGTGACGAAGCCGAGTCCCTCCGGCCCGAGGAGGATTCCCGAGGCGATGAGGAAGATGATACTCGGCACCCGGAATCGATCTGCGAGCACCTGCGCGCCGACGCCGATGCCGATGATTGCGGCGACGAGCGGAATCAACGAGCCGCCTTCTGCCACAGTGTTTCCTCCATTAGTCGCGGTAACGGACGGACGAGTGATAAGGGCACCTCTTCGCGTGGCCACTAATCGGCAGACATCGCCGCTACATTGGTCTCAGCACGCGCCAAAATCAGATGATATGTTTCCGAACCATCTGTTATCCGGGCCTACGCGTCGCGCGAAAGCGCCACCAACACGCCGGTGACGTTCATCGAAATCTCGTCGCGGGCCTTGCGTTCGCCCCAGAGTTCATCGAGGTCGGTGGTTTCGAGGAAGTGGTCGATGACCGCCTCATCATCGCCAAGGTCGGCTTTCGCGGCGGACACGTCATCGACCCACTCGGTGAGGACGTTCGCGTAGGTCTGGAGCCGGTCGTCGGTCGGCGCCGGACCGAAGTGGGCGTAGAGCAGCGTCGATGGCTGGAGGGCGTCGATGAGCTTCACGTCCGCGAGACACTGCGCTAAGTCGAAGTTCGGCGGCGGCGAGGTGACGAGCACGCAGTCTGCGTCCTGATGGTAGATGCCTGCGGCGTCGGCCGTGAACACGGCGTCGTTTCGTGGGTCGTGAAAGACGACCTGGTGGGGGGCGTGGCCGGGGGCGTGATGGACGCCGAGAGTGTGGTTCCCGAGGTCGATAACGTCGCCGTCGGTGAGTTCGAGGATGCGGTTTTCGGGAACCGGTTTCGGTTCTGCGTAGAACTCCCACGCGTCACCGACGGCCATTTTGGTGCCTTCGACGAGTCGAGAGGGGTCAACGAGGTGGCGCGCGCCAATTTTGTGGATGCCGACCGTCGCGTTCGGGAGGGCGTCTGCGAGGTAGCCCGCGCCGCCCGCGTGGTCTAAGTGGACGTGGGTCGGCAGGATATATTCGACATCCTCGCGGGCGATGTCGAGTTCTGCGAGGGCGTCTAAGATGTTCTCATAGCGCGTGCCGATGCCGGTGTCGATGATGGCGGGATTGTCGGCGTCGAGGATGTAGACCGCGCCGTACTGGGGTGTGTCGTACATCCCCGTGTCGATATAGTAGAGGTCAGAACAGTTGCCGGTCGTCACTTCGTAAACGTCACCAATTCCCATACGCGACCCACGGGCCGGAAAAGAAAAAGCTCTCGGGGGTGAGAGCGACACGGTTTTGCCCCGGCGTCGTGAACCCTCGGCCACGAATGCTTGGGAGGCGATACCTTCGTGAGCACGCAAAAGAGGTCAGCGACGCCCTTGCCGCACGCGGGATGGCGAACGACGTGGACCTCGACTACGTGCTTGATTTAGACGAGCAGTGGCGCGACCTGAAAAGCCGCGGGGACGACCTGCGACACGAGCGCAACGAGGTGTCCAGTCAGATTGGCCAGCTCAAGCGCGAGGGACAAGAGAAGGCCGCCCAAGAGTGCATCGACCGCTCCAGCGAACTCAAAGAAGAGTTAGAGAGCATCGAGTCTGCCGCGGATGACCTCGAAGGGAGACTCGAACAAGAACTCTTAGAGTTCCCGAACGTCCCCCACGAGAGCGTCCCGGTCGGGGCCACTGAGCGAGATAACGTCGAAGAGCGCCGATGGGGCTTCGACGACCGTCGCATCCTCCCCGCCTCCATCAAACCGCACTACGAACTCGGCGAGGAGTTAGAGATTATCGACGAAGCCCGCGGCGCGAAGGTCGCTGGCTCCGGCTTCTACTTCCTCAAAGGCGACGGCGCGCGCTTAGAACACGCGCTCATCCAGTTCATGCTGGACGTCCACCGCGAGCAGGGCTACGTGGACGTGATGCCGCCGATTCCCGTCTCCAGTGAGTCGATGACCGGTACGGGCCAACTCCCGAAGTTCGCAGACGACGCCTACAAACTCGAAGGCGAAGACCTCTGGCTCTGCCCGACGGCGGAGGTGCCCGTCACCAACATGTACCGAGACGAGATTCTCCTTGACGAGGACCTCCCGCTCAAACATCAGGCCTTCACGCCGAATTTCCGGCGGGAAGCCGGTGAACACGGGACGGAAACCCGCGGCATCGTCCGCGTCCACCAGTTCAACAAAGTCGAGTTGGTGAACTTCGTCCGCCCAGAAGAGAGCTACGACCGCCTAGAAGGCCTGCTCGGCGAGGCAGAAGAAGTCCTCAAACAACTCGGCCTGCCCTACCGCATCCTCTCGCTGTGTACCGGCGACCTCACCTTCGCCTCGGCGAAGACCTACGACATCGAAGTGTGGGCTCCCGGCGACGACATGGAAGACGGTCCCGAAGAAGGCGGCCGCTGGCTCGAAGTCTCTTCAGCCTCTAACTTCGAGGAGTTCCAAGCCCGCCGCGCCGGACTGCGCTACCGGCCAGAACGCCACGGCTCTGCTGAGTACCTCCACACGCTGAACGCCTCCGGCCTCGCGCTCCCGCGCGTGCTGGTCGCGGTGCTCGAATACTACCAGAACCCGGACGGCACGGTCACCGTCCCCGAAGCACTCCGCCCGTACATGGGCGGCCAAGAAGTCATCGAGGGCCACGAACCGGTCGGCGAGGCAGCCCTCGGCGCGGGCAAGCGCGACTGACGACCCCACTGCTTTTCGTTTCTCGGGACGTGCGTCACGACGATGGCTGGCGTTCGTGACGTATTCGAACTAAAATTCCTCCTCCTCGGTCTCACAGTACTCTTTGTGGCCGTCGAATACGCCACGAGCGATTCTGAACTGCTGGCGCGCCTCGCGCTGTTCTTCGCGCTCGCCTTCGTGGTTGCTGGCGCATTCGCTCACTACGCGCGTGACGCACTTTGAAAAAAGAGTGAATCGCGCCTACTCGCCGGGGTTGTAGACCCAAATCATGTTGTTGTCGTGAAGGCCGGAGTCTTCGCCGATGATGACGCGGCCGTCGTCCATCACGACCAAGTTGTCCGGGTTGGCGATGGTGTTGTCAGGGTCTTGCTCGCCGGCGAAGGTGGCGAAGCCGTCGTTCTCCTCGTTTTTCGGGTTGTGCACGCAGTCTTGACAGGCGTTATTCGCAGAGTCAGGGCTGGCGTCGTACGGACAGCCGCCACAGACGTTCGCGTTCGGGCCGCCGGTGACGACGGGTTCCATGCGCGAGACGTCGTAGTCAGCTCCGAGTCGCATCCGGTAGACCGCGCCGTATTCGTTGTCCGCGAGTTGGATCTCGCCCTCGTCGTCTGCCATCGTCTTCGTGACGGCGGACATGGCCATGTAGAGGTAGTCGCCGGGCTTGGCGTCGCGTTTGATGTTCACGCCCTCCATCTTGCGGAACTCGGCGGTTGCGCCGATGGCCTCTGCGGCCTTGCGCGATTCGAGGAAGGCAACACGGTCGTCTGCTGCCTCGCCGCGCGCCCACGCCTCGATTTCCGCGTCGGTGATGTAGGAGTTCTCACTGGCGACGTAGTCGTCTTGGGTGATGCCGTCGTACTCGGCAATCCACGTCTCGATTTCTTCGGTGCTAGCGTGGGCGAGTTCGAGCCAGTCGAGGTCGAAGCCGACTGTGTTGTAGTCGCTTCCACGGTCCTGACTGGCTTTCGCTGCGTACAGGGTGCCTGCGGTGAGATCGCCCGGCTCGTCTGCGACGAACTTGAAGAACACCGTGCCTGTGCCGTCGTCGCTCAGGTACACCGTCCGCTCGTCGGGCATGACGATGGAGTTCTCGTGAGAGAATCGGCCCATCGGCGTCAGTTTTTGGGGGGTTGGGTCATCGCTCTCTGGCTCCGTAATCTCGGTGATGTAGCCGTAGCGGTACGGATTCGGGTAGTAGCCGAGGTGGACTGCGAGGTTCTCGACGCCGGCGATATAGCCGTAGTCCGGGTTGTTCCAGTCTGCGGTGTTGTCGAAGTAGAGTTCCTCTGAAGTGAGCGGCGTGTTCCACGGTGAGACAGAGCCAAAGCAGTTGACCCACGTCCCCTCGACGCCGGAGAAATCGACGTTCATCCGGCCGACGACCTCGTAGTGGTTGCCGCGCTGTTTGAGGTGGAGTCGGGTCATCGCACCGGGACGGGCCTCCCAGTTGGTGAACAGGTAGCCCTCGCGTTCCGGTGTCTGTCCCCGGCCCGAGCGTTCCGCCACCGGGACGAAGCCGTTGAAGTCGGGGTTCATCCCTTCGGTGAGTGGTTCGCCCTCGGGCGACGTTGGAATCCCGAGCAGCTCGCCGTTCGAGAGCTTCTCACCGCCGTGGGCGAGGAACTCGTAGCTGCCGCGAGCGGTTCTGACCTGCTCGCGCTGCGATTCGTTTTTCGGGAGTTGAACGCTCTCGAAATCCCCGGGGAGGTTGTGCATGTTGAATCCGCGCAGGTGGCCAACGGCTCCCTGCTGGTATCCTTCGTGGACGTCGTTTTCCTCGGATGGGTGCTGGACGTTGAAGAACAACTGTCCGCCCGCGGTGAGAAACAGGCCGGTGATTTCCGCGCCTTTCACCGTGGTCGCAAACCGGTTGAGCGTCGGCCCATCGTCGTGGTCGTGGTGCTCGCCGCGAGCAGCCTGTGCACTCTGTGCGTAACTGCCCATGGCCGCAAGCGCGCTTGCGAGCATGAGGTTCCGTCTAGAGAAGTTGGAAGGCATCCACGGAACACTGCGGAGTTTGATACAATAATCGTTGCTATTAAATATATAGTTTAGACAATAGTGGAAATAATTAGCTGAGGGCTCAATAGTCCTATTGTTCAGTCAGGCGAGATGCCACCTGCGTGGTGTAGGTGGTGATGGCGCTGATGCGCTCTCCGCCCTCATGGATGTCTACGAATTTGAGGAGCCTCTCGTCGTCTGCATCTCTGAGCGTCCCTCGGACGGCGAGTTCCGACTCCCCCACATACACCGCCTCAATGTCGTGGCGCGTTTCGGTGAGCGGGCGCTCGTCACGCATGAACGAAATGAACGCCTCGCGGCCGCGAAGCGTCTGGTCTGGCCGGTCGTGAACGAACTCGGGGGTAAGGAGTTCTTCAAGCTGGTCGTAGGCTCCCTCGTCTACGGCGGCGTAAAAGGCGCGGGCAGCGTCCTCGTGCATGGTCGTCACTCGGGGTGCGGAACCAAAGAAGGTGTACGTTTGGCTGTAAGCCTGTGAACACTCTCGCCCGCAAAAGAGGCGAAGGGACACAACGGGTATAACCGAACGTACCGGGCGAGGTTACTGCTCGTCGACGTAGAGGAACCAGTCGTCGTGGGAGTCGGTGCGGCGTTCGACGAGGTCAAAGAAGGCACTCTGGAGTTCCTCGGTCACAGGGCCGCGCGACCCGTTGCCGATGACGACGTTATCGACCTTGCGGATAGGCGTGACTTCCGCCGCACTGCCGGTGAAGAACAGCTCGTCTGCGGTGTTGAGTTCGCCCCGGGAGATGGTCGCGTTGTCGTGGACGGTGTAGCCCTGCTCACGCGCGAGGGTGATGAGCGTGTTGCGCGTGATTCCGTCTAAGATGCTCTCTGCGAGGCCGGGCGTGAAGATTTCGCCGTCGCGGACGAGGAAGATGTTCTCGCCGGGCCCTTCTGCGACGTTGCCTTCTTTGTTGAGAACGACGGCTTCGGCGTAGCCGTTGCGGCGGGCTTCTTCGCCCGCGAGCAGGCTGTTGACGTAGAGGCCCGTCGTTTTCGCGTTGGTCGGAATCTGGCTCGAAGAGTGCTTGCGCCACGAGGAGACCATCACTTCGACGCCGTTTTCTAAGGCGTCGTCACCGAGATAGGTGCCCCACGGCCACGCGCCGATAGCCACGTCAGTTGGGCAGTTGCGCGGACTCACGCCGAGGGAGTCGTAGCCGAAGAAGGCAATCGGACGGATGTAACACGATTTGAGGTCCTGGCGTTTGAGGAGTTCGATGGTCGCGTTCGTGAGTTCCTCGCGGGAGTGTTCGATCTCCATGTTGTACGGCTTCGTGGAGTTGTAGAGACGGTCTAAGTGCTCCTCCCAGCGGAAAATCGCGGGGCCACGCTCGGTGTCGTACGAGCGCACACCCTCGAAGACGCCCGTCCCATAGTGGAGGCCGTGGGACATGACGTGAATCTTCGCGTCGTCCCAGTCGACGAACTCGCCGTTCATCCAAATCGTATCGATGTCCATGTCTGCAAAGCCACTCATACACCGAGAAATGGACGCCACCGGTATAAAGACTCAGAAACCCTCACCATCATTTCTCGTGGTTGAGAACCGCGAAAAGGAGCCGCTTAGAGCTCTGAGACGAGGCGTGCGCCTTCGATGTACGGGAAGCCGTGGCGCTCTGCGTAGGCGCGTGCATCCGCAGGCGAAAGTGCCTTGCCCGTCTCGTCGTCGAGCATCTCACAGACCACGACGGCGGGGGCGACGCCCGCGGCGTCCGCGAGCGCAATCCCGAGTTCGGTGTGGCCCTTGCGCTCTGCGAGCAGGCCCGGCGCGGCGCGAAGCAGGTGGACGTGACCGGGTGCGCGGAACTCCGCGGCGAAATCGACGGCTGCCGTGTCCGCGGCGGCCCGACCGAGTTCCGAAATCGTGAGCGCGCGGTCTTCGTCGGTGATCCCAGTGAACGTGTCGCGGTGGTTCACCGTGAGCGAGAACGACGAGCGCTCGTCGTACCCGAGGTCGTGGGCGGCTGCGATTGGGTGGTCGAGCACGTCTTGGAGGAATGGCAGCGCAAAGTCGTCTGCCACCGCGTCGGAAAATGCCACGCAGACGAGGCCGCCCGCGTCATTTCGCATCCGAGCCACGTCGCTCGCAGCCACGCTCGCGGCGGGGTAGACGAGGTCCGTTTCGCCTTCGCGGTCTGCGGCGTCGTGGATGAGCACGGGGCCACCAGCTTTGAACGCCGCAATCACGCGGTCTAAATCGCTCGCAGTTTGGGCCATCAGTTGTCCTCCACGACGTGAACGGTGACGAGATCGCCATCTTCGAGACGTAATTCGTCACGGAGCTTTGTGGCCGCAATCAGTTCGAGTTGGTCTTCGTCGTGGTGGGTGCGCTCTGGGGCGACCACGTGGACGGGCGTGTATGATTCACCGTCCGCCGTTTCGATGCTCGCAGAGTAGCAGACTGCGGGGCCGTACGTTCGCTCGTCGTCCTCCCAGCCGTCGATGGCGATGGGGTCGAGCGCGTGGAGGCCAGAGCGCGCGCGGACGCTCTCGTCGGTGAGACTCACGTTCAGCGTGCCGGGGAACGGTTCGTAGCCGAGCCGAGAGACGAACTGCTCGTGGTAGCCGGGCAGGGAGATGTAGTGGCGACCTTCACCCATGCCACCGGTGACGGTACCGGCGAGGTCGATTTGGGTGTCCTGTTCGAAGATGCGTCGATAGTCGGCGAATTCGCGGCGAAGCGCGCGCTCGCCGGCGTCGGTAATCGAAATCCACTGGCCGTCGCTCACGATTTCGCGGTCGATGAAATCCGCTTCCTCAAGACGCTGGAGGCGACGAGAGGCGGTTTGATTCGAGGCGTCGAGGCGGGCGGCGAGATTGGCACAAGAGGCCTTCACCTCGCCGGAAAGCGCACCATCAAGGGCGAGGAGTTTGAGTGTTGCGAGGGCGTCGTGCCCGATTTCGAGCCGTGCGATTCCAGACATACCTGAGAATTCTCTCTCGCCAGAGATAAGTATAACGGAAGTGGAAAGCATCTCAGAAATGAGATGGGTGGCGCACCGAGCGCCGTGTCGTGTCCGTCCGGATGGCGAGGAGACGCCTAAAGGCTCCGGTCACGGCGGATTTCGTCGGCGGTGGAGAAAATCGAGTGCCTACGACTGTCCCGTAATCGGGTCGCGCGCCCAAAACTCGCTTCCTTTCTTGAGTTTCGGCACCCACGTATCCGTGTCTTTTGCGAGCAGGGTCACCCGCGAGGCGGGCACGTCCTTCAACTCGGTGTGGTCAGGCATGTACGCCTGTACGTCCTCCGTGAAGGCGATGACCTCCTCGTGGCTCGGCATCGAGTCGCGGTCAAGTCGGCCCCGCGAGTGGCCGACGTGCATGTACGCCTTGAGTTCCACGAAGTCAGGGTCGGCGCGGTCGTAAAAGGCGGCGTACCAATCGGGGTTCTGCATGTTCACGCCCTTGACGAGCGTCGTGCGGAGCACGGTACGCGTGTCCGTTTTCCCAGCGAGCACGTCCATCGTGTCGATGAGTCGCTCCCACGAATCGTCCTCGACCGAGCGAACCGTGTTGTCGAACGTTTTGCGGTCTGCGGCGTCCACGCTAATGTAGAGTTGGGTCGGGTCACACCGCTCGATAACCTCCGGGCGCGTCCCGTTGGAGACGAGGAACGTCGTGATGTCGCGGGAGTGAAACTCGTCGATGAGTTCGGGGAGGTAGGGATACAGCGACGGTTCGCCGTCTAAGGAGATGGCGACGTGACGCGGCTCCATCGCTTGGTCGAACAGCTCGTGGGGAACGTTGTCGTTGCCGCCAAACCCGGAGAGGAGTTTTCGCTGGAGTTTGATACTCGCTTCCACGACGGCTGCGGGGTCGTCCCACTGCACGTCGTCCAGTTCGTAGGCGTGCCCGCGGTGGTCACGCCAGCAAAAGACACAGCGCTCGTTGCACTTTACGACTGGCGTCATCTGGATGCAGCGGTGCGATTCGATGCCGTAGAAGATGTTTTTGTAGCACCGACCCTCCCCGCGCAGCGCGTTCGCCGTCCAGCCACAGGTTTGGGCGGCCGTGTGGTTCTCGTGGTGGTAGTTCGGCGTCCCCACCTGACCTGGCCCGTCCGAATCACTCATTGCTAACAGTGTGGACTCCGGGCATACAACACTCTTTCCTCATACGTGCTCCCCTGGACTCTGGCTGAACCCGAAAGCAGGCGCTTCTGGCTTCAAACCGAGCGCAAGGAAACGGCTAGCTCCCGTTCAGCGATTCACCCAGGCGAGAACGACGAACGAGAGCGTCCAAAAGGAGAGATTTCCGGCGAAACTGTGGATGTTGATGTCGTAGGCGTAGTGTTCTGTCGTTAGCGGATAGAGCCACAGAATTCCCGCGTTGGTGAATGAGTCGATGACTAGGTGAGACCCGAACGCGATACCGAGCGCAAGAACAATCCGTCTTGGCGTGCCGACGAGGAGAAGGACACCACTTAAAAGCCCGAGAAACACGGGAGTGTGGAGGAGTCCGCGGTGGACGAGCGGGAATGACCACACATGATAAAAGAACAGGTCGATGTCCGGGACGATTGCAAACTGGATTCCGACCGCTGGTGGAGCTGTGGTGAGGGTGCGAACCAGCACGTACCCGACGAGTCCGTGCGTTGCAATAGCGAAAATGAGGTAGAGCGCGTGGTCGAGCATGCCTGGAACCCGGTGTGGCTAGCCAAAGTGGGTCAACACACCCAGCGTGGCAAACGCGAGGAGCGTCTCGAAACACAGCGTTCCGAGCGCAGAATAGACAACGAACTGTCGGTCGCTCAGTTCGGCGACCCCTGCAGGGACAGTGAACAGCCCACGAACGAAGGGGAGAGTGTTGCTAAGCAGGACGATTCCTGGTCCCCACCTGCTGAACCAGCGTTCGTACTTGTCGATTCGTTCGTCGTTGATTCTGAACCATCGGTTCTCAACGAGGTACTCTTTGCCACCTCGCTTCGCGAGGGTGAACAGGGCGTACTGTCCAATCGTCGCCCCGGTCACAGACAGGGCAATGACGAGTGCGTACTCTTGGGTTGTGGACATCGAAGCGATGGCAACCGGAACGAGACTCTCACTTGGCGCGATAAACAGGAGCATCGCCCCTTCGAGAATAAACAGGATGAACAGTGCTACCATCCCGTACCGCTGGATGATTTCGAGGCCGAGTGTCCCGAGTTCTGGTGGAATGAGTGATAGCTCAATCATGCACAGTCACCTCGATGATTGCCGGATGCGCTGTGGTCATGGAAGACGATTCGGTTTGAAGCGGTGGGAAGTGTCATGGCTTAAGCTTTCGCGATTACGTAGACAGTCGGGACAGCGGAGATGGCGAGGGTGAACCAGTAGCTTGCGACGCGATATAGCACTGCGAGCGCGAACGCCTGACTCGCAGGAACGCCAACGATTCCGACGAGGAGCGCGACGAGTGCGACTTCCACGCCGCCGAGACCACCGGGCGTCGGGACGAACCCCGCAAGCGTACTCGCAGGGACGATAAAGAGGACGAGCCAAAGGTCGAGTGAGATTCCGAGAACGAGGCCCGCAAAGTAGAGTGGCAGGACGAAAAACACCCAGCCGACGAGTGAGTAGACGAGCGCGTAGGCGAGTCGCCGCGGCGCAGTCGCAATGGTATCGAGCGTTTCGTAAAAGCGGTCGATTCGCGCGAGGATGCTCGCCACCTCCACCCGACTGGTCAACCGAGCGACGGGGTTGGCGACGGCTGTAACCGCCCGTTTGACGCCAACCCGGTGGTTCCATCCGATGTAACCGGTCATCGGTACCACCACGACAAGAGCAGCTAGGCCGTAGGCAGAGGTTTGGACGATTGGCGGGAATTCCGCTCGCGTAAGAAGGATACCCAGTCCGACCGCAGAGAAGGTGAAAAAGGGAACGAGATTCAGTAGGTCAGCAGTGACGACGCTGGTGAGGCTGTTCTCGTAGTTCGTATCGAGGTCTTTAGAGATGATGTAGGCGATGAAGGGTTCGCCGCCAACCTGCCCAAGCGGGGTAATGTAGTTCGCAAACGTTCCTGCGAAGAATGTTTTCGTGACGTGGGGAAGGCTCGCGTCAATGCCGACGATAGAGAGGACAATTTGCCAGACCTTGCTCCACGCGACGAGGCCGAGGAACGTCGAGAGACACGCCACGGCGAGCCACTCGTGGTTTCCGTAGACGAGCGACTCTCGAACCGCGTGGAGGCCAGCGGCTTTGCCGACGAGATAGAGCATCGCGATGGCAACCAAAAAACTGAGGCCGATTTTGATGCTGGTTTTCCGGTCTATACTGAGCATCGAAAGCGGCCGCTCTGGTTGGTCGTCATCGGCTGCGGTGGTGTCGGCTTGGTTGGTCACGGTTATTCGAGGTAACCAAGTTCGCGGAGACGGGATTTCGCTTCGGTGCTCATCTCGTCGAGCGACCCGTCGCTTGCCGTTGAATCCGTCCAATTCGATCCGGTCGTTGCTTCGAACTCTTCGAGCGCCTTCACGAGTTCGTCCTCCAGTTCGACGTCACGACCGGCACGGTCTCGCAGCTCATCGGGGTCTTCAGCGAGGTTGTACAACTCGTCAGGGAGTCCCTCGTTCTGCACTAACTTCACATCCGCGCGCCGAACGCCGCGCATGCGCGAGTAGAATCGAGAGTTCTCGTCTAACTCGACTCCCGCATTTGCGGCCTTGGTTTCGAGCTGTGACAGTTCGATGACCGGCTGGTCGTACTCGATAAAGGCATACTCGCTTTGGGAGAAGGTTCGGTAGTCAGTAGAGAGAAGCGACCGTGTGTGATCAAGTGGAATCGCCGGTTCCCGGGGCGAGATACCAGCGTGATCGAGGACGGTGTGGTAGAGGTCGAGCAGTTCGACCTGTTCGTCGTACGTTCCCGGGTCGAGGTCAGGATGTGAGATCATGAGTGGGACGTTTACGAGGGGGTCGTAAATCCCGAACTCGTGACCGTAGAGTCCGTGCTCGCCGTGGAGTTCACCGTGGTCGGCGCAGATGGCAACCAGCGTATCGTCTTCGTCATTTTCTTGGAGCCAGTCGAGCAGGCGGCCGAGTTCGGCGTCAAGGTGGCGGATTTCTGCGGCGTAGAGGCTGCGTATCGCCTCCCATTCCTCGTCGTCAATGTCGCGGGCACCGGAGTTGTACTCCTTCGAGTTCTGACACACCTCGGTCGGGTCGACGTCCGGCGCGTACTGCTTCCGGTACTTTTCTGGAGGATAATACGGCAGGTGGGCGTCCATCAAGTTTACGAAGGTGAACGAGGGGTCGTCGGTTCGCTCGATGAACTCGATAGCCTGGTCGATGACGGCCGGTGTCTTCGAATCTGCGCCCTCACCCTCTGCGAGGTATTCGTGGACGTCGTTTCCGAGTTCGACGAGACGGTTCGTAACCGACCGGAGCGTCGAGTTGTCGTTGAACACCTTCCAGCACTTCGCGAGCGGCCCCGACATGAGATTTCCCGGGAGTACCTCGAAGAAGTTGTCCTGGACGTCGAACCCACTAGTGAGACCCGTGTAGGGCGTAATCCACGCGTTCGAGGTGAAACATGCGGTCGAATATCCCTCGTTCGAGAGCGTTTCGGCGAGGGTTATCGAGTCCGTGAGATAGGGCGTCTCTTGGCTGGCGCCATGCTGACTCGGGTACTTGCCCGTGAACAGCGAGGCGTGAACCGGAAGCGTCCACGGCGCAGGCGAAACGGCCTGGTCGAAGACGACTGCGTTCGATGCAAACTGTTCGAGGTTCGGTGACGTCGAACAGTTGGCGTTGTACACGGACAGTGCGTCCTTCCGAACGGTGTCCATTACGACGATGAGTACGTTTTTGTTAGTTTTTTCTGACATGATTACTCTCTGGCAACGTTGTTAGTGTTCTTTGATTCCGGCAGGGTGGTCGGACGGGATACGAGGGGCGAAGGCGGGTGACTCAACCTGCTGGTGAGTCGTCGAAGTGGTGGCGTCGTCTGTCACCCGGAAAATCACCACACCCTCGTTCTCGTAGGCCAGCGTGTAGCCATCCGCCTCATTGAGCGAGGCGCGAAGACTGTTCGATGGCGCGGTTTCCATACCGCGGACGGTGTAGTCGTCGGTCGGTACGTAGACGTAGTTCGGTTGCACGTTCGCCTGTTCGATGGAGTGGCTCACACACGCCGCGTCGGTACACGTCGAAGCGTCGATGAACTGGCTCAGTTGGGCGTCGTACGCCTCAGGCCCCTTCCATTCGACACCCCACGGTCCAGTGGTGATTGCACGGTCGGTTGACTGCGGGAACCACTCGGCCGCGTCCCCCATCACGAGGAACTGAGACGTTGGCTCCGTGTTCTCCGCTGCCCACGTCATCGCTGCGGCGTCATTGTCGTCGATGAAAGCTGGGAGAGACGAACTCCCCCCGTGGGTATCGAGCTCACTTGCAGCGTAGAGGACGCCACCGCTCAGACACGCTACTCCAAGGACAAGCAAGACGACGAATTCGAGATGGCCTCGCTTGATTCGAGGAGGAGTGATGTCCGAAAGCGTCGGAAGGAGGAATTCGTAGACGAGTACCGCGACGAAAATCGAGTGAATCAGGTAGGCAAACCGATGTTGTGAGATGACGGTGACGCTCAACAGGAGCCAACCAAGGAGGAAGCCAAGCACTCGAGGATACGGGAGCGAACTGAACACCGGGAGAGTGGCATGCTCTTTGCGAATTTCCTCGATATGGTCTGAAACGATTGCCGCGAATTTCGATTGTGACTCCTCATCGACGATGAAAGAGGCAACCGCTCCAATTGCGAGCATAACACCACAGATGAGCTGGAGAAGTCCCACCGTGCCGAGGCCAACTATCCACGGTCCAAGGCTGATAAGATCTCCTGAGTGCGTTCCACTAGCCACTTCGAGTCCACCCGGAAGCAACAGAGGGCGAACCCAGCCGAAGACGTTCGGAACTTTCTGGGCCAGGCCGCCATGGGTCCCCGCGGCACCGGAGAACACTGCAGTTCCGTGCGTGGCAAGTATCTGCCCCCACCAAACAAAGGTGAGGGCGATGCCACCACAGCCGACGATTGCGCCGTCTTTGAGACCCTCGATGGTGCGAGAGAATCCAGCGAACAGACAGAGATAGCTCAGGACGAAAAAGACCGTGTAGGTGGGATGAGTCAGTATGGTGAGCGAGAACAATGCAAGCGAGACGACCAGCCACTTGACACGGCGGGTCTTGAAGAGCATGAGGCCAGTGTACAACCCAGTGACGAGAAACAGGAAAGCGGGTGCTCTGACGATACCGCCGGCCGACAAATGCCACTGTAAAATCGGCGGCGAGACCGCGACGACGAACGTCGCAAGGCCAGCCTGGCGGGCAGAGCCGAGCAGCTCGCGGACGAACAGGAAACAGGGCACGAGCGCGAGGGTTGTGACGAGTCCGGGGAGAACGCGGCTAATGAGAAGCGGGTTCACTCCAAACAGGTCTCGTATCGCCGCGACAACGTAGAACATCAACGGCGGATAGGCGAACGGAATCGGACTCGCATAATGGGGAATCGTTGCCGGGAGCGCGTAGCCGTGCTGGCTCACTTGCTCTGCCATGAGCAAGAACAGTCCGGCTCCGAACGCCGGGTATGGGTGGGTTTTCAGATATACGAGGTAGACGGTGATTCCCGCCACAAGCGCGGGCAGGAGCCAGACGTATCCACTCTCGGCAGTGGAGTCGGTGAAGGCGTTCGTGATCTTTCGATTCGGGATGGCCATGTGGAGGGGTCAGTGGTGCTTGGCTCGCTACCGAAACGGGAACCGTACAATGGGGTATCGATGGGATACAAATGGCATGGTACGATTGTTGCATGAGTTGCAACCGATTCCTTTGCGGAAATAACCCAGAATCCCGAACTCTCACGCAGAATATAATGACTACTGAGAACCCCACAATTAGCCGTATTCGGCGGTGAGCAGGAATTCAGTGTGTGAAATAGAACATTATCCCGATTCTAATGTATGCTAACCCCCAATTTTCACCGTCGAAACGCTGGCTGTCAACCAACTCAACGATTGGTGGGAAGTTCCGGGACACAGACTGCGTCAGCAACGGAGGTGGCCGAGCGAGTGCTGTGGGGTATAATCGTTCCAATTGACAGGAAAAACGGAAGCGGTTACGTTATAGAATCGTGATCGCGCTCTGCACGACGGTCACGAACTACCCAGAAGACTTCTGTACCCACCCAGGCGAGACAGGCGAGTACGCCGAGGAGGAGTCCGAGGATTTCGACGAATCCCATCCACACTGGCGTGATGTACATGAGTCCGTTGAGATACTTCCCAGGAATTAATCCCTTGAGACCAATGAGCGCCTTTCCGGTCACAGACGAGGAGTGCGATTTGAGACCGAGTTTGGAGGCGCTTTGCCCGCCGGCGCTTTCGTCACCGGTTCCCAGCCGTTCTGCCTCGTACGGGAAGGCGATGTTCACACTCCAAACGATTTTGCCGTTCTCATCAACCTCGAAGACGCGGTCTGCGTTCGAGTCGGTAATGAGGGTGTTACCGTTCGGGAGGCGGTCTGCGTCTCGTGGCCACTGCATCCTCGCGTCCTGCCACAACCACGTTTGCGTCCACTCGCCGTTTTCGCGCTGGTACTCGACGATACGGTTGTTCTCAGAGTCTGCGACTACTACTGCTGGGCCACCCCGGGTTTCTGGAATGTAGTCCGGATTGTGCTGCTCGTAGAGAATGTCGTGGTTATCGTCTGACCCAAGAGTCAAATTCTCAATTGCACCCTCTTTGTTCAGGAAGATTACCTCGTCGTGGTTGCGCATATCGACCATGATGCGACCATCGTCTAGAATCTCCACGTCGTTGATGTGGGTCCAGTCTTTCGGATACGGTCCACCAGAGCTGGTTTCGTGAACCTCGGTCGCGTTCCACGTCCACTCAATATCGTCCGTCTCTGTGTTCACGACGAACACACGGTCGAGGTAGATGTCGGCGACGACAAGGCGGTTCTCGTCGAGACGATCGACGTCGTGATAGCGTGTCGCCTCTTTCCCAGGCGTGAACTGCGTCCAAACTGTTGTCACCTCGCCGGTTGTAAGGTTGACTCGTTCGACACCGTTCAAGGTGCACGCCTCCGTTCCGTGGACGCGCTCGTAGTGGTCCCACGTCTCTTGGTCTACGCCATAGCTATCCGCATCCCATTCGGTCGGACAGTCACCGTCTTCGAAGTGGTGGGAAAAGGAGTACTCGACCGTTGTGTCGGTCTCCGGAACTGGGTCTACGTCCCAGTATCTGTCATGGGTCCCGTTGTAGTACAACGTCGTCCCGTCTGGATTGAACGCGACCAGTTCCGAGGTTGCCCGGTGGCCCTCGGTTGGATTCCCTTCCCACTGATTCGAGTCGGCGGCGATAACGGTGATACCATCGGACTCTGGGGCAATCTGTGCCGACATATCCGGTGCCCCCGACTCATCGAGATGGTTTTCGAACGAACCGCTGTTCGACGACGTTGCTGCTCCGTAGCCAACAGTGAGAACCGACACTGCGAGCAGGACGGTGAAGAAGATTCGGAGTGGTCGTTTTGAACGCATGGAGGGAGGTATTGGAACCGAAGATAAGCGCCCGTATATAACTGAACAATTGTTGCATCGGTTGTGGACGGAAACAGTGCCGCCTGCTGACCGAAAACAACCGTCGTCGCGCAGGTGAAATCGAGTCGTGTGTGTGACCGACAGGGGCGAACAGGAGTTGTTACTCGCTCGACGGACGCAGCGTCGGGGGTGATCTCAAGCCTACTCAGTGTTTGTCGAGGAACCGAATGGAGTTGGTTCCGATGGCGGGTGTTTCGGAATCGGCTCCTGTTCATGTTCACCGCTGTTTGGTGCGGTACGGACGATTGATGGTTCCTCGCCCGGCAGACAGATGAGATTTTCACGTCCAATGGTGATTTTGATGACCGATCCGTTGTCTGCCATGGTTGAAAGAAGGCGGCTCACTTTCGACTTAGACCAATCAGTCTTCGAGACGATGGATGACTGATTCATCCGCCCTTCATTGCGTTCGAGGAGCTGTTCAACGCGTGCCTCATCCGAGTAGATTGTCTCTGGTTTCGGGTCTGACAAGTTGTTGTCCGCTACCTCTGAGACATCTTCTGTGGCTGGTCCCGAACGATTCGCGCGGTTTTCCCAAACACCTCCAAGCAGCGAGCGAACCGCCACCAACTCGTCGATAATGCGAACAAACCCAATCCGACGGTTCGAAATACTCACCGAGAGGACGACTCCAAAGAGGAAGCCTGCAAGTGTTCCGGGAACAGTAATTGGGGAGAGCCAATCGTTCGGATTGCCACCGAGACTCAATTCACTCTGGTCGCTCAAGAAATCGCCATCCGAATCGGTCACTAGCGGGTTGGAGTTGATTCGGTTGACTTCGGCACTGTCGGTCAGCCCATCGCCGTCCGTGTCAGGGAGCGTCGGAACCGTCCCTTGTTCGTTTTCTTCGCCATCGCTGAGTCCGTCACCATCGCTATCTGCGGCGGTTGGATCGGTCGACCCCGCCAGTTCAGTCGCATCTCCGAGTCCATCACCATCAGAATCCGCACTCAGCGGGTCAGTGCCTCGATTCCGTTCGACACCGTCACTCACTCCGTCTCCATCGGTATCGCTCTCGCTTGGGTTTGTGCCAAGGCGTACCTCAGCGATACCACTTAATCCATCCCCGTCAATGTCGGTTGTTCCCGAAGTTGGGTCGAGAGATACGAGCGATGTTTCGGTGGTCTGCAGTGCGTCCGAGGTATCTGAGAGGTCTGCAGGGGTTGGAATCTGTTCGTTAGCAACCGCTGTCGATGGTAGCGCGGCGAGGGCTACGAGAACGACTGCCAACAAGAGTGTGTGTTTGAGTGTGGTACGAGGAGGCATTTGCAAATTGCCGTAAAATGGTGTAGTAACCACGTTATACGTTTTGGCCAAAGTTCGGGTAAGTATATATTTAAAGCAAAATTTTTGGGAAATACTAGACAGTACTGTAAGTATGTTTGGTTAACACGTCTGCAAACGGTTCAGTTTGGTGGTGGATAAATCCACCAGGCACGGTATATGGCTGCGCGTACGTCTTGCAGGTCACCGCAAGCCAACCAGTACACGAACTGACGTGCTCGCTTCCACGAAGGCGGGTGCAATGGAGTGGAACGTCAGCGACGGGGTTTGAACGTGGCCCGAAGGTCTTGGTCGTCGAGGGTGGTGGCCGTGTCCGAAAGCTCGTTTCGAAGCTGTAACAGCTCCGCTTCGAGTCCTGCGTACTCCTCGCTCGCTTCGAGTTCCTCGGGAGGTTTGGTCGCCTCCAGCGTCGCTTTTTTCGAGGCGAGTGCGAGGAACTCCTGCATCTGCTGGTCGTACGTAGCGCGCCGTGAGAGTGCTTGTACGGTGTCGAGGAGTGTCTCAGGCGACGACACGGGCTTTCTGAGATAGGCATCGAAGCCGAGGTCGAGGATGTCGAAGTCGGGTTCGACCCCGGTAATCATCACGACGCGACAGTCGAGGTCGCGGTCGGTGATGGTTTCGAGTACGGCTTCACCGTCCATATTCGGCATTCGGCGGTCGAGAAGCACGATGTCGACGCTCTCGTCGAGTTGTTCGAGTGCTTCTTTGCCGCTGTACGTGGGTCGCACCGTGTACGTTTCCGATAACCACTGGGCAAACGCATCAACGATGGAACGTTCGTCGTCAACAATAAGTACAGTCTCTTGGGTGGACATTATTCTGCGGATGTAGCTACGGTGTTCGTGTGCGATGCAGTGAGACGGTTCTCGACGAACCGCGGTCTCGAGCGTGGACTACCAACGGCCATCACGGAGCGTTTTGCATGTTCGCGGGTTCATACCCCGCAAGGAAAACAACGTTTTCACGGCCGATTCGAACGCGTGTGATGGTTCCTTCACCCTCCAGTTTCGAGAGTTTGCGGCTCACCGTGGACTTAGACCACGCTGTGGCGTTGGCGATGTCGGTCTGTTTCATTCGCCCACCGGATTCGGTGAGCAACTGACAGATACGACTCGAAGCGCTCATCAGGTCAACGTCGATTGGCCGTTCGCCCGAGGCGGCGTCCGTCGACGCGGACTCTCCGGCCGCGTCTGCTGTGTCGTCGGTGGCAGCGTGACTGGCTCCAAGGCTCGAAAGCCGGGTTATGACACGGTTGAGCGCACCGAACAACCCTTCATCGTCGTCGGTGACAGCAGCGTCGCCAGCCCCCGCGTACGTCTCGACGACGCGCCAGCGACCGTCGTGGAGTTCGACAACAGCGTCAAAGAGCGACTTCAGGGTATTGACGGTCTGTGCGTCGTGAATCTCGGGGTCCATCTGGTAGAAGCCGAGTGCCGAAGGCTGCACCCGGTGGGTGAGAAGGTGGAGATAGCGAAACGCGGTGTCGAAATCGACGTACTCGAGTAAGATGCTGAGCGTCTGGACGGAAACGATCGACTGTCGGTCGGTGTGTTGCCATCGCGAGAGGTGTTCGGTCACCGGTGCGATGATATCCATCGGGTCACACGGGTCTACCTTCAACACCGATGTCGCCGCAAGCGCCGCTGAGTCGCCGCGTGGGTCGTTTGCAACGTTGGCCCCGTTTGCGTGAATGAACGTGAGCGCCGACGGAAGGTCGCCAACGGTTCGTTGCCAGTCGGCAATCCACGTTTCGGGCGGTTGGGTGTACGTGATGGCCACGATGTTCGTCTCAGCGGGCGCACTCATCGCGGTCAACAGTTCGAGGAAGGCATCGTTACCAGCAGGCGTGAGCGGCGAGAGCACGAGCACGTTCGACGCACCAGCGAGCTTCGAGTCGTCGAGGGCGTCAGTAGTCATGCACGCTCCTGTGGGTGCGACTGCGAAGTGGGTCGGGGTAGTTTCACGAGGAACAGACTCCATCGAACACCGGCGAGGCGGGTCCAGGGTGGGAGGCGCCACGCGAGCACTGGCTCATCGGTGGCTGTGCTCTACAGAGCACGGTTGTTCGGGAGGGAGCGACGGACGGGTGCACGGATATCGTTGTCCAACGCACGTAATGTGCAATAAATAACTTTGTGGTAACAACAAAGTAATATCAATAATTTAACTACATGACTCGAGGGGCGAACGTGGGAAATGCGAGAAGCCGGAGGCGACAGAACCACGAAGTGACGCCAGAGAACCCATCAATTAAACAACAAATTGGTGCGATTCGAGCGACAGAGGGGCCACAAAAACAACCAATATTTTTGATGTGTGTCTGACGGAGCTCAGAAAACCACCGGACTGCACCGATGTTAATATCTCCTAGCAGGATATAATTTTATCCAAAGTATTTGCGAGAAAACATTATATGTGGGGTTCACATAGTAAGGCCTACCATGAGTCTCGCGCTCACGAGGGAACTGACGGTGGAGGTGTACATGCGGGCGTTCGTGCCGTGGGAAGCACAACAGCGCCAGCGGAAGATGGTCGAAACACTGCGCGACCACGCAGAAAGCGACGCACTCAGCGAGGTGTCGGTGAACCTGTGGAGCAGTCGCGTCGGCGTCGGTGACGACTCAGCAGAAGAGACACTCGAAACGGTCGCAGAAATCGAGGCGACACTCGAAGGGACGGACTACTCGATGGAACCGTTCTTCAAGACGCGCCCGGGGCGCAAACACGAACAGGAGAAACTCACCCTGCCCATCATGTGCGTGTTGGTGCGCGACGGAGACGATATTTGCGGCGTCTACCCCTGCTCGAAGCCAGGCGGCACCGAGAGCGTGCCCGACCTTCTCGACAAGCTTGCGAACGAGCAAGCGCTTTCGAATCTCGCGTAAAACCCGTTTTCTTATACCGACCGCTTCTAAACTCTGGGTATGTTCCTCTCATTTCGGACAGACGTGCAAGCGGCCCTGTCCGACGCGCTCGCCAGTCTTGACCTGCCGACAGACGATCTCGGCATCGAAGAGCCACCGGAAGACGTAGACGCCGTCCTCGCATCGAGCGTGTCGTTTCGCCTCGCAAGCGAAGTGGGTGCACCGCCGCCGAAAATCGCCCAAGACATCGCAGACGCCATCGACACCGACCCCTACGAATATCTCGATTCGGTACAAACCCTCGGCCCCTATGTGAACTTTCTCCCGACCGAGGCGTACTACGCGGGAACCATCGATGCCGCCCAGAGCGACGAGTACGGACGCTTAGCACCGACCGGCGACACGGTCGTCGTCGAGCACACGAGCGCCAATCCGTCTGGGCCGATTCACGTCGGCCGGGCGCGCAACCCCATCATCGGTGACTCGCTGCGGCGCATCCTCGATTTCGCCGGCAACGACGTCGAGACCCACTACTACGTGAACGACGCTGGCCGCCAGATGGCCGTGTTCACGTGGGCCTACGAGACGTTTGACGAAGACGATTTACCGGAGCAACCGGCCCGCGACAGCCCCGAATACGACCTCGTTCGCTACTACCGCAAGGGCAATGCGTTCTTAGAAGACGCCGCCCCGGACGAAGTCGAGGAGGCGGAAGCCGAAATCGCAACCATCCTCCAAGGCATCGAAGAGGGTGACGAAGACACCTACGAGCGCGTCCAGTACGTCGTGGACACCGTCCTCGGTGGGATGCAAAACACCCTCAATCGCCTCCCCGCCGAGTTCGACCGGTTCGTCAAGGAAACCGAGTTCATGCGCGACGGCTCGTGTGACGACGTGGTCTCCCGGCTCAAAGAATCTGAATACGCCGTGTTCGAAGACGACGCGTGGCAACTCGAACTCGACGACTTTGGCATCGAGAAGAACCTCGTCTTCCTGCGCTCTGATGGCACCTCACTCTACACGACGCGCGACCTCGCCCACCACGAGTGGAAGTTCCAGAACTTCGACCGCGCGGTGACGCTGCTCGGCGAAGATCACAAACTGCAGGCAGACCAGCTCGCCTGTGCCCTCGAAATTCTCGGCAACGACACGAGCCAACTCCAGTCGATTCACTACTCGTGGGTCAACCTCCCCGAAGGCGGCATGAGCACCCGCAAAGGCACGGGCATCGACTTAGACGACCTTCTCGACGAGGCAATCAGCCGCGCCCGCGACGAGGTCGAAGCCCGCATCGACACCCGCCTGCGCGACAACGAACTCACCGAGGAGGACATCCAGCGCATCGCAGAACAGGTCGGCATCGGCGCGGTTCGCTACGACATCGTCTCGAAACAGCCAACCAAGGGAATCACCTTCGAGTGGGAACAGGCGCTCGACTTCGAAGCCCAGAGCGCACCCTACGTCCAGTACGTCCACGCGCGCACGTGTGGCATCCTCGATGAAGCCGACGTGCAAACAGCCATCGACGCGAGCGTGCTGACCGCCGAGGCAGAACGCGCCTTGCTCCGCCAGATTGCGCGCTTCCCGGCCGTCATCGAAGAGGCGGCAGACGAACTCCGCCCGCACATCGTCGCCACCTACACCCGCGAGTTCGCAGAGGCGTTCAACCGCTTCTACCGCGAGTGCCCGGTGCTCAAAGAAGAAGACGAATCGGTACGCACAGCGCGCCTCGCGCTGGTCGCGGCGTCACGGACGACCATCGCAAACGCGCTGTCGGTGCTCGGCATCGCCGCGCCGACCTCGATGTAAGCGCGGTTCAGCCGAGGAAACTGCCACCCGCGCCAAGGAGTACGAGGGCCCCAAAGCCGAGGGCCATGACCAGGAACAGCAGTATCCAACTCAGTCGGACGGACTCATTTTTTGCCATATGCGTCTGTGGGGACAGGGGTTGCTTAGATGTTTTCTTTCAGCCGAACAGCCGGGCGAGCCGCGAAAACAGGCCGGATGACCTGTCATTCTCCGCGTCAGTCTCGGTCGCCGTCTGTGGGTTTTCCCCGTCAAGTGGGTCGGTGTCTGACTCGGCTGGGGTGTCACGTTCCGGGGTCGCTTCGGCGTCGAGTGGGTCTGTGTCCAACGAATCGTCAGTCGCCTCCTCGGCGTCGGGGATGACGGTTTCAGCAGGCGCGGTCAGTTCGGCAATCGGTGGGTCGGCCGTTTCCTCGCTCGCTTCGTCGCCGCCGTCTGCCTCGACTGCCTCCTTGGCCTCGTCTGCAGGCTGCGTCTCGGTCTCGAAGAGGTGGGCAAGCAACGCCTCGTAGGCGTCTTTCGCCGGACCGGACACCGAGGACAGCGGTTCGTCCGCGCCGAGTGCGGCGGTGACCGCGGGGTCGTTCGGGATGGCTGCACACACAGGATAGCCGAGTTGTGCCTCGATTTCGTCGGTCGAAAGCCCGTGGTCACCCGCCATCGTGACGACCACGCCACTGACGGTGCCGTCGAGGCGTTCGGTGAGTGCTGCGGTTTTCGCCGTGTCACCGACTGCGACCGGAAGCGGCGTAGTGACGAGGACGGTTTTCGTCGCAAGGCGAAGGGGGATTGCCCCTTCATGGGTAAGTCCCGCGCCCGTATCGACGACCACGTAGTCGAACTCCGTGGCGAGGTCGATGAGCACCGCCCCGAGGCGACTCGGGACGGCTGCTGCATAGCCATCGAGGGCGGCGTCGCCGGGGACGATGGGAAGGCCGGTCGGACCTTCGGTAATCGTGTCAGCAAGCGATGCCTCGCCCGCGAGTACGTCGTGGAGCGTCGGGCCGGTCACGTCGATGCCACAGAGTTGTCCGAGATTTGCCATTTCGAGGTCGGCGTCGACGACGACCACGTCGTGGCCAGCGTCGTGGGCCAAGAGGCCACAGAAAACGGCCGTCGTTGTTTTACCAACGCCGCCTTTGCCGCCTGCCACTGCGTATATTTCCCCTGTCATGTCGCGTGTCATACCTACCCACGGCGAAGGTGAATATAACAGTTGTTGATACTACGGGTTTTGCAACCAATGACGAGGAAGTCGGAACCGTCGTCGTCAAAGCCCAAGAGACGCAGACGGCAGAACCGACCTAGTCAGCCAAGGCGTTGACGACCGTGACGCCAGCCGCCGAAGACGGCGGAATAAACCCGCTGTTTATCGGTCTCATTGCCCTCCTGTTGGTGGCCGGACTGGTCAGCGTCTACTGGCGGCGGCGAGACGACGAGCAGTGACGGGGCGCTAAAGCGACGAACACCACCCACGATTTTTCTCGGCACGTTGCCACAGAGACGGCGCACGACCGGCAGCGACGCGGCCGCGTGACGGGTCAAAGGTTACTTACGCGGCCGCAGGGTTATCATAGATAATGAGCAGGCAGGGAGAAGAGATGGATGACCGCCGAAAATACGAGTTCCAGAAGGTCATCGAGGAGCTAGACGAGTACTCTGGTTCCGGGACACAACTCGTCACCATCTACGTTCCAGAAGACAAGCAGATTAGTGACGTCGTCGCCCACGTCACCCAGGAGCACAGCGAGGCGGCAAACATCAAGTCAAAGCAGACGCGGACTGCGGTCCAAGACGCCCTCACCAGCATCAAAGACCGGCTTCGCTACTACGATGTCTACCCGCCGGACAACGGCATCGTGCTGTTCTCAGGGGCCATCGACGCCGGTGGTGGCCAGACCGACATGGTCACGAAAGTGCTAGAAAGTCCCCCAGAACCCGTCGAATCGTTCCGGTATCACTGTGACTCGGCGTTCTTGACCGAGCCGCTCAGTGATATGCTCGTGGACAAGGGCCTCATCGGCCTCATCGTCTTAGACCGCCGCGAAGCGACCGTTGGCTGGCTCAAGGGCAAGCGCATCGAGGCGGTCAAATCAGCCTCATCGCTCGTCCCCGGCAAACAGCGCAAAGGTGGCCAGTCCGCCCAACGTTTCGCCCGGCTGCGCCTCGAAGCTATCGACAACTTCTATCAGGAAGTCGCAGGCATGGCAGACGACCTGTTCGTCCCCTACCGCCACGACATGGACGGCGTCCTCGTCGGCGGTCCCTCGCCCACGAAAGACGAGTTCTTAGACGGCGACTACCTCCACCACGAGATTCAACAGATCGTCATCGACAAGTTCGACGTGTCGTACACCGACGAGAGTGGCCTGCGCGAACTCGTAGACGCCGCCCAAGACTCGCTCGCAGACCACGAAGTGATGAAGGACAAGTCCCAGATGGACGAGTTCTTCAAGGAACTCCACGAGGGCGACCTCGCAACCTACGGGTTCGACGCCACCCGGCGCAACCTCATCATGGGGTCGGTCGACCGACTCCTCATCAGCGAAGACCTTCGCAAAGACGTCGTGACCTACGAGTGCAGTGATGGGACAGAAGAGTACGAGCTCTTAGACCGGCGAAAGAACACGCCGACCCACAAATGCGACGACGGCAGCGAAGCTGAGGCCACAACCCGCGAAGACGCCATCGAACACCTCATGTCCATCGCAGAAGAGCGCGGGACGGAAACCAAGTTCATCTCGACGGACTTCGAAGAAGGCGACCAACTGCTCCACGCCTTCGGTGGCATCGCGGGCATTCTCCGCTACGCGACCGGCGTCTAAGCGCCGTCTCCTGCCTGTTTTCTCACGATTTTCGGCCGACTACGGTGGGTTCCAGAACTTAGTTATGCGTACACGGGTAACATCGGCCACGAACAGATGGCGTCAAGTGAACCCCCGGAAGCCGTAGTGTCAGTCCTGACCCGTCGGAGCGAGCTACTGGAGGTTACACTCGGCGAGCCATTGGAGAAACCCGGCCTCGTAGACGCGCTCAATGTCTCGCGCTCTACGGTCGACCGCGGGCTGCGCGAACTCATGACCCACGGCTTCGTCGAACGCGTCGACGACGGCTTTACCGCCACGCTCGCAGGCCGTCTCGCCATCGATGTCTACGCCGAGTTCATCGACGACTCTGCGACCATAAACGAGGTGAAACGCCTCCTAGCACACCTCCCCGCAGACGTGCCTATCACGACCGACCTGCTCTCTTCGTGTACGGTGTACGAAGCAACCCCACCCGCAGCCCACAAACCCATAAACTACCTCGAAGCTCAACTCCGTGAGGCGAACACGCATCGCGGCGTGACCCACACCGTCTCCCAATCGAGTACGCTGAACTGGTTTCTCGAATGCATCGAAAACGGGTTGGACGCAGAGAAGATTCACCGGGCCGAACTGCTCGACTATTTCCAAAACGACAACCGCGAACACATGGAGCGGATGGTCGCAACCGGCAACTTCCGCGTGCTCCAAGTCGATACCGTCCCCTTTGGCCTCGCCATCACGACCCACGACGACGGCACCCAGGTGAGCGTCGTCATCTACAACAAAAGCGGTAGCATGGAGGGCGTCATCGCGAACGATACCCGCGAGGCCTACGAGTGGGCCATGCGCTACTACGAATCACTGCGCGACGAGGCCATCGACATCACCGACCAGTTTCGTTAATCGAGGAACTGTTCGAGTTGCGTCTGCCTGCCCCGAAGGTCTGTTTCTGCGGAAATATCCGGGTCGCGGGCGAGCCTATCTAACACCAACAGCGGGTCGGTGCCGGTTCGTTCGACGCGTTCTACGAGCCGTTCGATTTCCGCGCGATTCACCGCGAGCGACGAGAGCAACCCGAGAAGCAACGCCATCGGAATCGCCGCGCCGCGAAGCGTCGGAAACTCCCGGCTGATGGCCGAAAAATCGGGGTCGTCGTCGGGTTCGTCTGCCGGAGAGAGGGTGAGACACGACGTACAGAGCGCGACGACCGGCTCTTCGCCCGCAACGCAGTCTCTGAGGTCTGCGGGCACGTCGAAGGCAACGACCGGCGCGCCACAGCGTGGGCAATCCATAGCCACGGCTTGTCGCGGTGGGATAAAAGAGAATGGGATACGCCGTTAGTCGTCTGCGGGCAACGCCGCTGCTTCGGCTTCGGCGCGTTCTGCCTTCTCTTCTTCTTCTTTCTTCGCTTTGATCTTCTTCAGCCGGAAGATCTCTTCGCGCTCTTGTTCTTCGAGTTTCTGCTCGATGTAGTCTTGGGCCTCGTAGAGCTCCGGGAGGAGCTTGAATTCGAGGGCGTTGACACGGCGCTTGGTCGTCTCGATCTCGTCGAGCATCTTCTTCATCGCCGTCTCCACTTCGGCGGCGAGGATGATGCTTTCGAGCAGTTCCTCGTACGCCTCTGCGGCTTCGTCGATGCGAGCGCTGGTTCCGAGTACACCGTAGCCACGCTGGTCGAGCGTCTTTCTGACGCGCGACGACTCGATTTGTGGCACCACGACGCCCATGATGTTCTTCGATTGGGTCGTGATTTCCGGGTGCTCTTTGAGTGCAGCAGCAGCCCCACGAACCGCAACGTCGCCCTCCATTGCGCGGGCCATGTTGATGGTTCGCTGTGCGTGCTGGTAGTTGTCCTCGACGCCCGCGCGCACGTCACGCGCCTGGTCGAGGATGTCCATGAACTCCATGATGAGGCCGTCACGCTTCTTTTCGAGCGTGCCGTGGCCTCGCTCGGAGAGGTCGATGCGATCTTCGATCGCCATCAGGTTTTTCCGAGTTGGTTTGA
The DNA here is from genome assembly GCF_037081775.1 of Haladaptatus sp. ZSTT2. Lineage (NCBI taxonomy): Archaea > Methanobacteriati > Methanobacteriota > Halobacteria > Halobacteriales > Haladaptataceae > Haladaptatus > Haladaptatus sp. ZSTT2. Next base: position 1,379,094 of record NZ_JBAMHQ010000001.1, read on the forward strand.
CGTCAGTGGCCATTGTAGACTCCTCCGGGTGTGACCCTTATGCCTCCGCCTCGATGGCGTCTGCTTCCTCGTAGTACTTTTCGATGAGCTCTTCGTCGATACGGTTGAGTTCGTCTTTTGGCAGCATCGACAGCAGGTTCCAGCCAACGTTGAGGGTTTCCTCAATCGAGCGGTTGGTGTGGTAGCCCTGCTGGATGAACTCGTTTTCGAAGCGCTCTGCGAAGTCGAGGTACTTGTTGTCGCGCTCACTGAGTGCCTCGCGGCCCACAATGTTCACGAGGTCACGAAGGTCTTCACCCTCTGCGTACGCCGCGTACATCTGGTCTGAAACGTCGGCGTGGTCGTCGCGGGTGAGCCCCTCGCCAATCCCGTCGTCCATCAGCCGCGAGAGCGATGGGAGCACGTTCACCGGTGGCTCGATACCCTGACTGTTCAGGTCACGGTCCATCATAATCTGGCCTTCGGTGATGTAGCCAGTTAGGTCGGGAATTGGGTGCGTGTCGTCGTCACCCGGCATCGTGAGAATCGGAATCTGCGTCACGGAGCCTTCACGACCCTTGATGCGGCCTGCACGCTCATAGAGCGTGGCAAGGTCTGTGTACATGTACCCTGGGTAGCCACGACGGCCCGGCACCTCTTCGCGTGCCGCACCGATTTCGCGCAGTGCCTCACAGTAGTTGGTCATGTCCGTGAGGATAACGAGGACGTGGTAGCCCTTGTCGAACGCGAGGTACTCTGCGGTGGTGAGTGCGAGGCGTGGCGTGACCGTCCGCTCGACTGCGGGGTCGTCTGCCAGGTTCATGAAGACCACAGAGCGTTCGAGTGCACCCGTGCGCTCGAAGTCTTCCATGAACTCGTTTGCCTCTTCTGCGGTGATACCCATCGCACCGAAGATGACGGCGAACTCGGTGCCTTCGCCTTCGTCGCCTGCTTCCTCAGGCACGGTTGCCTGACGAGCAATCTGGAGTGCGAGGTCGTTGTGTGGCAGCCCGGATGCCGAGAAAATCGGCAGTTTCTGGCCACGCACGAGGGTGTTCATGCCGTCAACCGAGGAGACACCCGTCTGGATGAACTCCTCTGGGTACTCACGCGAGTACGGGTTGATTGCCTCACCCACGATGTCGCGGCGCTCTTCGGGGACGATGTCCGGGCCGCCGTCGATTGGCTTCCCCGACCCGTCCATGACGCGCCCGAGGAGGTCTTCGGTGACCGGCATCTTCATCGTCTCGCCAAGGAAGCGGACGGAGGCCTGACGGTTCAGGCCGGTGGTGCCCTCGAAGACCTGGATGGCCACGATACCCGTGCTCGATTCGAGCACCTGCCCACGCTTTATCTCGCCGTCAGGTGTCTCGATTTCGACGATTTCGTCGTACCCAATCGGTTCGTCGACTTCGACGAACACCAGCGGGCCACTGATTTCGGTGATTGTCTGGTACTCTTTCATTAGTAGAGCTCCCGGAGTTGTTCGGTGATTTCGGCCTCGAGGTCGTCTACGAACTCGTTGTAGTCCTCGGCCGTCCCGATGCGGTTCAGACGCGGCGCGGCATTGATGGCGGTGATTTCCTCGACCGGAAGCCCCGCTTCGAGTGCCTTGAACGCCTCGTCGTTGAACGTCTTGATTGCCTGAATGATGCGGTAGGTCTTCTCCGGTGGGCAGAACGTGTCCACGTCGTGGAACGCGTTCTGCTGGAGGAACGCCTCACGCAGGTAGCGAGCGACTTCGAGGGTCAGCTGCTGGTCTGCGGGGAGGGCGTCCTTCCCGACGAGCTGGACAATCTCGCGCAGCTCCGTCTCCTCGTCGAGCACGTCAACCGCCCACTGGCGCGTCTCCGGCCAGTCTTCGGTGACGTTCTCGACGAACCATGGGTCTAACTGCTCACGATAGAGCGAGTAGGACTCGTTCCAGTTGATGGAGGGGAAGTGACGACGCTCTGCGAGGTCAGCGTCGAGTGCCCAGAACGTTTTCACGATACGCAGGGTGTTCTGCGTGACTGGCTCTGAGAAGTCACCGCCCGGCGGGCTGACTGCGCCCACGACGGAAATCGAGCCGTCGGTGCCGTTCAGGTTCTCGAACATCCCGGCGCGCTCGTAGAACTGAGAGAGCCGCGCCGAGAGGTATGCTGGGTAGCCTTCCTCACCGGGCATCTCTTCGAGACGCGAGGAGATTTCACGCATTGCCTCTGCCCAGCGAGACGTGGAGTCTGCCATCAGTGCCACGTCGTAGCCCATGTCGCGGTAGAACTCTGCGATAGTGATTCCCGTGTACACACAGGATTCACGCGCGGCGACAGGCATGTTCGACGTGTTTGCGATGAGGCAGGTACGACTCATGAGCGGCTTCCCGGTCTTTGGGTCTTCCAGGTTCGGGAAGTCGTCGATGACCTCGGTCATCTCGTTGCCGCGCTCGCCACAGCCGATGTAGACAACGATGTCTGCGTCAGACCACTTGGCGAGTTGCTGCTGGGTAACCGTCTTCCCGGACCCGAACGGGCCGGGGATGGCGGCCGTCCCACCCTTCGCGATTGGGAACAGGCCGTCCTGGATGCGCTGCCCCGTGACGAGCGGTTCGCGCGGGGTCTTCTTGGTGACCGACGGGCGTGCCTTACGCACGGGCCACTCTTGGAGCATCGTGATTTCCTCGCCGTTTTCGAGTTCGACGACCGCCTCTTCGACGTTGAAGTTGCCCGATTCGACCGCGGCAACGACGCCGCCTTCGAAGTCCGGCGGAACCATCACTTTGTGCTCGATACTCTCGGTTTCCGGAACCGTCCCGACGATGTCACCGGGGGTGACTTCGTCGCCTTTCTCGACGGTCGGGGTGAACTCCCACGTCTTTTCTAAGTCGACACCGGGGGCGTCGACACCGCGGTCGAGGAACGCACCCATCTTCTCTTCTAAGACGTCGAGTGGGCGCTGGACACCATCGTAGATGGAGTACAGCATCCCCGGTCCGAGGTCGACGGTGAGCGGCTCGCCGGTACTCTCGACCGGTTCGCCGGGTGCGACGTTGGACGTTTCCTCGTAGACCTGAATCGTTGTCAGGTTACCTTCGATTTCGATGACCTCGCCCATCAGCCCTTCCTGGCCGACGTACACGACGTCGTTCATTCGGGCTTCGAGGTCCGTGGCGGTCACAACAGGACCACTCACGCTCTCGATGACACCATCTTCGCGGACGGTGTCGGATTCGGTTGCTTGGCTCATGGTTTAGTCTTGCTCCATCAGGTCGATACCGATAGCCCGCTTGATCTTATCGCGGAGGCCGCCACTGCCGGCGCCACCTCCGAGGGTCACGAGCGTCGGTTCAACGCTTGTTTCGACGTCGTTGCGAACGTTGCGCGAGAGGTGCTCAAGGTCTGGGTCGTGCATCACGATGATGCCGACGTCCTCGTCTGCGAGGATGCGCTCGACGGCGTCGTCGAGGTTCGCCTCTTTGTCCTCTTCTGCGACGTTCTCGAACTTGCGGACACCCGCAAGCCGAAAGCCCGTCGTGAACTCGGGGCTTCCAATGACGGCAATTTCCTGGCTCATTGTATCACCAGTTCGTCTTCAATTTCGTCTGCTTCGAGTCCTGCCTCAAGGCCGCGCGAGATGGCGCGGATGTTCTCGACCTCGCGCTCTTTGGCGAGGATGTACGCGAGCACCGGACACACCGACAGCGGGAAGGCGTGGCTCAGGTGGTCTGAGTATTCGAGAAGTGCGCCGTCGAGCGCGTGCTCGAACGCGATGAGGCTGTCTGCGGTTTCGAGGTCGTCGAGCGCCGCAGAAAGGTCGTCGCCGTACGGACTATCGCGGATGCGCGCGACCAGTTCGTCGGTGTTACTGACGAGTTGGCGCAGTTCCGACCCAGAGAACAACCGGCCGCCCTCGATGAAGTATTCAGAGGGGTCTACGTCCGCACCACTTCGGGCGAGCCGAAGCGCGTTGCGGACGTTGCGGAAGTCGATCTCTGCGCGGAGGAACTCGACGTAGAGTCCCGTTGCGCGGTCTGGTTCTGGTGGCAGCGCGTTCACCAACGTCCCGTAGAACGCACGGTCGATGGCGTTTTCGAGGGGGACAAGCACGCCTTTCTCTTCGTACTCAGCGTACGCGGCAGCGAGTGGCTTGCCGAAAATCGTCCCCGAAAGCAGTTCAACGACGTCCTCGATTTCGCCTGCGTCGGTGAGACGCGAGAGGAACTCCTCGCTGAACTCTCCTGCACGGACAAGGTCAGCCTCAACGTCTTCGCGGCCTGCGTCCGAGTAGATGCCGCGGATGATCGTCTTGACGTTCCAGGCGTCGAACTTGCGGAGGTAACGTGCGATGTAGTCGTAGAGTTTGCCGTCCGCCCAGCGAAGCAGGTCGTTGAAGTGCTTCGCTAAGTTGCGGTTGAGCGCGAATTCGATGAGGTCGACCCCGCTGAATCGGGAGCCGAGCGCGTTCATCTCGTCTTCGTACTCGGTTTCCTCCATAAAGCGCGCAATCTCTCCCGGTCCCATCCGGACGAGTTTGCGGTAGTCCTCTTCGCTGAACAGCGATGCCCGGCGCGACCGAACACGTGCAGTGACGTACTCGTAGTTTGAACTGGTGTCGGTCACCCGTGCCTTCATTGGTCGAATAACCGTTCGCTTGTTTCTTTCAGGTTGTTCTCCCAGACGCGGTCGAGCACCGAGTCAAACGTGTTGTTGACCCGAATGCGCGACGCCTCGCTTTCGAGGACGACGCCACCGAGGCAGTCGTACTCGCCTTCGTAGGTGTAGCCGTAGTCGTCTGCGAGGGTTTCGAGCAGGGCAGCGTCGTCGGCACGGCCGTAGACCGTGACGGTGTCGCTGTCGTCGAACTCGGTGCTCGCGTCTTCGAGCAGCTCGCGGGTGAGCTCCTCACGCGTGTCGCCTTCGAGGTCGGCAACGGCGTCCTCGACATCCGTGCGAACCTGCGCAAGGACGTTGCGGCGTGCTTCGAGGCGCTTTTGTTTGGCCTCAAGCTTCGCACTCGACAGCTTCTGCTCTCGCATCTGCTTGATTTCGCGCTCTACTTCCCGTTCTTGTTCGTCGAGAATCTCCGCGGCATCGGATTCGGCCTCAGAGACAAGCTCTTCGGCACGCTCCTCGCCCTCTGCGCGTATGTTTTCCGCACGCGCGCGGGCTTCTTCCCGGATATCCTCAACAACTGTCTCGAGACTCATGGGTGAAAGAGAAGGGGTGTTTAGACCACGAACACGACAACGAGTGCGAGAATCACGAGCGTCTCAGGGAGAACCGTGAGAATCAGCCCGCGACCGAACATCTCGTCGTCTTCTGCGATGGCGCCGACTGCAGCCGCGCCAATACCGCGCTCTGCGTAGCCTGCACCGAATGCGGCGAGACCGACAGCGAGGGCAGCAGCCGCGGTTGGGGGGATGGCTGCGACAGCCTCAGTGCTTCCTTCTTGCAGTACGACGCTCATCAGTGTCATGATAGTTTCGAACATTTGTGGTTTACTTAGTCCTCAGTGGTGTACGTTCTCTCGTAGCCGAACGGTTGGTACTTCTCCCCACCGCCTTCATAAAACTTCCCAAAGAACTCGACATACTCCAGACGCACGGCCTGTAGACCGGCGCTGGTGATGCCAAGCACGAGCACGAGCAGGTGCCCGATGACGAGGATGAGAAGTCCGGCGATGGCGCCGAGTAATAGCTCAGTTGGCGAGGAACCGTTGAGCATCCCGGCGAACATTACTTCTTCTGCAGGGATCTCCGACAGCGCGTGTTCGCTGAAGAAGATGAGGTGGAATTCGCCCTCGTGGACGTACGCGCCGAACACGAGCAGGTTCACCACGAATGCCATGCCCGCCTTTGCGAGCAGCACTGCGGCGATACGCGTGTACGACAGGACGTTCACGACGACGTTCAGGCTTTCGAGGAGGCCAATGGCACCCTCACCAGCCAGCAGCATCACGAGGCCGATGCCTGCGATGCCGAGCATTGCGAGGCCGACGGTCTCAGAGAAACCGCCAAAGCCGAGCGCGAACGGTTCGCCGTTGAACACGGTGAACATGAACGGTGGTTTCGAATCGGCGGCGTGGTGGCTGAAAATCCAGCCCCAGACGCCAGCCATCAGGACAATCCACGACCCCTTCTCTAAGACGGCGTGTTTGACGCCGTGTGAGAGGTAGTCGATGAAGCCGAAAATGTACCCGATGGTCATGTGGGCAAGTCCGAGCAGCAGGCTCAGGACGAGCCACGTCGAGGCGTACTCAGCGTAGTGTGGCTGGAGCCCCTTGTGGATTGGCGGGTGTCCGGCCCAGACGATCTCGCCGAGTTGGTGTAACCCGAAGATTTCGCCGTACAGGATACCGAACAGCGCCGTGAAGCCACCGGCCCACATCGCGATGCCGCCGAGGCTTTTGACGACCTCGTTTTCGAAGCGGCTGTAAATGAGGTAGCCAAGGCCCATGTAGATCAGCCCGTAGCCAAGGTCCCCAATCATGAAGCCGAAGAAGGCCGGGAAGGTCAGGAACAGGATGACCGTTGGGTCGAGTTCCGTGTACTTCGGCCGGTTGATGACACCCGTGAGCGCTTCGAACGGCTTCACCGTGCCAGCAGGGTTGTCCTGAATGACAGGCGGGTTGCCGTGGCTCATGGTCGTGCCACCGTCGGTGGCCGCCGCACCAGCGCCGGACGTTGCCGGTTCCGAGGCGTGTGCGTGGCCGTCTTCGTCGTAGTCTGCGCGTTCGAGTTCGTCGATTTCGACGTGATCGTCGACGGCGTTCTTGAGCGCGCTTGCGAACGACGAGTAGTGCTCGGTTGGCACCCAGCCTTCCGCGACGAACGCGTTTTCGGTGGTCGCGAACGTCAGGGGTGCCTCGCGTTTTTGCACGTCAATCGAGAGGCGCTCTTCTGCGGCGAGCAGGAAGCCTGCCGCTTCGAGCTTCAGACTCTCAATGTCGCTCTCGACACCGTTCAGCTTCGAGCGAAGCTGTTGGGCACGGTGACGGAGTTCTTCGACGTACTCCTCTGGACTGCCTTCTGCGTCAGGGACGTCGAGCGGCGTGAACGCGTTGCCAACGAGAATGTCGTCGAGCGACGCCTCGTCTTCGAGGCGCGCGACGACGGCGATTGCTTTCTCGTTCGAGTACAGCTCGAACGCGGTAATCTCGTCTGACTCGACGAGGGCGCGTTCGACGGCGTCGCGCTTGCCTTCACCGACGACAACGGACACCGAGTCGTAGCCTGAGAGCAGGTCCAAGTCGATGCCGAGGGCGGCGAAGGGCGCCATCGTGCTGATTCGGTCTTCGACCGCGCGTAACTCATCGCGGAGTTCGTCGCGTCGGTCGTCGAGCGTGTTCACTTCGGTTCGAATCTCTTCGAGTTCGTCCTCGAGGGCATCGTCGGTGACGATGCGAGTCGGACCGGCATCCGCCTCGTCTACGTCTAAGATGCTCTGAATCGACCGAACAGTGACGAGCTTTTCCGACGCGTCGTCTGCCCCCGAAACCGGGTCGCCGGGAGCAAAGCCGTCCCATGCACCATCGTACTCAGAGAGGTGCACCATGTTCAGGTCGTGGACTGTCTCGATGACCTCGCCCATTACGGACTTTGAGCCGGTCACCGAGACACGGCTCATCTGTTTAGGTCTGAGCATGAACCGCCTCCTCGAAGGATTCGACGACGAAGGAAACGACGTCGTCTACCCGCGACTGCGCGCGTTCTTCGAGGGCCTCACGTTCCGCTTCACCTGCTGCGAGAATCTCCTTGCGTTCGGCTTCGAGTTCCGATTCCGCCGTTGCAAGTCGTTGCTCTTCAAGCTCGCGGGCCTCCTCGTGGGCCTCTTCGCGAATTGCTTCTGCACGCTCGCGTGCCTCTGCAATACGCTCTTTGCGCGCGGTCTCGGCCTGTTCGACAATTTCATCGGCCTCCCGCTCGGCCTCTTTGATTCGGTCGAGAACCTCTGGCCTAGCCATTCTTATATCAGCCGAACGTTGCACAAGCGCCTATATGGTAGTTGCGAATACGATTCGCGTACGCACGGGGGCGTGGGAAACGTCCCCACACGCGTGTCGTGTCAGTAGACAATCCGCAGAGTTATGCCCCACCCTTCCCTAGCCTCGCGCAATGGGAGTCCTCGAGCACAAGGCCCGTGCCCGCCTGTTTTACAAGTATCTCTCGAAGGTGTACGACCAGGTGAACCCGTACATCTGGAACGAGGACATGCGCGCCGAGGCCCTCGAACTGATTGACATCCAAGACGGCGACCGCGTGCTCGACGTTGGCTGTGGCACCGGCTTCGCCACCGAAGGTCTCCTCCAGTACACGGACGACGTCCACGGCTTAGACCAGAGCATCCACCAACTCGAAAAGGCGTGGGCGAAACTCGGCAAACACGAGACCGTCAAGTTCTATCGCGGCGACGCAGAACGGCTGCCGTTCCGCGACGGCCAGTTCGACAAGGTGTGGTCGTCCGGCTCTATCGAATACTGGCCAGAGCCGGTCAAAGCCCTCCGCGAAATTCGCCGCGTCGTCAAGCCCGGTAACAAGGTGCTCATCGTCGGCCCGAACCACCCACAGAACTTCGTCATGGGCAAGCTCGCAGACGCGATGATGCTCTTTTACGACGAGGCAGAGGCAGACCGCATGTTCAGCGAAGCCGGCTTCGTCGACATCGAGCACACGCTAATGGGGCCACAGTACAGCCCCGAAATCGCCATCGTCACCGTCGCGCGCGCACCCGAGAAGTAGCCCTTAGACCACCACCTCCGCAACCGCAACCGTCGCGTTTTCGCTTGTCACTCGCACCGTCACCACATCACCCGGAGCGATGGCTGGGCGATTCGTCGCCGCGAGAGTGAGCGTCGCCTGCTCCCCCGCAGACCACGCAGTGTTCGAAGCGACGTTGAACGGGCCGGTCGGCCCGCTCTCGAAGCCCGGAGCCGCGAAAAACGGAACCGGTGGCTGGTGTGTGAGTGGCGTGCCGTTGACCAGAATCTGAATCGAAAGCGCCCGCACCGACAGCGTATCGCCACCGCGATGGACGAGCGTGAACTCACCAGCGGTGTTCACCTGCACGTCGAGCACCGCCTGGGGCGTCGGGTCGGGTGGGACGTGAAGCAAACTCGCCCCGACGAACCCGGCGCTCACGACCGTGAGCAAGCAGAGCAACACAACACCGAGGACGGGTGAGGTTCCACGACGAGACACACCGTCGCTGGGTGCGTATTCGGTGATAAACCTACGCGAGTTGGAGTTGGACAGAGTTCCCGCCTACGGAGGCGACGAGCGTGCCACCACTACGCGGTTGGATGAGCCACGTCGTCCCGTCTTCGCCGGTCGTTCCGATCTGCTGGCCATCGATGGTGAGGGTGGCGTCGACCGGATCGCCCGTGCTCGCATCGACGAGCGTGACGTTCATTGGCCCGCTTGGATGGGTCGTTTCGACGGTGAGCGTGAGCCCGTCATCGCCGCTGATCATCGGCGCGTTCGTCGGAATCTCATCGAGGTCTTTCGTCTGTGTTTCGTAGAACACGTCGCCCGTGCCGCCGTCGAGATAGCTCCGGAGCGTGCCGTGGATGTGGGGCAGTTCGATGGGGTAGACGCCAACGAAGCCGAATTCGAGTGAGCCGTAGTTCCGGCCACGGCTGTGGTTGACCGCCCACGGGTGCAGTTCTTCTGCGCGCTCTTCGACGCGGTCTAAATTACCGCTGTACTGGTCTGAGGCGTCGGGGTCTCTCGCGGTCGGAATCGAAACCTCGCGGACGTACTCGTCGCCCGCAATCGTCGCGAAGACGACGCCCGTATCGGAGGTCTCTACGTACACCGTCCGCGGCGTGGCGCGTCCCTCGACGACGAGCGAGGAGTGCTCGCGGACGGGGCCACGCAGTTCGAGCAGTGAAACCTGTAATCCACGAAGGCCCTTCTCAATACGCGTGTCTTGGATATCGTTCGCGGCGGCTTCGAGCGAATCGAGACGGTCTTCGAGCGAATCCGCAACGAGCGCGATGGCGGCGAGTTCGCGCACGAGTTCGTCGGTCGTGAGCGTGCCGCTGTTGTACGCAGCGAGCGCGTCATGCTTTCGCTGTTCGAGTGCCGACACGGCTGCGGTGAGCTGGTCGAGTTCGCTCTGGAGAATCGAGCGTTGTTCTGCAGTCCCGCTCGCGACGGCGAGGCGTTCTTCGAGCGACAGCGCACCCCATCGCGCGTGGAGGCCCTCGTTTTGCGCGTCGAGCGCCGCGCCCACGTCGAGCGAGGCGGTGCCGTAGCCGGTGCGTTCGAGGTCTTCTGCGGCAATCGTGAGATAGGCAGTGGTGTTGTTGGCGGGAACGATTGGCGCAATTTGAGTGTTATGCTGCCCGCCGGCGGGCACGGCAACGGCGCTGGCTGAGACGACAACGACCAGCGCGAGAGTGAACGCGAGAGTGCGACGCATCTGTATCTATCTATCCGCTGGCAGTACAAAAAGTCAGTTGAAGCTTCGTCACGGCGAGAGCGAGCGTCTGAGCAGGGCCGAGACCGTTTAAAGCGGCCTGAGACGTTTTATATTGGATAGAAAGCGTTTTGCCCCCGTGCTGAGCAGAAATGGGTATGCGGTCACGCGTCGCCGCGATCTGTGCCCTCCTGGTCATGCTCAGTGTTGCGGTGTCCGGAGCGGTTGCCACTAGTTCTGGGCTGGGAGCCACCGCCCTCCAAGCGGAACCGGCGAACGAAGGCGTGACGATGACGATTGACCTCCAGCCAAACGGCGACGCACGCTGGGAGGTCTCGACTGAGTTCAGTCTCGACTCAGAAAACGAGACGAAAGCGTTCGAGACGCTTGCCGCCGAGTTCGAAGACGGGAACTCAGACGTTGGTTTCTCGGTCGATATCTTCAAGCGAGCGAGTAAGGCAGCGAGCGAGCACACTGGCCGTGAGATGGCCATCGAGGGCGTCGCTCGCAGCCACAGCGTCGAAAATCAGACGGGGCGGCTGACGCTCATTTTCACGTGGACGAACTTCGCAACCGTCAGCGACGATAACTACCGCGTGGGCGATGCGTTCAACACGTCGAGCGGGACGTGGCTCCCCGAGCTTCGAGCCGACCAACAGCTCGTGATGTTGCCACCAGAGGCCTTTGCGGTGAGCAGTGCGCCGATTGGCTTTCGAAACGAGACGCTGCGCTGGGAAGGGCCGGTCACGTTCACCGCAGAGGACCTCGAAGTGACCTACCGCCCCGCAGACGTAGACACCCAAACGCCAGGGCCGGAGCGGAACGATTTCGCGCTCGTTGGTCTCGGCGTCCTCGCGCTCGCGGTGCTCGCGCTTGCCGTGTACATGTGGTACGTCCGGCGAGAAGACGACCCACCAGCGCCCACGGCGAGCGCGAACGGCGGTGATAGCGACCTAGAGACGGTGGAGACAACCCCGGACGATGAGCCAGCCACCGAGCCTGTAGAGCCGGACGAAGACGTAGACCTCGACTTGCTGAGCGACGAAGAGCGCGTCGAACGGCTCTTGCGAGCAGAAGGCGGGCGCATGAAGCAGGCGACCATCGTCAAGGAAACCGGGTGGTCGAACGCGAAGGTCTCCCAACTGCTCTCTGCGATGGATGAGGACGGCCAAATCGAAAAGCTGCGGATTGGCCGGGAGAACCTCATCAGCCTGCCCGAACAGGATACAGACGCAGAAGATTAAATTCCACGTCATGTGCATGCCGTTTTGAAAACGTTTAACCAGCGCAGGAAGCCATTTAGAGTGAGCATGAAAGTCCTTGTCACCGTAAAGGAGGTGGCAGAAGTCGAAGACGAGTTCGAAATTGACGGACTCAAAATCGACGAGCGCTACCTTGACTACGACTTGAACGAGTGGGACGACTACGCGGTCGAAGAGGGTGTCCAAATCGCGGAGGAAAACGACGATGTCGAAGTCGTTACCGTCACGATTGGCCCAGAACGCGCAGAGGAGACCATCCGAATGGCCCTCGCCAAAGGCGCAGACCGCGCCATCCGTGTCTGGGACGACTCCCTCGAAGCGGCTGACTTCATTGACGTCGCCACCAAGACCGACATCCTCGCCGCCGTGGTCGAGGAAGAACAACCAGACCTCATCCTGTCCGGTGTGCAGGCTGGCGACGACGCCTTCGGCGCGACCGGCGTCTCGCTCGCAGACGCCATCGGGTTCGAGTGGGCGGCCGTCGTGAACGCCCTCGACCTCGACGTCGAAAGCGGCGTGGCCCACCTCCGCCGCGAACTCGAAGGCGGCATCGAGGAACTCGCAGACGTCGAGATTCCAGCCGTCCTCACCATCCAGACGGGTATCAACGAACCGCGCTACGCCTCGCTCCGTGGCATCCGCCAGGCCCAGAGCAAGGAGATTGCGCCAAAAAGTCTCGGTGACCTCGGCCTCGACGCCTCGGTCACGGAGAGCGAGATTACCCTCACCTCCATGTACGAACCAGAGTCCGAGAGCGACGCCACCATCTGGGAAGGCAGCGCAGACGAGACCGCTGGGAAACTTGCTGAGTTCCTCCGCGACAAAGGAGTTGGTCAGGCATGAGCGGTGACGTACTCGCCATCACCGAACACCGCCGCGGCGACCTCCGCGATGTGAGCTACGAACTCATCGCGGCTGGCCGCCAGCTCGCAGACGCCCTCGGCGGCGACCTCCACCTCGCCGTCATCTCGGGTGAGGTCTCCGACTTCGCAGACCAGCTCAACCGCGACGGCGTGGACGCCATCCACACCGTAGACGAAGGCGAAGAGTTCAACCACGACGTGTACACGCAGGTCATCACGCAGCTCTACGACGAGCTCCAGCCCGGTGCGGTCGTGATGCCGAACTCCGTAAACGGCCTCGACTACGCCCCGGCCGTCGCAAACCGCTTAGACCTGCCGCTGGTCACCGACGCCATCGATTTCTCGGCGGACGGAACCCTTTCGGTCACCCGCGAACAGTACGGCTCGAAGGTCGAGACGACCGTGGAAGTCGACGCAGACCACGTCGCACTCACCATCCGGCCCGGCGAGTGGCCAGCCGCAGAAGGCACGGGCGAGGCAGAGATCGCCGCCTTCGACGCGACCATCGACGAGTCCGCCGTCAAATCGACCGTCACTGGCTTCGAAGAAGTCGGCGGCGGCGACGTCGACATCACGGAAGCGGACATCCTCGTCTCCGTTGGCCGTGGTATCAAAGAAGAGGAGAACATCGAACTCGTCCAAGCGCTCGCAGACGCCCTCGGTGCGACGCTCTCCTCCTCGCGCCCGATTGTGGACAACGGCTGGCTGCCAAAGAACCGGCAGGTCGGCCAGTCCGGCAAAGTCGTCACGCCCGACGTCTACATCGCCATCGGCATCTCCGGGGCAGTCCAGCACGTTGCTGGGATGAAAGGGTCTGACACCATCATCGCCATCAACACCGACCCGAACGCACCAATCTTCGACATCGCCGACTACGGTATCGTCGACGACCTGTTCGACGTGGTGCCGGCGCTGACCGAGCAGTTCGAGTAAGCGCCCTCGATTTTCCGTTTTTTCTCGTCGCAAAAAGAGCGAACAGCGCCAGGTGTGCTCTCAGTCGTCGAGCGGCGGCGCGGTTGCCGGTGGTTCTCTCGTGTCTGCGACCTGCTCAAACGCGTAGGCGAGCGAGAGGAGCGTTGCTTCGTCGTACGGTTTGCCGATGAGTTCCACGCCTGCCGGGTGGCCGTCGGGTGACAGTCCAGCGGGGACGGACACCGCACAGAGGCCAGACTGAGAGGCGAGGACGGTGTTCGTCGGGAAAGTCAGTGTGTCGAGTTCGCCAGCTTCGATGGCGTCGGCCGTCGGTGGGATGACCTGTGCGTCCGGGCACAGCAGCACGTCGAGGTCGTTTTCGGCGTAGACGTTCAGCACGTCGCGCTGGAACTTGAGTTGGGCGGCGACGCTTTTCCAGTAGCCCGGTTCGGCTTCCGGGTCGTCGGGGCCGTCTTCTGCGATACCGATGAACAGGTCAAGGATGTCGTGGTACTGGCCGGAGTCGTAGAGTTCGGCGACCGAATCGACGGGCGCGTCGTCGCGGGCGGCGAAGAAGGCGTTGAGGTCGCGCTTCGACTGGAGGATGTAGAGCGACGTGGCGTCTAAGTGCTCGTCTAAGTTCGGAATTGCCACCGAGTCCACGATGGTCGCGCCCGCCTCGCGCATCGTTTCGATTGCTGCATCGACGAGCGCGGTGACCGGGCCGCTGTCCGGGTCGTCCGCCGCGCCGAACGCATCGCGCAGGACGCCGATTCGAGCGCCAGACAGTGCATCCGTGTCCAGTTGGTCGGTGTACGAGCCAGCGTCGTCAGTGAGTTCGGTGACGGCGGTGTACTCGTCGGTTTCGTCGTAGCCAACGGCGACGTCTAAGACGACGGCGAGTTCTTTTGCGCCTCGCGCCATCGGGCCGGGCGTGTCCTGTGAGACGACGAGCGGCGACATTCCATTGCGACTCAGCAGGCCCGGCGTCACGCGGATGCCAAACAGGTTGTTGTAGGCGGATGGAAGGCGAATCGACCCGCCCGTGTCCTCGCCGATACCGACCGCGCCGAGGTTGGCGGCGACCGCCGCGCCGGTGCCACTGGAGGAACCGCCGGGGTCGCGGGCTACGTCGTAGGGGTTCTTCGTCCGGCCGTTGACCGAGGAGTAGCCGAACCACGAGGTTGCCCAATCAGGAAGATTGGTTTTGGCGAGGATGACGGCTCCGGCATCCTCCAGTTTCGTGATGAGCGTGGCATTGGTTGCGGGCTGGTAGTCTGCGAACGCCTCCGAGCCGAACGTCGTCGTGATGTCTGCTGTCTCGACTTGGTCTTTGACGACGAACGGGATGCCGTGGAGTGGCCCAACGAGTCCATCCTCCGCGAACGCCGCGTCGAGTTCGTCGGCGCGTTCGGTGGCGTGCGGGTTGACGGTGATAATCGAGTTGAGTGCGGGGCCCTTGGCGTCGTAGGCGTCGATTCGAGCGAGGTAGCGCTCTACGAGTTCCCGGCAGGTGAGGGCGTCTGCATTGTAGGCGGCGTGGATGTCGTCAATCGTTGTTTCAACGACATCGAAATCGGAGGACATAGTGTTTCAAGGTGAACGTTTCTGAGCGAGGAGCATAGTCGTTCGTTCACCGGAGAGAAACGGTGTGTTCGAGACGAATGTTCGGCACAGCCGTTCGTCCAGGCTGTCCGAAGAACCGTCACGTACTTTTTTCGTCCACCCTCAGTTCCCAGTAATGGAGTATCTGGAGCGCCGACGCGAGATGGTCGAGTCACGGTTGGAGGAGGTGCTCGACGATATCGAGCCACCGGCGCTCGCCGCGCAGATGCAACACGTCACGCTCTCTGGAGGCAAGCGCGTCCGCCCGATGGTGACGGTGCTGTCGTGTGAGGCCGTTGGCGGCCGGGCAGAGGACGCCGTAGACTTCGGTGTCGGCATCGAACTCGTCCACAACGCCTCGCTCGTGGTCGACGACATCATCGACGATTCCGACATCCGCCGGGGGGTCACGAGCGCGTGGGCTGAGTTCGGCTACGGCCCGTCGATTATCGCCTCCGACGGCTTGCTCGGCGAGGCGTTTTCGCTGTTTTCGAGCAATGGCCGCGCCATGGAAGCCGTCTCCGAGTCGATGGTCGAACTCGGTGAGGGCGAGGCGACGGAACTCGTCGCCAAACCCGAGAACGAAGCCGAGTACATGGTACTCGCGCGTCGGAAAACCGGGTCGCTGTTCCGGGCCGCCGCCGAGTTGGGCGCAATCGCCGCGAAAGCCGACGAGGAAACGGTCACCGCGTTTGGCGAGTACGCAGAGAAGGTGGGGATTGCCTTCCAAATCCGCGACGACGTGCTCGACGCGGTGGCAGACGCAGAGGAACTCGGCAAGCCAACGGGCATCGACGCCGAGATGGACCGCCCCTCACTCGTCCAGATTACGGAACTCACCCCCGAGGAAGCGAACGAACGGGCGCGCGCCCACTCTGACGCCGCCCTCGACGCACTCGACCGCGTGAACGCCGCTGATTCGCAAGCCCTCGACTATCTGCGGGACTTAGCCGAGTTCGTCGTCGTCCGCGAGCGATGACCCTCGGTTTACGACGGGGAACGGTCGAATTGCACCCCCACGACCCGGCGTGGCTGGAGGCGTTTTCGATAGCCGCCCGCGAGCTACGCTCGCTCATTGGCGATGAAATCGAACGCATCGAACACGTCGGGAGCACGGCGATTCCCGGCTTGCCCGCGAAACCCATTCTCGACGTGGTCGTGGTCGTCACCGAGTTGGAACGAGCCAAGAAGTTAGTGCCCAAAATCCAGAGCCTCGGCTACGAGTTCAAGCCCGACGACCCACTCGATGGCCGCCTGTTTTTCGTCCGCGGTCCTGAGGAGAGTCGCACCCACCACCTCGCCGTGGTCGAAGCCGGGAGCGAGTCGCTCGGCGAATACGTGAACTTTCGAGCTGCATTACTCGCAGACCCTGAATTGGTCAAGGAGTATGCGGAATTGAAACGAGACCTCGCAGAACAATACACAGACGACCGAGAGACGTACACAGAGAGGAAGGCCGAGTTCATCCAGTCGGTACTCGAATCGTAAGTAACCTCGAAGGACTGTGAGCGAACGACGTGAGCGAGCAGGAGCGAGTGCGACTACCACGATGCGGAGCATCGTGACTGGAGCACGCAGCGTTTTGGTCGAGCTTTTACCCGGGAGGCGAAGCCGACCGGCAGTAAAAGGTCGTCTAGTACTCTTCGCGCTCGATTTCCGCCAGATGGGCCTCGATTTCTGGGTACTCTGAGGTGTCGATGTAGCCACAGATGCCGCCGCCGTAGAACGAATCGGGGATTTCCGGGCCGGAGAGCAACATTCGTGGGTCGCCATCGACGTGGTTCACCTTGTCAAGCGGGATGACGCGGGCGAGGCGTGGCTCTTTTCGCAGGCACACCACCACGCTCTCTTGGACGAGAACGCAGTCGAACTCCTGTGGCTCGTACTCATCGACTTCGTAGACAGTGGGTCTCATGCTCATGGGAGAGTGTTAGGCGGCCAACCAGTAAATAGTCTCTTAGGGTTTCAGGCTTCGACGGGGCGAGTGAGGTGAGTTTCTGCCACCGCAAACGCGAGCGTAGAGGCGAGCGCGAGGAGTGTGCCGCCGGTGAGCGCCGCCGCGAGAAACGAGAGTGAGACGAGCCCGAGGAAGTAGGCGCTCACGGCGTGGAGGACGATGGCGATGGCGAGGACGTAAAACGGCGCGTTCAGATAGCGCCACTTGAACGTCGAATCGAGGTACTCGTCGGTCACGCGCCCGAGACTCGTCGTGATGCCCGCGGCGGCGAACCACCGGACTGCGCCGTAAAGAAGCGCCGCGATGACGTAGAGGGCGTTTGGCTGGCCACCGGGCGTCGCCGTCTCGATGCGATTCAACATCTCCATGCCGCTCACGCCGCCGATGAGGAGGAGGGTGCCCGCGACGACGTAGGCGATGAGCGTGACCCGCCCGGCGTAGAGGCCGCGACGCAAGCGGTCTGCCCAGCGGTCGATGGCCTCCTCCAAACCGAGGCCGCGAAAGAGGACGTACAGGCCGAGCAGGCCGGAGGTGACGCCGAACACCGACCCCGGCAGGTTGAGCGAGTCGGCGAGGATGGCGAGCGGATAGATGAGCAGGAGAATCCCGAGCGGGACGAGAATCGTCCCTCGGGTTTCGGGGTCGTTCAGCACCTGCTTGATGGTGTAGTACATCGACTCTAAGTCCTGGGCTTGACGGACGATGACCCGGCGGACGCCGTCGATGCGCACCCGCGAGCGGATGACGGGAATCACCGACTCGTCCTGTGCGCCGTCGGTGACGACGAGCGCGCGGATGTCCTCGCCCGTCGAGAGGCTTGCGAGGACGGTATCGACTTCCTCACCGACTTTCCGGTTTGCGGCGATGTCGCTGCCTTCGAGGCCGGTGACGGCGGCGACTTCGACGGTCTCGTCTTCGATGTTGTCGAGGATGTGAATGCCTTCGAACAGGACGTTCACGTCCGAGTCCTCGGGGTCTGCCGTGGCGAGTGCAACCGCGGCGGCTTCGACGGCGTCTCTGCCGATAACCGGGGTCTGGAGCCCCGTCTTTCGGCCGAGGTCGTCGTCCAAGTCGATGCACAAGACGAGCAGCATTATCGAAGGCTAGGAGAGACTGCCGTATAACTGTTTTCTGGCGCTATTTGGTCACGTCCGGTTCGGTCACCGGCGAGGTGTTTTTCTCGTCTGTTCGCGCGAGGTGGAGCGCGATAACGAGCACCGGGAGCAAGAGGAGGCCACCGAGGGCAAACGGCGACCAGTAGCCAATCGCGGCGTAGATACCGCCCATCAGGACGGGGCCGAACGTGCGCGCGAGACTCCCCGATCCTTGGGTCAGTCCGAGGGCGCTCCCCTGCCGGTCTGCGCTCGCGTTCTGGGAGACGAGCGTCGTAAGCGAGACGTTGACGACGCCGTTACCGAGCGAGAGCACCGCGAGAACGGCAAGCAGGCCGAGCAGTTGCTTGGTCAAGAATGGCTCGACGCTGGTGAGACTCGGAAACAGCGCTTCCCCGACGAGCGGCGCCGCCGGAATCCCGAACAGCGCAATCGTGAGCAGGGCGGTTCCAGCAACCGCGAGCCGGCTCTCGGTGTAGCGTTTGGTCAGCCGACCAATGAGCACGCCTTGGACGAGGACGCCGAGGACGCCAATGTAGGTGAGCAGGAGGGCGCTCTGTGACTCTGAGTAGCCGTAGATGTCCGCGACGAAGGGGATGAACATGATTTGCACACCCGAGAAGGCAAACGAGATGAGGAAAAACGCGATGAGCAGCCCGCGGACGTTCTCGTTGGTCATGGCGCTTTTGAGCTGTGTGAACTGCGATTCGTAGGCACTGGGCGTGTCCGTGAGGGCGCGCGATTCGGGGAGGAATCGGTAGGCGACGAGGAAGTTGAGGAGCGCGAGGAACGCCGCGACAAAACTCGGCAGCGAGAACTGGTTGATGTCGAGCCACGGGATGAGGTTCTGGAAGAAGTCCACGACGACCTGAAACGTGAACACTGCACCGATGCCCGGGCCGAAGATGAACCCAAGGCCGAAGGCCGCGCCGAGGAGGCCAAGGCTCTTCGCGCGCTCTTCGGGCGGGGTCACGTCCGCGACATAGGCTTGGGCAGCGGCGATGTTTCCGCCCATTGCGCCCGCGAGCATGCGCGAGACAAACAGTAGAAGGAGGCCTTCTGCGAGGCCGAACAGCGTCCATGCGATGGCGCTCCCGAGCACCGAAAGGAGGATGACGGGGCGACGCCCCCGGCGATCTGAGAGCTGGCCGAGGATGGGTGCGAAGATGAACTGCATCGCCGAATAGGAGGCCGCGAGCAGGCCAATGACGAGCTCGTCTGCGCCGAACGCGCGGACGTAAAACGGCAGGATAGGGATGATGATGCCAAAGCCAAGCAGGTCGAGAAAGACCACCGCGAAGACGATACTGATAGTGCGCCGAGAGCGAGCAGCCATTACATTGATGCACGTCAACAAGCCTGATAAATCGTCCGCGCAAGTCGCACAGTTTTTAGGGCTCGACAGGCAAGAGAGCCGATAACGGATGATTTCGAAGGGCTGCGAACAGTGCGCCAAGGGGGGCAAAATGGTGCTGTTCGTCTATGGATACTGTGACCAGCGAGACTGCTTCTACTGTCCGCTTGGGGAGAATCGCAAGAACGTGACCCAGGTGTACGCAAACGAGCGGCAGGTCGAGTCCGACGAAGACATCATCACCGAAGCAAAGCGGATGGACGCCCTCGGCACTTCGATTACTGGTGGCGAACCACAGGAGGCGATGGACAAGACGTGTCGCTACCTGCGCCTGCTCAAAGACGAGTTCGGCGAGGACCACCACACCCACCTCTACACCGGCATCACTGGCGGGCGCGAGAACATGCGCCGACTCGCCGAAGCAGGCTTAGACGAGATTCGCTTTCACCCACCGTACGAACTCTGGGGCGACATGCACGGCACCGAATGGGAGGAGATTCTCTACATCGCCCGCGAAGAAGGCCTCACCCCCGCCTTCGAGATTCCGGGCATCCGCGCCGAACGCGAGTTCATCGACTTCTTAGATGAGGGCGCGGCCGACTTCTGTAACATCAACGAGTTCGAGATGAGCGAGGGTAACTACGAGCGCATGCAGCAGGAAGGCTACGAACTGCGCGAAGGCCACATGAGCGCCGTCGAAGGCTCCCACGACATCTTAGAAGAGATGGCCTCCCACCCGAAGGTGTACTTCTGTACCTCGGTGTTCAAAGACGCCGCCCAACACCGCAACCGCCTGAAGCGCATGGCCAAGAACCTCCGCCGAGAGTTCGACGACGTGACCGACGACGGCACGCTCGTCTACGGCAAGACGTGGATTACGCCCGCCGAACTCGAAGCCCTCGGCGTCCCCGAGGAGTTCTACACCGTAAAAGAGAGTCACGTCGAACTCGCGTGGTGGCTTTTAGAGGAGATGGTTCAGGAAGGCGACGTGGAGAAAGGCGAGATTATCGAGCAGTATCCGACAGTTGACGGAACGGTTGTCGAACGTACCCCCCTCGCCTAAACGACCGGATTTTTGGTCCAGCTTTTTGCAAGTGAGCGAAGCGAGCGCCGTAAAAAGCTGGGAGAGGGCGATTGTCGAGCCGCTGCTACTGACGGAGTCTGGCTAGTCTCGTTCTCCTGACTCTCTTGTCTTCCCGGAGTTATACAGACGCAAGCGTTTAGACTGCGGACTCTAAACGTAGGCCATATGCCCGACTGTCCACTCGCGGATGAATGCCCCAAGTTCAGTGAACACATCCAGGGGATGGGGTGCCAGCATTACGGGGACAAAGGCGGGGCTGAGTGGTGTAGCCACTACAATCAGCCAATCCGCGACCTGAAGTCACAGCCGGTGAAAATCGGCGAGGAAGTCATCGTCGACGTCACCGACATCCACGAGAGTGGGGCCGGTGTGGGCCGGACGGAAGACGGCTTTATCATTTTCGTAGACGGCGTCCTTCCCGACGCCCGCGCTCGGGTGAAGATTACGAAGGTACGGTCGAACCACGCTCGCGCAGACCCACTCGAACGATTGCCGATGGAGCCGGAAGAAGAAGCAGACGAAGCAGAGGTAGAAGATGACGACGACGGCGGATACAGCAAGCCAAAACGTCCCGAGCGTCTTGGCAGCCGCGACAATTTCTGGGGCAGCTAAGTTCTGAAAGCGATGAGCGACGACCCAACACTCAACGTTGCCGCGCTGCTCGACCGCATTGGATTCGACCCCGAAAAGAGCATTCTCACCCGCCGACAAGCGGAGGTGCTCGCGCTGCGCGAACAGGGCGAAGCCCAGGCCACCATCGCAAATCTTCTCGGGACGTCGCGGGCGAACGTCTCAAGCATCGAATCGAGCGCGCGGTCGAACATCGAGAAAGCCCGCGAGACTGTCGCGTTCGCCGAAACGCTCCGTGCGCCGGTGCAGATTACGGTCGAAGCGGGAACTGACCTCTACGACGTGCCCGCGCAGGTGTACGGTGCGTGCGACGATGCGGGCGTGAAGGTCGGCCACACCGCCCCCGAACTCATGAAAGTCGTCGGAGACGAGGCGGGCGACGCCGTGACCGGCCGACAGGTGGTCAAACCACTCCTGATTGGCGTGACTCACGAGGGTGTCGTCCGCGTCCGCCGCGCCGAGCAGTCATAGAGGGAAAACGCGTTGGCACTGGCCGCCGTGTGGCCGAGTATGGACTTTGGAATTGCTGGAGACAGCGCGCTTGTAACGGCGAGTTCGAGTGGCCTCGGACTGGCGAGCGCCATCGCCCTCGCAGAGGAGGGTGCGAACGTCGCCATCTGTAGTCGGGACGACGCTCGACTTGCCGCGGCAGAAAAACGAGTCGACCAAGCCGGACGCGGAGACGTCCTTGCGGTCGAAGCCGACATCACCGACCCCGACCACGTCAAGGCGTTCGTCGAGCAGACCGTTGCCGAGTTCGGCGGCCTCGACCACGTCGTCACATCGGCGGGCGGCCCGCCCTCTGGCCCCTTCCTCGACACGCTCGAACGCGACTGGTACGTTGCCTACGACATGCTCGTGATGAGTGCCGTCTGGACGGCGAAAGCCGTCCAGCCACACCTCGAACAGAGTGGGGCGGGCACGTTCGTCGCCATCACCTCGCTCAGCGTCCGCGAGCCGGTCGAAGGGCTCGTGCTCTCGAACTCGGTGCGAAAGGCGGTCATCGGCCTCGTCAAGACGCTCTCGCGGGAGTTTGCCCCCGAGATTCGAGTGAACGCCGTGCTCCCCGGCGCACACGAGACGGCACGGTTTACCGAACTCATCGAGCAGGGTGTCGAACGCGGCGACCTTGCAGATTACGAAGAAGGCCTCGAAAACTGGGCCGAAGACATCCCGCTCAACCGCATCGGTGACCCCCGAGAATTGGGCGACGTGGTGGCGTTCCTCTCCAGTGAGCGGTCGAGCTACGTGACCGGCGTCTCGCTGCCAATCGACGGCGGCAAACTTCGGAGTTAGAAGCGCCCGGCTGCTTTGAGCTGTGAGACGAGTTCTCGCACCGCCTGCGCCTTTGCTTTTGGCACGACGAGCACGCGATTGTCGAAGGCGACGACCACAAGGTCTGAAACGCCGACCACGCTCACGTGTGCGTCGTCCGTGACGACGACCGAGTCCGTCGTATCGACCAGCGACACGTCCCCGAGCACAGCGTTGCCCGCCGCATCGGCGTCGAGAATCCGCCCGAGCGCGTCCCACGCACCCAAGTCGTCCCACTCGAAGGTTGCGGGCACGACCGTCGCGCGAGCGGTTCGTTCGAGTACGGCGTAGTCGATGCTCACCGGTTCGACGGCGTCGAACTCGTGTGGATTTTCGACCAGCGGAGCGAGCGGCGTGTCTCTGGCTTCGCGGAGCAGGGCATCGGGCGTCCACGCGAACATCCCGGCGTTCCAGAGAAAGCCGTCTGCGACGTAGTTCGTGGCGGTTTCGGCATCCGGTTTTTCGTGAAACGAGGCCACGTCGAAGTAGTCGCCGTGGTCCGCTCCCGGTTCGATGTAGCCGTAGCCGGTGGCCGGGCGCGTTGGCTCGATGCCGATAGTGACGAGCGACCCGGTTTCGGCGGCGACGCGGGCGGCTGTGGTCGCGGTTTCTGCAAAGTCGCCAGTGATGTGGTGGTCGCTCGGGACGCAAAAGAGCACGCAGTCACCGACCTGCTCGCGGATGCGTGCGGCCGCGTAGACGAGCGCGGGGCCGGTGTCTTTGGGTTCTGGTTCGGTGAGCACGGCGGCTTCGGGCGCGTGCTCGTGAATCTCGTCTGCGAACGCCTCGCGCGTGAGGACGTAGAGTTCGTCGGCAAAGGAGAGTCGGTCGACGGTTTGGGCGAGCAGCGAACCGTCACCGAAGTCGAGAAACTGTTTGGGGCGGTGGCTCCGACTCGCGGGGTAGAGTCGTGTGCCCGTGCCGCCTGCGAGGACGAGCGCGACGAGAGGCCGAGTCATGCGAGAACGTCAACGCGGAGGGCGAAAAGTCCTACCGGCTCACCTTCAATCACCTGCCGACCTCACTCGTTCGAGAGTCGGCTTCGAACCGAAAGCCCGCCGCGTGACCGGAGGCGACTAAGCCATGGAATGTGACCGCCCTCAGGGTCTATGACACCCAGCCTCGCCATGGCGAGATAGGTTCCAAGCGCAAGCACGTAGACGAGTGGCGTGATGGTCAGTTGCCAGAGCAGGGTCGAGGGAAGGGGAAACCCAATCACCGGAATCCAGAACTGCTTCGTCGCGTGGAGCAAGTGAAATACCGGCAGGTGAAGGAGGTAAATTCCGAGCGCATGTCGGCCCACCGTGGGTAGAATCGTATTCTTCCCCAGCTGTGGGTTCGAGAGCGCGTACGCGAAGATTGCGAGAACGAGGAGTACGGTGGAGATGGTGTACTCCGTCAGATAGACCGTCTGCGTGAGCACGTTCTCACCGATGATGTAACCAATGGCGTACTGCTCTATGAGTTGGGCGCCAAGGAAGAAGCCGACTGCGCCGAGATACAGATGGCTGTGGTTCTCCTTTGGTGTCCACTCCGTTGTTCTGATTGTGTATCCGAGTGCGACGTAGAAGAAGCCAAAGAAGAGAGCGTCTCGGATGCGGAACGGAACGTCCAGAACCATCGGATAGTTCATGCTGAGGATGCCGACGACGTGAAAGAGTGCGGCGACCGGCAACAGATAGCGAATCTTGTTGAATTTGACGAATCCCGAGACGAGTACGATGGAGAAAAACAATGCCGAGAGGAACCACAGCGGGACGGCCTGTGCGTCACCGTAGTACAGGAGGGAGGCTGGAGAGAAGTTGAAAAGGGCATCGCTGAGTTCACTCATCACAGAGGAACCGACGATGGCCGCGACTGCAACTGCGGCTGTGACAGAGACGAGTTTCCCAAACACAAAGATTGAACCGAGTTTCCGACCGGTTCCCCTGACGATGGAGTTGACACTGGTGGTGTGCAACTTCGCCCCCAGAAAGAAGCCGGACGTGACGAAAAAGAACGGCACGTCGAATTGGCCGATAGTATCCAACACGAAAAAGACGAGATTTCCGTGCGTTCCAAAGCCGCGAAATGGCTGCACGTGCGCGATAGTAATGAAGAAAATAGCGAGTGCTCGCAGTGTGTCGATGCTGTGAATACGTTCTCTCATTGGTTTCAAAAGGTGTACTGAAACGTCACGCACCCCTATTTAAAAGGAGCACGATTCACAAGGAGAAGTTATCAGTTTAGATGTATCAAGAATTGTGCCATAGAGACACACCCAAACCAGAAGACTGCTATCGAATACCATACGCAAATAGATTCAGCGCACGCGATTTATCACGATTTGCTTATGGTTTCGAAGGTAGCTTCGAGACAGCCTCGTGCTCCACACTTCCCGGACAGAGCGGCGCAAACGTGCCAACAGCGTCAGTCCGCGCCAACAGCGACGTTTTCAGTCAAACTGACGCGACGGCCGCAAGAAGACTCGCTTGACGTACCGAGACCGTCGCCACGTCCATGGTATCAAATTCGGTGTCACGGCCTTGAGACGGGGTGATTGCTGCTCCAGCCATTTGCTGAGGGAGGAGGATGACAGAAGTGTCAAATCGTCCAACCCCGGAATTTGTCAAAAATTGTGTTTTAATGGATAGTCTTTACTAATTGGTTAGTGATAGCATTCAACACAATGGGGCAGAAGCTGAATGCGAGTGGACTCGTCGTCGCCGGTATTGGCTTCTTTCTCACCCGATTCACCGTCACGCTCGCACTGTTCGAGAACCCCGTCCAATTCTATCTCGCAGGTGTGTTGCCACTGACGCTCGGCCTCGGGTTGGCCGCCTTCGGCGTCGCACTGGCCGTTTCCGACATCGAACCAGCGCTGGCTCGGACGACGGCGCGCTGGTGTGTCATCGGTGCGGGAACGATGTTGATTCTCGTCATCCTGACGCTGTTAGGCAGGTCCCCCGATGGTATCCCTAGCGTGACGGTGATTCGGTCGCAGGCATATCTGTCGAACTTCCTCATCGGCGGGAGCGTCGGGGGAACCCTCACCGGTTTGTACGCGGCACGAACCCACCGACAGCGCGGGGAACTAGAACAACAGACCAACCGCCTCGTGATACTCAACCGGCTGCTTCGCCACGAGGTACTCAACTCGGTGACGGTGATTCGCGGGTACGCGAAGATGAGCAGGGACGAGCATTCGGGGGTTCAGAACGTAATCGAAAAGCGGCTGACTGCCATCGAGCGGACGATAGACGAGGTGAAATATCTCACCCGACGAGCGGGGCAGACCGATGGGTCGATGGAACGCATCGACATAGAACAATCCTTGCAGCAGAGCGTCAAGGCTGTAACCAGCCGTCATCCCGAGGCGAGGATTACCATCGAGTCGATTCCAGAACACGCGAAGGTGGTGGCAGACGAACAGCTCGCGCAGGTGTTCACGCACCTTCTCGAAAATGCAGTCGTCCACGGCCACGATGAGACTCCCACCGTCGAGGTGGCGGTGACGAGAAACAGCGTTCGGGTGTCCGTGAGAGACGATGGCCCTGGGCTTCCAGAAAGCCAACAGGCATTGCTTGAGACCGCCGCTATCGAGGAGTTCGACGACCCGACGACCGGCTTCGGGCTGAAAATCGTTCGCCTCCTCGTCGAGAACTACCGAGGAACGATAGAGACTGAGAGTGGAGCGCGTGGGACGAAGGTAACCATCGCCCTCCCCCGTGCCAACGAAGCGGCTGCGGGGCTGGAACCAAGCAAAACGGGCGGCGACATCGTACGCCCGACCATCCAGCACCTGCTCGTGACGCTCGTGGCGTCGGTGGCTGCGGGCGTGGTGTTCGGCATCGCGGCGCTACTACTCGGCCGGTCGGTCGCAGGCATCGGCGTCTTTTACGGGAGCGTAAACGGTGTCATCGGCTGGCTCACCCACGAGTTCCACAGCATCGTCTTCGGGTTCGTCTTCGTCAATCTCGTCTCGATGGCCCCAGAACGCTATCGAACCAGCGTTCCTGCCTACGTTGCCATCGGAGCTGTGTGGGGGCTCGTCCTCTGGGTCGTCGCCGCCGGGATTATCGCGCCGATTTGGTTGCGACTCCTCGGAATCGCGGCACCGATTCCAAACCTCACGTTCTGGTCGTTCGTGGCACATCTCGTCTGGGGAGTCTCGCTTGGCGCGCTCACCGCATGGGGATACAAGTACCTCACCGTGAGGGTGCAATCCGGTGAAAAGTAGCAAACGTAGTTGGTGTCACCAGTGTCGTCTCACCACGTTTCGATGATGCCTTCGCGGATGTCTTCAAGACAGCCCTGACAGTCCACGCTCTCTGCGTCGAAACAGTGTGGGCGCTGGTCGGCGTCGAGGGTGACGGTGCGGCGTTCGGCGTAGCGTCGGCAGACGAGGTTCATCTCGCGGCCACCGTCCGTCTCTGATGAGTCGGTGTATCGACCGCGGTTGCCCCGCCCTTCGCGGTACTCGTGGCGTGCCCGCCCCATCTGGCGGCCCGCCTTGCGAAACTGCTGGCGGATGAGTCGTTCGATGCGCCGCCGATTGCTCATGGTCGGTGATTGGGCACGGAGCTACAAAGCGTCACGGGGCGGAGAACTTGTGCAGTGCACTTCCTCTCGGTTTCGAGCGATGCACTTCGGCTCATCGCCATGGCCCATCGGAGAAGGACCAACTGTCCAGATTCATCGACCCGCCGCCGACGATGTACGCGAGGAGGAGCGCGATGATGGCGAACCCGATGATTATCAGGAATTTGACGAGGGAAGCGGGAATGATGTCAATCACGGGGAACATGGCCAGTGCTCCCACATCCTGTTTCGATGATAATAGGTTTTCATGTGCCCGTTCAGCATTCGAGCTGCACGGGACAACGCTTTTGGGTCTGCTCCATGAGGTGTCAAACAGGTACCCGATGCTCGTTTCTACCTGTTTCTGACTGGATTCACGCTCGGTCTGCCGAGTTGGCTGCATCCCGTCTGCGCACGTACCGTTTTCAGACCGAGTCACAACCACCACTATGTCACGAACACCGTATCTGCAGACCGAACGCCTCGAGCTTCGACCCGTCACCCGCGACGACGAGGCGTTCCTCAATTCCCACCTGAACCACCCGAAAATCCGCCAGCACATCAGCATCTTCCACACGCCGTACAGCGAGATGGAACAGGCAGACTCCTACGAGGAGTTCCACACCGGCGACAACGTCGTCTCGCTCGTCCTCTGGGACGGCGACGAGCGCGTTGGCCACGCTGGCCTCATGCCCTTCATCGACCGGAACAAACTCGGCAACCTCGGCTACTGGATTGCACCCGAGTACTGGGGGAAGGGCTACGCCACCGAAGCTACCGAGGCAATCATCCAGTTCGGCTTCGACGAACTCGGCCTCCACCGCATCGACGCCTGGATAGAAGCCCCGAACGAAGGCTCTCGGCGCGTCGTCGAAAAGCTCGGCTTCACTCACGAAGGCACCAAGCGAAAGTCCGAATTCACCGGCGGCGAGTGGGTCGACCAAGTCATCTACGGCCTACTCGCCTCTGAGTGGGAACCGGAGGCTTAAGTCCCAAAACGGAATCGCACGAGGGAATCACTTTCAGCCCACTCACCTAACCTTTTATACCATCGGGAACCAACCGTCGTATGTCTCCCATTGAAAACAGGCGGAGACAGTGAAACCCCATGACAGATGTGCACCAGCACGCAGTAGAGATACACGAGCAGTTTTCAGACAAACTAGAGCTGACGGTCGAAGACGTAGAGGAACGTCTCGAAAAACTCGTCGGCGAGTACAAGGTTCCCATCGACGAGGCACGCCGCAGCGTCACGAGTCACTACCTTGACGAAGCGGGCATGGAGCGCGAAGACCTCCGTGGCTCCGGTGGCAACCAAGAAATGCAGATTTCGGAGGTGGACGAACCCGAACAGTGGCTCGACCTGACCGCGAAGGTCGTCGACCTCTGGGACCCGGGCCACGAGTCCATCGGGCAAGTTGGCTTGCTCGGTGACCCGACCGGCACCATCAAGTTCACGAAGTGGGCGAAATCCGACCTCCCCGCTCTCGAAGAAGGGAAGGTCTACCGCTTTTCGAACGTGGTGTCCGACGAGTACCAGGGCCGATTCTCGGTCAAGCTCAACCGGACGACCGGCATCGAGGAACTCGACGAGGACCTCGAAGTCGGCGACAACGAATCCGAAATCGAAGGCGCGATGGTGGACATCCAGAGCGGCAGCGGACTCATCAAGCGATGCCCCGAGGAGGATTGCACGCGCGTCCTCCAGAACGGACGCTGTTCAGAACACGGCGAGGTCGAAGGCGAGTTCGACCTCCGCATCAAAGGCGTCGTGGACGACGGTATGACCGTCCACGAGACCATCTTCAACAAAGAAGCCACCGAGGAACTGACCGGCATCACCTTAGAGAAGGCAAAGGAGATGGCGATGGACGCACTCGACACGACGATTGTCGCAGACGAGATGCGCGAGAAAGTCCTCGGACGCTACTACCGCATCAGCGGCCCGACGCTCGGCCGCTACGTCCTAGCGAACGACTTCGAAGAATTGACCGGCCCAGTCGATGCCGAAGCAGTCCTCATCAAAGCGAGGTCGATGTAACCATGAGTTCCGCACCAACCCGAGAAGTCGCTCGACGGGTTTTCGCCCGCGAGTTCAACGACGCTGGCTACACATTCAAAGAATCGGACGACGAACGCGCCCCAGTCTACCTGCTGCTCCCGACGGGCGAACGCGCAAACCGCGTGTTCATCGTCGGCACGCTCACCGAGAAAGAAGACGTCGGTGAGGACAGCGAGTACTGGCGCGGCCGCGTCGTTGACCCAACCGGGACGTTCTTCGTCTACGCTGGGCAGTACCAGCCAGAAGCCGCGAGCGTCCTCCGCGACGTGGAAGCACCCGCCTACGTTGCGATTGCGGGCAAGCCACGCACCTACGAGACGGACGATGGCTCGATTAACGTCTCCATCCGACCGGAGTCCATCTCCGTCGTCTCCGCCGAAACGCGCGACCGCTGGGTCGTCGAAACTGCAGAACGCACGATGGACCGCATCGAAGCGTTCGACGACGAGACCAACGAGTACGCACGCATGGCAAAAGAGCAGTACGACCTGCCGGTCTCCCGCTACAAACAAGAAGTGCTCACCGCCCTCGAGAGCTTAGACGAGAGCGAAGCGCTCGAAGCCGACGCCGCGTAAGCTCTCGACACACCTTGGCTGACACTGAGGCTGTGTCGAAATTCGTTTCAATTTTCTCAGACTTGTCCTCGAATTAGTTCCACGTGCATACAGGACGTATGCCCATGAGTCGCTCTTGGGAAACGTGTCCGAAGTGCCCTATTCGCTCTCAACTCCACTCTGCAGGTGGGCAACCTAGCCGCCGTCCAACGGTAGCGCTGAATTCGTGAGCGCTGTTTACTTCTCGCTCGTTGAGCCGGTGATGAGTGACCAGCCACCTTCCACGATGTTGAGCGTCACCAGCAAGCTGGCCACAAGCCCGAGGAACACGACAGGCTCTATGGGTTGATTCACGATGGACAGGGTGACGAGCGCCGCGACCCCCAGCCGGAGAACCACCGACCGGTCTCTCACCGGGTCGAACGTCGTCCGGTGGACAGCGATGGTCCCGAGGAGGTAGGTGACAACGCCGGCCACGAGCACCGCCGCGCGGTTCCAGTCAAGCGCATGTCCTGCCGCCGCGGCTTCGACGGTGAACGCGATGCCGATACCGGCAGCGACGATTCCAACATAGACCAAGTAGTGGCTCAGGACGTGTAGTAGCGAGTACTCGCGGACACGTGACCACGCCCCTTTGTCCTCGATGAACGCCCGGTGGAGGAACCATTCATCGACGTGACGGAAATAGGTCCACCACAAGGTCAAGACCACGATGAACCCAAATCCAGCGACGAGCCCGGATCTGAATCCCCAGTCAGTACCCGAGGTTCCCACGGCGATCGCGATGACGGTCTCCCCCAAGACGAGGATGGTGAACAGGCCGAGCCGTTCGGAGTAGTGAGAGGTGGGTTTCGGTATGGCCTCACTCCCGACGTAAACGACGGTGGTCGTCGCCAGACCGACCACGAAGGAGAGCCCCCAGATGACGAACCGCCAGGGCTCGGCAACGAGCAGCGATGATGCCCAGACCATGGCACTCGCCGATGTCGAGAGCACGACCGCTCTCGTGAACGGCCGTAAATCTGGGAGACTAACCCATGCCCTGAGGTACATACCGATCATGAGAACTCTGAGCAGGAGGTACGCCAGCACAAAGGCATCCGAGCCACCGCGGAGGGCGTCGTGAATGGTTGCCGTGAGAATGATAACACCCAACATGGTCGCGGCCATCCCGAGCCGGTGGAGCAGGTCGTCGGTATCGAACTGATCGGCGTAGAGCGTGAAGCCCAACCAGGTGTAGAGAACGATGAAGAACAAGCCGGCAAACCCGAGGAACCCACCGACGCTCGGGTCATCATGGAGGAGTCCACCGAGTTCGGCAATGGCCGCAACGTAGACGAGATCGAAGAAGAGTTCGAGCCACGTCGCATGTCGGGTAGTGGCGGTGGTGTGAACGCGTGGAGGCACGCTGATTCTTCGCCACAACCGGACAACTGACGTCCCGAGCTGGCGAGCTGCCTGTCGCAGCGCCATTGACTCGGTACGCGGCTTGCCTACTGTCTCCTCCGGGGGCATCTGGGGACTCATCTCTGGCGATTAATGACTGTAGTAATGGTCACCAGACAGGATAACTCCGTGGTACGATGACACACGCGATGCGAAGACCGTGCGAGACGAATGCGCTGACACTCGTCTAGCCGAATTTATCTGGTTTTTACAACTCTTCGCGGCTGAGTTTCACGCGGCGCTCCTCGAACTCCTCGTCGGAGAGCTCACCGCGTGCGTACGCCGCGCGCAACTCCTCCATTGCGGGATTTCGAGACGCCTGCGATTCAGTTACGCGGCGGAAGACGAGGTAGCCCCCACCGAGCAGAACGAGGAGAAAGACCAGTGGGACGAACATTCCAACGAGTGGCCACCAGCCGCTGGTCGTCCCGTATCCGCCCATCATTCCGCCGTAGCCCATCATCCCGCCGAATGCCAGCCCCATCATGAGCAAGGGCAGGACAATGATTGCCCCGAGGATGAGGAGGACGATAGTCGTGGTGTCGAGTCGATTAGATGACGACATCGCTATTTACACCGCCGACGCGGATTCGAGTTCGTCAGCAATACTGTCTAGGACGCGCTTGAACCGGTCGTGAACCTCGGTCGCAATCGAGTCGAGCGCCTCGTTGTCAGCAATGCCGACAAGCTGTTGCGGATCGACCGCGCTAACCACAACCTCGCCATCGTCGGTTTCGTAGACGATAACGTTGCAGGGGAGAAGTGCACCGAGTTCGATATCTTCGGTTAGCCCCTCAAGCGCGAGCCCCGGATTGCACGCCCCGAGGATGCGGTACTGTCGAAATTCTTCGCCGAGTTTTGCTTCGAACGTTGCCTGCACGTCGATATCGCAGAGGACGCCGAATCCTTCGTCTTTGAGCGCGTCAATCGTCGTCTCGACTACCTGGTCGAACGCACCGGCCACGGATGCCTGTATTGTGTATTCCACACAATACTCAACACGGTTGCGGGACTTAACTGTGGGGTTTCGACGAGGTTAGCCCGAATGGAATTCGAGACGACACCTGCGGAACTATCCGGCACGTTCCAGCTGTTCACGCCGCCGTTCGAATTCATCGTCTGAGAGGTCACCGCGGGCGTAGCGTTCTCGAAGAATCGACAGCGGATCTTCGCTGCGTCCAGCTTCTCGACGCTTCCCGAGCATGACGACGAGGGAGAGTGGAATTGCGAGCAACAGCCCAATCCAGAGGAGTCCCCAGAGACCCATCGCCCCGCCAAAAACTCCCCAACCACCACCCATCATTCCGCCCCCGGGGCTCCCGCCCATGGCAGCCGCCGTGCCAGTCGTCGCGACCAGCAGTGGGACGGCGAGCATCCCCAGTCGACGAGCCGTGCGTCCGATGTGAGCAGTGAGTTGCGTCATTAGGTTGTGTGTGTGAGTTGCAGTGTTGGATTGAAACGAGCGAATCGAATTGAACGGTTAGCAGTGACCCTGTCCGTACATGCGGCCGTCGTGGCCGTTTTCAGTCATGCCCTGTGCCATCTCGTCAACGGACACACCCATGTGCGATTCCATCCACTGGACGGCACCAGGGCCCATGTGGTCGGTCATCTGCGCTTCCATCCAGGCCACCCAGCCGTCAGCGGTTGCGTCGGAGTGGGGTGCGTCGTCTGCAGTCGTGTCGTTGCCGTGTGCGCTGACCACGGGAGCGGCGAACGCGAGTGCGACGAGTGCGAGCGCCACGAGCAGCCAGCGGCCGAGTTTGAAGTTGGTCATTGTGTTTCTCCTCGAGTACTCGTAGGGCGACTCAGGGGTTATCACGATGGGTGTGAACCCACCGAGGAAATCGTCCGAGAGCGTGTATAGACCGTTCTAATCGTTTTTTAGGAATAGAATCGTTCATGCCCACTGAAATCATCGGGGTTGGCCTGAATCAGGCGTTACCGAGCGATTCGGCGCTTGAGAGTCGCCAGTAATCCGGGCTGCGTCCTCGACCTCTGCACTGAGTCGCTGCGGTGGGATTTCTCGGTTCCCGACTCGTCGGCGTCGAGCCGCGCCGCTTCGTAGTCCGCAATCATGTGGGCGACGTGGCGATTACACATAGGAGTAGATACGACGCCCACCTACAAAACTGGTCGACTTGCCTTGTTGGAACTCTCAGCAGGTGAGATACGTTAGCGATTGTGCTGCATACAGCGTGCATATCGGTCACACAACTTCGTTGGACATGGTGGTACGTACAGGCGACGGACCACTTTCATTTCTCTGCCGGTCGTTCCTGCGGTTTCCGTTCGAGAGAGGGAGGGGCGAACGTTGCCTGCCCGGAACGTACCGAAGGTACCATGGAGCAAGTGACGTGCGAAGAGCGTTCAGAAATCGAGATTCGTAATCCGAATCTGAGAAGCACAAGTTATCGCGTATCCCCGTGATAAGAGGATATGGAAGAGGACGTCTACGAATACGATGACCGAGACATCACTGTCAGTTACGACCTGAAGCGGTGTATCCACGCACGCGAGTGTGTCAAAGGTCTTTCAGAGGTGTTCGATCCCGACCGACGTCCGTGGATCATGCCGGAAAACGCTGCTGCCGACGAAATCGCCGAGGTCATTACCCGGTGTCCAACCGGTGCACTTCACTTCGATCGGAAGGACGGCGGTTGGAAGGAGAAGACGCCAGCGGAGAACACCGTCACCGTCTCGACCAACGGTCCGATCTATTTCCATGGAGACGTCAAGGTGACCGACGAAGCCGGAACGGTGTTGCTCTCGGACACACGCGTCGCGTTCTGTCGATGTGGTGCGTCGGAGAACAAACCACTCTGTGACAACACCCACCTGAATATCAACTTCGAGGCACCGGGTACGGTCAGCGGAACCTCGGACTCCGAGGCATCTCCTGCGGGTGAACTGTACGTCACCTTGACGCAGAACGGCCCACTGCACGTAAAAGGAGGGTTCAAGATTGACGGTCCGGACGACGGCTCAACCTACACGGATGATGACGCGTGGCTGTGTCGCTGCGGCGGGTCGGCGAACAAACCGTTCTGTGACAACACCCACGAAAAAATCGGTTTCACGACCGAGGACATCTGACTGGAACACGACTGCATGTCACCCTCTTCTTGACGCTTCGAGGGAGTCAAGACCCTCAGCGTCAGTGATACCACCTGTCCTCCGAGAGAGTAACCAACCACCCAGGCCACTGGCAAACCCGAGGACGCCCGCGGCGAGCAAGAGTGACTGGTACCCCCAGAAAGGTGCGAGGCTGGCGAATAGCACCGGTGCGAGCGTGCGTCCGAGGAAGGTAGTACTGTTGCGGAGGCTCAATGCCTCGGCTCGAAACTCGACCGGAACGAACTCGCTGACGTCGTCGTCGATCGCCGGAAGGACGAGACCCCACCCGGCGCCGAAGACGAAGCTGGCGAGACCGACGCTCGTCGGCGAGTTGGCGAGCCACGCGGCGACGAGCCCCACGCTCGCGAAAGCAAATCCGAGGACGATGATTGCGTCGTCCGACAGGTGTTTGACGAGTCGACCGGACTGTGAGGCGGCCACAGTCGACGCGACGAGCGCGGCCGTGACGACGACGCCAATACCGACGGGCCCGACGGCAAACGCGCTGTCCAGGAGGAATGGAATCGCAGTGACCACTGCCCCGAAGAGCAACAGCTCAATCATGAAGGCAGACCCATACAGGAGGGTAGCCTCCCGGGCTGAGAGCGCCCTAATAACCTCACGGAAGGATCCGAAGCCGTGGGTCACGTGTTCGACCGACGGCTCCGTCAGCGCGAGAGCCGCAAAAAGGGCCACAGGAAGTCCGAGGAGGTACAGCAAAAAAGGGGCGTTCCAAGAACTGGTCGCGAGTGCCCCACCGACAAGCGGGAAGACGGCAGCCCCCGCGGAGAGGACCGCCGTGTTCGCCCCAAGCACCGCGCTCCGCTGAACTCCCGCGAAGGTGTCACCGATCAGCGTGACGGTCGTGATGAAAATACCGGCCGCGGCCGTCCCCTGGATGACCCGAAGCACCAGCGCGATCGAGTAGCTTGGGGTGAACGCGATGGCCGCCCCAGCCAGACTGAAACCTACGAGTGACGGTATCAACACCCGCCGCCGACCGATTCTGTCCTCAAGGAGGCCGATGAGGGGCGAGAAGAGGATGCCCGTCACGAAGTAAGACGAGATGACGAGGCTCGTCTCCGCGTCAGTGAGTGCGAATCGCTCTTGGATGACGGGAAGCCCGGGAGTGATGAGCGCGACACCGAGTGGCGCAAGGAGTGTACTTGCGAAGACTACACGCACGGTCGGAGATTGCCACGGAACCGATGTACGATGCTTCTCGCTGATCCATTCTTTCAGGTGTCGACCCATCGATAGCGACGCGTCGACCATGGAACCACGTGGGTGATTCGACGCGTTAGATTTCATAGAGCGTATACGACGGGTCGGGAAATATCCCTATCTTCGACACGCTACGAAGCATGGTTCACCGGCTACGGCACTCAAAGAAATTGACTGAGAAGACCAGGCGAGCTGCGCTATGCGCTACGGATGGGTGCACACGGTATCTATTTCTATTATCGGCTGTTTCAGCCGCTTCGAGCGATAGTGGACACGCACCCTCGGAGGTGTGGAGGCACCATGTCAGGTTAAGCCAGAACGGTGTCGCTGAGTACAGCGGGGAGCCTCTTGACCCCCGTTGCATCTAGCTTGATGGTAGTTGGTATCGATTGACTGACCATGGTGATTGACACGAGACAGAGCCTGCAAGAACACCTCCAGTGGGCCATCCAAGTTGAACTGTCGACCATCCCGACGTACCTCTACGCGATGTACTCCATCGACGACAGGGGCTCAGATCCGTATATCCTCATCAGGAGTGTCGTCGTCGAGGAAATGCTCCACGCGGCGCTCGCCGCCAACCTCCTGGTTGCAGTCGGGGGGACTCCTCGATTCTACGACGAGGATGTGATGCCGTCGTACCCGATGGACCTCCCACACCACGACCCACCGATACGGATGAATCTCGAACGGTGCACCACAGACTTTATTGAGCGGGTTTGCTTGCCAATCGAGCACCCTCGCGAGGTCGGCAGCCTCCCAGAAGACGACAACTACGACACCATCGGGCAGTTCTATCTCGCCGTCGAGCAGGCCATCGAGTACCTCGACGAGCGGGAGTCGCTGTTCGCGAACCCGCGGGTGGAGCGACAGATGATGGACCCAGAGTACTACGCTCCGATCGAATTCGACGACGTGGAGAGCGGGGGGCTCCACCCTATCGACGACCTCGACAGCGCCTGTCGAGCGATCGAGACGGTCATCCACCAAGGTGAAGGGGTGAGAGACGAACACTGGGCGGATCCCCACCACCACGAGATGACCCACTACTACAAGTTCAAGAAGATCGCCGACGGTACATTCTCGTTAGGAGACGTCCGTCCCGTACTTGAAAACCCCACAGCTGACGACTTCTCGCCAGCGTTGCATCCCGTCTTGGATCTGTTCAACGCAGCGTACAGCTACACGTACGTCCTCATGGACGAAATCTACGCCACGACCGATCGGGACCGGAAAGACAAACTGGTCAACGACCTGTATACGGTCATGTCGGGCGTCCTCTCGCAACTGGCTCGCTTTCTCACGACCTGTCCCGCATCCAATGGTGGCGAGGAGCGGGCAGGGCCGACGTTCGAATTCTACCGCTTCGAAGAGGGGTCGACACCGGCGACTCACATTCGAAGACTGACCACGTCAGTCGTGAGAAAGTACGGTGAACTTGCCACCCTCAACGGGATGGTAGAAAGCCTGCACACGATACCTCGCCGGTCGGCCGAGTGACCGCCACGTTATGTCTCCCACTCTCGTAC
Source organism: Haladaptatus sp. ZSTT2 (assembly GCF_037081775.1). NCBI lineage: Archaea > Methanobacteriati > Methanobacteriota > Halobacteria > Halobacteriales > Haladaptataceae > Haladaptatus > Haladaptatus sp. ZSTT2. Next base: position 1,416,055 of record NZ_JBAMHQ010000001.1, read on the forward strand.
GGTTACCTCTACTTTCAGCCTGCGGCGGTGCAATCCTGTCACCTGAACCTCTCGTCAGAATCTATCACTGACGACAGTCGTCTCCCGCCTCCACGCTACACCACCGATCGAGGGTGCGAGTGAGTCGTGATGACGCGTTGTCCCGCACCGTCATCCAGCTTCGCCGATTGGGTATGCAGCAGCTAGTGACTCAGTACGTCCGATGGGAGACCGAGCCAACCTCAATGCGGACGAGGACGTTCTCCGACCACGCGTCGTCTTCGACCCCGTACTTCTGGTTGATTCGCGTATTGGCCGCTCGGATTTCGTCTTCATCTTCGACGACCGTCGCCGTCCCTCGCACGGTCACCATCCACTCGGGGATGCCCTCGTGGTCCTGCTCGAAGGAGAGAGACACGTAGGGGTTCTTCCGGATGTTGGCGAGTTTGACCCCCGTTGTGAGTATCTCGATGACGCCGCTTTCGTACCGATACCAGAGCGGTGCCGAGTGGGGCCGACCGTCGGCACACGTCGCCAGGTGTGCGACGACCAGTTCGTCCGTGAGGAGACCCTCAACCTCCGGGGGGACGTCTCCATGAGAACGAATACGGTTCATGGGGTTCGTACACGTCGTCTCAGTGCAAAAACGTCTCGTCGGGGCTCGTCACCGTTCACTCCCGCACAGTCAGCGGGTGCCGAGATGAGAGTGGCACCCGAGAAGGCGAGAAACGTCCGCCAAGTGAGGAGGCTCTTCATGCTGGACGAAGCTGCTCGAGTGGAAAGATATGTGGTCATACAACTAACGCCAGGTAATGATACCCGTTAGTACAGTCAACGTGGCAGTTGTTTTGCAGAGATGGATGCAGTCATTCACCGACTGTGTGCTGAGATTGCTGCAGGTCATCACTCGGATAAATCCGATACGTCCGCCCCTGCCGTTCACGGTACAATAGGCCGCGTTTCTCGAGGGCACTGACCGTTTGACTCACCTTGCTCTTGGAGAAGTCTGAACGATCCCGTAGTTCAATCTGTGTGATACCGGGCGAGGAGAGCACCGGTTCGAGAATCCGGCGTTCGTCATCCGGCAGGAGGTCGAGGACACGAGCGCGAGGTTGTTCTTCTGGATTTTTCGCGCCAGTCGAGTGAACCTCACTCTGCGGTGCGCCATCGCCCTCCTCGCTGGCCGTGTTCGGGGACTCGTTCAGCGGTTGGGCACTTGCCTCAGCTCCGGAGCGGTCGTCACGGACGGTGAGATAGAGGCCACCGATGACAGCGGTGACGAGCAATGTCCCAAGGACGTACCAGAGCGGGTTCGTTCCGTGAACCAATCCCATCGACGTGCCCATCATCGACCCCATCTCTTCGAACGCTCGTTGCTGCTGATACGCCTGCCAGCTAAGCGCACCACCGACGAGGAGAACGGCAGCGATGAGAAGTCCAACGACTGTGTCGGCACGGCGTCGGTTCATCCATCCCACCTCGATCTGCCGGGGTACTCGTTCATATCTACACGTTGGCGAGACAGCGGTGTAGCAGTTGTGATTGGGAGGGGCAATACTCAGGGAGATGGCGAACGCAGTCTACACTCCCTTCAAGGGAAAGTCGGGGAGTGCCATCGCCCCATTCAACACGGGCTAAAGCGGCCCACCGTTCACACGCAGGCTGGCAAACGCATCACGGCTGGAATGGCTTCGATTTCAAAGCTAGTGTACCCTACAACCACGTATTCAAAGGGAAAACGCCGATAAAAGTGGGGCGCGTACGTATTCCTGTATGACGACGACCATCACCGTAGAGGGGATGTCCTGTGGCCACTGTGAACAGACCGTAACAGACGCGCTTCGAAGCGTCTCTGGCGTGACCGATGCCACTGCCGACCGTGAGACTGGGCAGGCAAGCGTCGATGGCGATGCCGACGTCTCAGCCCTCGTACAGGCCGTCGAGGACGCTGGCTACACTGCCCACGCCTGAGACCGCACAGAACGTTCGCGGACAATCACCCCGGTCGTTCTCTTTCGAATTACCTCAACCGCTCAGTGTCAGGGTTCGGACAGAATGATGTGGGGCGGCACCAATACACAAGCTATGAGCAATCATCCAGATGACGAGCACTCCGGACACGCATCACACGAGCATGCGACTCACGACCCGCCAGGCGAGACCAGCACCAAACCGGAACGAACGGACGACAATACGCACCACGCGCACGAAGCGCAGTCAGGGCACAGCCACACCGAGATTGAACACGGGAACACCGACGAAGTCGAGCACCCCCACGACGCACGCCATGGTGGGCACATTGACGAGGGGAGCCACATGGCGCACACAGATCACACCGGCCACGAACGGATGTTCCGCCGCCGATTCTGGGTGTCGCTCGTTCTCTCGATTCCAGTCATCTTCTTCAGCGAATTCATTCAGGATGTCTTTGGCTACACGGCACCGATATTCCCGGGCAGTATCTGGATCACGCCCGTCCTCTCTGTGATTATCTTCGCCTACGGTGGCGTGCCGTTCCTCTCGATGGCCCGGACGGAATTCGAGAATCGTGAGCCGGGAATGATGCTGCTGATCTCGCTGGCCATCACCGTCGCGTTCGGCTACTCGCTCGCCAGCCTCGTCCTCCCGGGGACGACGCCCTTTTTCTGGGAACTCGTCACCCTCATCGACATCATGCTGCTTGGCCACTGGATGGAAATGCGCTCGGTTCGCCAAGCCTCCGGTGCGCTTGACGAACTGGCCAAACTCATGCCCGATACCGCAGAACGCCTCACCGAGAGTGGTGAGACAGAGGACGTTCCCGTTTCCGAACTGTCCGCGGGCGATGTCGTCCTCGTCCGTCCCGGTGCCTCCGTTCCTGCGGACGGCGAGGTCGTGGAGGGCGAGTCATCGGTAGACGAATCGATGATCACCGGCGAATCTCGGCCGGTTGACAAGGAACTCGGATCAGAGGTCGTCGCTGGCACAGTCAACCAGGACGGGAGTCTTCGAGTTCGCGTGACGAAGACCGGTGACGAGACCGCCCTCGCGGGCATTATGCGGCTGGTCGACGAAGCGCAGCGATCAAAATCCCGAACCCAGTTGCTTGCCGACCGCGCAGCAGGCTGGCTGTTCTACATCGCACTCGCTGTCGCGGCCATTACGGCTGTCGCCTGGGTACTCGCCACTGGGTTCAACCTCACCGTTCTCGAACGCGTCGTGACCGTCCTCGTCATCGCCTGTCCCCACGCCCTTGGACTCGCTGTCCCGCTCGTCGTTGCGATTAATACCTCCACCGCCGCCCAGAATGGAATGCTCATCCGCGACCGCATCGCCATGGAAGAAGCCCGGAATCTGGATACGGTCATGTTCGACAAAACGGGCACGCTCACGAAAGGCGAGCAGGGCGTCGTCGCCGTTGAGACGGCAGGCGACTGGGATGAACAACGAGCGTTGGCGGTGGCCGCTGGCGTCGAAGGTGACTCCGAACACATGATTGCCCGCGCCATCCGAAACGCCGCCGCCGAACGTGAGGTCCAACGAGCCAGCGTCTCGAACTTCGAGAACCTCCGTGGCCTCGGTGTCAGAGCGACCGTCGACGGTGAAACGGTCCATCTCGGCGGCCCAAATCTAATCGAAAAACTCGGCATCAAGCGGTCCGCCGAAATCAGTTCATTTGCCAACGACGCTGGCGCGAACGCCCACACGGTCATCTATCTCATCCGCGAGGAGTCCGAGATCGTAGCAGCGTTCGCCCTCGCAGACGTAATTCGCGAAGAGAGTCGGCAGGCCATCGAGGCGCTGCACGGAATGGGCATCGAGGTGGCGATGCTGACCGGTGACTCCGAAGCCGTCGCGAAAGCGGTTGCCGAGGAACTCGGCATCGACCAGTACTTCGCGGAAGTGCTGCCCGAGGAGAAAGACACGAAAGTAGCCCAACTCCAAGCCGAGGGGAAGCTGGTTGCGATGGTCGGCGACGGCGTCAACGACGCGCCCGCGCTTACGCGAGCCGACGTTGGCATCGCCATCGGGTCGGGAACCGACGTCGCCATCGAATCGGGCGATATCATCCTCGTCGACAACAATCCGATGGACGTAGTGCGCCTCATTCGACTGTCGAAGGCGAGCTACCGGAAGATGCAAGAGAATCTCGTGTGGGCAACCGGCTACAACGTGTTCGCGCTCCCGCTCGCTGCCGGGATTCTTGCCCCCATTGGGATTTTACTGTCGCCAGCCATCGGCGCGGTGTTCATGTCGCTCTCGACCATCATCGTCGCCATCAACGCCCGGCGACTCAAGGGGGTCGACCTCACGGCATGACACTCAGTGCAGTTTCAGTCGGTGGACACACAATCGATGCAGGGGAAAAGCGAACATTTCGCTTTGCGTGTAGTGAGACGTATCACGGCGACACGCTCGAACTTCCGGTGACGGTGATCAATGGCGAGTCCGAGGGCCCACGCGTCTTCCTGACCGCAGCCGTCCACGGCGACGAACTCAACGGTGTGAAAATCATCCAAGAAGTCGCAGACCGGTACGAGCCGGCAGACATTCACGGGGCGCTTGTCTGTCTCCACGTACTGAACGTCCCCGGCTTTCTCGCCCAGCAGCGCTACATCCCCATCTACGACGAAGACCTCAATCGCTCGTTCCCCGGTAACGCCCGAGGGACGATGGCAAAGCGGCTCGCAAATACGATTTACGAGGAGTTCATCTCGACGTGCGATCTCGGGCTTGACTTCCACACCTCGACGCGCAACCGCACGACGATGTACCACGTCCGTGCAGACATGCATGACCCGGCCGTCGAACGTCTTGCCCGGGCGTTCGGCACGAGTATAATTCTCGACGGCAAAGGGTCTCGTGGGACGCTCCGACGCGTGGCCTGCAATGCCGGAATCCCGACGGTCACCGTCGAGATGGGGCGCTCACACCGTTTCCAAACGGCGCATCTCGACCGGGCACTCCACTGCATCGCGAGCGTCCTCGCCGAATACGAGGTCTTACCGGACAGACCTGTCTCCTGGCCCGGTTGGACCCGCGTGGTCGCCCGAAATAGTGAGAAAACGTGGCTCCGCGCCGAAACCGGCGGCCTCGTCGAGATGGAGTGGGGGCCACACCCACTCGTCGAGAAGGGTGCGCCACTATTTTCAATCTCTGATCACTTCAAGCAGAGCGTCGAGACGATTCGTGCGCCATCGACCGGGCTCGTCGTTGGCGTCCTCGAAAATGCGGTCGCGTACCCGGGCCACCCGCTGTGTCACTTCGTGAGCGTCGACGAGAAAACCGCCGACATCATCCGCGACGATATCGAACGAGGCGTGTTCGACATCTACCGAGAAGGCGGCTTCCAGTGGCCTGAACCTCGATGGTACGCAGAATACGGCCACAAATAGCGTCCCAACTACGGTGTTGAATCCGATGGGACAACGTACCCGTTCGACCACCACCGTGCGACTACAATTGCTGCTGAAGTCCGTACGAAACGCACCGCCGAAATGTGGATTCAGGGTGCGCGAGACACGCTCACCGAGTCTCTGTGATGGTCAGATAGCCCAACACTGCGATGAGTGTGACTTGCGCCACTTTGTCGAGGAGGCCAAAGTTCTGGAGGTGTGGCATCCCTTCGAGAATCCAGAGTGGGATCTGAAGTGCGGTAAATACGATTCCTGCGAGATAGAGAGCGCGGCGATTGACTCCTGCAAAGAACAGGCCAATCCCCCCGAGAAAGCCCACTCCCGCGAGGAGCATCACTAGGGTCCCGTGTTCGAGGAATAAGTACAGGTGGACGGCCGCACTGAAGACTGCGAGAAGCGCCCCAGCGTGATGTGCTCGAGAGATGTTAGTTGCAGCATGCGCGTCCATCCGTCGGTATGCAGGGACGGTGACCACAGAGCCAAGGAGGAACAACCCCCCGACCAGTGCATACCAGCTACCCATTATCCCGCTCGAGTCGTGACCGTCCTCGCCAGCGTGACTCGCCGTTTCAGTGTGGTCGTCGCCATGTCCATCACCGTCTGCAAGGGCGACTCCCGATGGAACAACCAAGAGTGCGATACACAGGACGAGGAGGATTCGTCCGATTCGGCTCCAATTCAGTGCCATATCCCACCCCAAACGGGGCTATCTATTAGTTCAAAGAGGGGATTTTCAGCGGATGCAAAAACCCAGTCAATAATCAACCCGGACCGCAGCCGCGAGGTTGCTAAGACCGTTGCTCAGTCATGCTAGATGGGCAGTTCACGGGTCGATTTGACGAGGTGCAATCACTGGACAGTACAACCCACAGGTCGCATCTCGAGGTACGCGACTTTTGCCATCCGCTCCACACTGAAAGCCGAGGTCCTAGCCGTGACGCTCCCATAATAGTAATGGCGTGCATGGCACAACAGTGAACCCAATGAGTCGAACAGGCACGTCCGACCAACAATTACTCGCCTTACTCGGGGATCGTGCTGTTCAGCGAATTCTCACCGCGACAGACAAACACCCGATGTCAGCGAGTATGCTCGAACAATCCTGCGATGCGTCGCTCACGACGATTTACCGGCGCATCGAAGAGCTTCGAGAGTTCGAACTGGTTCGCGAACGGGTGAACGTCCACCCAAACGGGAATCACTACAAAACGTACGAAGCAAACCTCGAGCATCTTGGTGTCCACCTCACCGATGGAAAACTGGATGTAGAAGTCAAACACCGAGACGATGGGCCCGACAGATTTCGTGGCATTTGGGACGCCATGCAAGGAGGGCGAGACTGATGCACATTGGCCTCGTCGTCGCCAAACTCCTTGTTGTGCTCATCGGCGTCCTCATTGCGCTCCAGGGATATCGTGCGTATCTCCGAGAAACTAACGCACGGATGCTCTTTGTTGCCGTTGGCTTCCTCCTCTTGAGCGTCGGGTCGGTGCTCGAAGGCATCTTCTACGATGTGCTCCACTTCTCGGTGTTTCTCGCTGGGATGATTCAAACGCTGTTCGTCGCACTCGGAATGGCACTCATTCTGTATTCGCTCTACATGACGACAGACGCAACCGATACTACAGCGCAAAAACCGGATACGCCCCACGAATCAACCTGAATCGACCGCTCAGAAGCGATAGCCAGTCTGGTTTACCACGAGCCACAATTCGACCGAAATGGAGTTTACACCACGGCTCTCGCTCCGCGTGCACCCTCGTCTGACAAATAGTTAAATAGTCTGGACGTTGACCTTCGGGCAATGGGCAACAAGAACAAAACCATCTCGTTTCGCGTCAACGAAGACGCCTTCGAGACGCTTCGGGAGATAGCCGAAGAGCGCGATATCTCGTTGTCTGCGGTGTTTCGCGACTACGTCCAGACGCTCGTCGCCCACGATGGGCAAGTGCGCGTCGTCCCCGAACACGAACTCGTAGACAAGACCTCAGACAAAACGACGTTCCCGCCACGCGTCGAAGTGCCAAAGAGCCTCATCCACGACCACGAACGCCTCGAACTCGAGAACAAACACCTGCGCGACCAGCTCGACGACTACAAGCAGTACATCACGCAGCTCCACCAGAAAATCGACGAACTCAACCAAGAAGACGATGAGGAAGTCATCCTCCTCGACGACTTAGACGACGACTTAGACCACGACCACGGCGAAACGTTCCGCCTCAGCTAACGCGACAAGTCACGCTTTGCCTGACTGAGTTTTGTTTCCATCTCTCGATTGTTCTCAACCCCTGCGAGTTCTTCGGCCGCTTCGAGGGTGCGAACTGAGTCATCCAGAAACGAGAGAATGTCACCCGCATAGGCGTAGAGCATGTAATCGTCTCCCATCACGTCCACAATCGAATCCGGGCCAAGCCCCTGCGCCCGCAGTTCGAGTAAATACGAGATGAACTTGCGTTCGGGATGGCCACAGTACGGATTCGTCTCACAGCCACAATCCAGGAAGTCTTCGGCGAAGTCGAGGACGCGCTCCTGGGTCGCATCATCGAGTTTCATCAGCCCCTCGCCCTGGAAGAGAATGTCGAGGGTCGCCCCGCTAAACGCGCTCTTTGGGATGTTCGTTCCCAGTTGGGAGGCAATCTGGCGGTGGTTCTTCAGATAGATTTTGTCCGTGATGGCCACGCGTAGTCGGCCGTAGGCGGTTCGAGGCAAAAAGCCACACGGAGTCCGCCCGGAGTCGTAACGTATTTTAGCAAACCAGAATTAGAAAGAGATGCGTGTCCGGGTTGGGGTAGTGGACTATCCTTCAGCCTTGTGGAGGCTGAGACGCGGGTTCGATTCTCGCACCTGGACCTGTCAGCTTTTTGATACAAACTAAGAAGAAGAGAAGAGCGCCACGTCATGCGATTTTCACTCAATCACACTCCGATTAGCCTGAAAAGATACGCTGACATATGTTAGTTATTTATTCACACACTTCCTTGGAGTGAGCGGAGCTTTTCCCGCGAGATATGCCCGAAATCGGCTTTGCGATGGCATGACGGACACAGTGAAATCACGTTATCGAGGGTGTGAGCGTCAGCTCTGGAGTGGTCTTCAGATTCTACGAACCACCGAACGGGGACAATGTGATGCACGTCGGGGTTTCTCCCGAGTTCCCCTTTCCCGGTCCCGCAGTGTTTGCAGGCGTACTCATCTCGTTCGAGTGCCTGCTTCCGAACACGATTCCACCCTGTTCCGTAGTTCCCGAGTGAACCACCGTTCCAGTTTGGGTGTCCCTCACCGCGAAAGGATTGAGAAAGCCACTGGCGTCTGCACTCCTCACTGCAAACGACGACTTCGCCGATGTTGCTTGGGTATCGTTCGACTGTCTCAGTACAGACGTCACAGGGGACCGTGCGCTTCCCACCGGTCCAGCGAGGATTTTCAGAACCGCTCAGAGAGGGTGTCGTCTGCCACGAACCGTTTTGAACACAGTCGGGACAGTACAGGCCCTTCTTCATCGAGGGGTAGTAGGTGAATGCTGCATCGCAGAGTCGGCAGGTGGCCTCCGATTTCCCGCCTTTGTAATTCGGATTGTTTTCACCTGCGAAGGAAACGCCCTCGTCGTGGCACGCTTTCGAGCAGTATGCTTTCTCGTAGGGAGAATGAAAATCGGTTCCGCAGTGCTTGCAGGTGTTGTTCGGCAGTTTTTCTCCATGGCTTAGTGCATGATGTGCTTTCATACCACGGGAGGTAGAGAACATGCGACCGCAAGTGGGACACGGTGTGTCCGTCATTGCGAGCGTCTCCAGGTTTGGTGGTTGTTCGTAGTTGGTACTCTAGTTCGTTTGTCGTTTGTTACTTCCATCAGGAATCAGCAGGCTCGAGTCAACGCGCCTGCACCCCTTGCAGGCGCGTGAAAAACTGGCTCAAAGTCAAGGAGGGACGAGCAGTCCAAATACAATCAGGGAGGGTGTTATGACCCTCTGAGAGGCAGGATTGACTGAATAACTAGATGAAAAACGTGTACTCTACCAGATTTCAGAAAAAGGAATCGCGTATTTGGCTGGCGACCTCAACACACATCCCAAACACGATACCTGCCCCATGGGCGACGATATTCGTCCAACCACCCGTCTCGTTGACGATGTTCGCGGGGAGTGCTGAAGCGAATACAAGTACGCTCGCAACTGCCGCAAACAAAATAACTCCACTCAACCGTCGATTGGATACTCCCCAACTGGAGAGTTTCGAAGGCGAAGCGACGTAGTCCGTTCTGGTAGCAGCGAACACTCCGGCCAAGAGGAGTCCACCCATACTGACGACGGATACGCGGGCAGTCACTACACCGAGTCCGAGAAACAAGCACGAGCAATAGACTCCTATCGAGAGTAACCCGACTGGTTCTTCCTGTTCGCTTTCGAATGTTCGGAGTATGGACAGAATGAGGAACCCATCAAGTGCGCCGACGACGCCAGAGAACCCTCGATCGTACTGAATCTGAAGATGCGTACTTTCGTTGAATACGAGGTAGCTGGTACTGCTCACGACCACGGGGCCAACCAGTAGAATGAGCAGAAAGCCAATCCAGAATCGTCGATTTTGGTCTCGGAACTTGTACAGGAGCCAGCAGGGGAATACAAGGATTGTATAGCCTACGAGATTGCCGAAGAGATGGGCGTCATCGGGCTGATGTTCGTGGACGAATGAGTTCGTCCAGAACGTGTGGAGAACTGGGTTCGTATGGTCGAGGGCAAGAGATAGCTGGAAGGAGGTTGGGGTGAGAAAGTAGACGGCGGCCAATAAGGCAGGTATTGAGAGCAGAGCCAGTATCTCTACGGTATCTTTGACGCCAATTTGGTTTCGATAAGATGTTGTCACCGACAACAAGTTGGAAAGGCATAGTAATAGTATTGTCATCTACACAGTCTATAGACTGAGTTAGCTTGTTGAGTCGCTCTGTGTGAATCAGTATCATTCAAGTATTCCGTTCATTCAACGAAAGTTACAAATCAATTTGCTACCATGTTTGGGAATATGGCAGTAGAGGTCAGCGCGGGAAATCTCAGAACCCGCATGCAAAATATTGATCCGTACGAGTTCGAGCACTTCGTTGCTGAACTCTGGAAAGCACAGGGATGGGATACAGAGGTTTCACAGGCATCGAACGATATGGGCGTTGATATCACCGCCTGGAAATTTGACGGCCTCGTTGACCAGAAAATCGTGATTCAAGCGAAACGGTACGCTGAGGACAACAAGATTGGTCGGCCAGCTATCCAACAGTATCATTCGTTGAAGCAGCAAGATTCGGAGGTCGATGCGGCTGTGGTCGTCACGACGTCGTCGTACACAAGCTCAGCGAAAGACTGGGCAAATGAACACAATGTCAAACTCATCGACGGAGACGATTTAGTGAATCTGGTTCTCGACCAGCGACGTTACGATCTGCTCGATGAGTATGCTCCAACGCTGAGCGAGATTTCAGGCAGCCTGAACGGACAGGGCTCATCGGAGAAACAGCGCGAAACTCCATTACCGGATTTCCTCGCAACACAGGACCAACAACGAAAGGTTGCGGCAGGTGGGCTTATCGCTGGCCTCGTTCTCATTGTAAATCCGTGGAATACTGGCATTCCAATCGAGGTTCTTGGGACGCTGTTCGTTCTCGCATCGGGTGCAATCTTCCTCTATCCAGACCGCGTGTTCGAAGCCATCTTCCCGGAGCGAATCTTGCACCGCGAGTTCCTCAACGGAAGTGCGGTTGTAGAGCAGAGCGGCTCCGTGAGGTACGTCCCCGGCGATGACCGTGACTCAGTCTCGTTCGATGCATTCGAGGATACCTCCACCAAACGACAGCAGGCGCTCACGTACGCCGAATTGGATCAAGCGTACGAGGATGGAGTTCCAGTCGTTCCTCAAGGGAGTATCCCCACTGCAGTCGCTTCAGCGGGTGAACAATATATCGCGGCGTATCGCTTCGCCGTACACGATGAAGAGCCAGAGCGGATTGCAGCTGAAATGCAGCGGTCGCAGAAGGATGTGGTTGCTGATATCGCGGAGTTTGCGCATCTCTCGACTGGGAATTCAGTCCTCTAAGTCGAACTTCAAAAGCCAGTTTTCTGGAGAACCAACTGGATGAGTATCACACGAGCTCATGGATTTCTCGATGCTTCTGTAACGCCTCAACACTGGGTGTTGCCCGCGTGTCCGTAGGAAGTCCCACCGTCTCTCCTTCGTACTGTTTGAACTCGTGATACCCCTCGCACCCGGGTTCGTCTCGGACGAGGACCTCGTAGTCATCCGAGATAGAGAGCCACCCAGAATCGAATGCCCAGTGGTGTAATCGACAAAGCGCAATTCCATTCCGTGGGTCCTCAGAACCACCCTCGCTCTTTGGGTAGATGTGCGCAGCTTCAACTTCAAACCCTCCCTCCGGGCTTTCTCGCCTGCTCCCGCAGACGGCACAGGTATTATCGTAGGCTTCCGTAACCAACCGCCGAAATGCGGCGTCACGAGCTTTCCGCTTCTGTATCGTGTATCGGGTCTTGTCTTCGACAATTGTGGCTTCCGAATCAAGCGCATTCGCCAAGCGAGATTTTTCCGTTTGAATTTCTTCCTCGGTAGGTTCTGGAATCTCGTGAACAGTAGAACCGAACAGTGCTGCTTCAAGCGAACCGAACTGTCGAACTAACTCTCCAACCTTTTCCTCAGCGACAGGATCGAGACTGCTATTCACAAATCGGTCATTTTTGTACCCCAACATCGACCGCACTTCTTCAACGGTTGGAACATCCTCTCTGTAGTCGTTGAGCGTGTAGATGTGACGGCTCTCAGGGCTATTCCAGAGCCAATCGCCCACTTTCTGACTCTCGAACACTCGACCGACAGTTCCGGCTCCGATGAACGCTCCATCATGGTAGAAGAGGACAACGTCGTCCTGTTTGAGTCGGTCAATTGCTGCCTGTTTCTTCCCGCTGTCTGTTGCCGTTGTCCCCCAAACACGCACAGAATCAGTCCCTTCCAACTGCGAGGGGACGTTCGCACGACCAGCGAGTTTGAATGGGTTGACAACGGAGGTCTTGAATCTGGTAAGCCACTCATCATTGACTGCTACAAAGAACAAGCCAACATCGTTCGCTGGTCCAGGCTCATCGAGATGTGCCATCTGAAAAACGAACACATTCCGACCGTCACGTGGCTCGTAGTCATAGTCAAGTACGTCCACTTCTCCTTGGTACTCCCACTTGGCAGCGCCAGTACCCTTATAGAAGAAATAGATTGGTGTCGACGTCGAGATCGCCTTAATCAATGCGGCATTCCCTGTGGAGCTCTCTTTTTGGTCACCTGAAAGACCTTCTCCGATATATTCGAATTCTCCACTTTGAACGCGGTCACTATAGGGGCCATCTTCGTTTGCGAACAGCAAGATGTAGCGATTCTCATGGTCGTCCTTTCGGACGTTTATCCCAGAGATTTGGTAGCCAAATCCAGTGTCAAAGAGTGATTCGATCTCTGCTTGATTGAGGTGGTCACCGAGTTCGAGGTTCGCTGGTGGCCGATGCATGCAATGAGAGACTCAGTGGATTGTGATATTACTGTTGTAGAGTCTACAATTCGATGTTGTGGATAGAAAGATACCACTCAAACTACTCACATAGGTCCGTAACACAGACGCTACACCCATTCAAGCCCCGCATTATGCTGAGCCAAGTAATCTGAACTGAACCCCGCCACCAATAGTGGAAGCCTTTCACCTGCGTTATCGAGAATTGTCCGTTTGAGTAGGTCGCTCTGCGTCTCAAACGTGGGGTTCACGAGCAGCCGATAGTCGGCGTCAATCGTGTAGAGTTCGCGGTCGAACGCGGCATGGTGTGTCTTGCTGAGTGTGATGACGTTCGAGAGGTCTGCACGATACTCGGGGTAGTCACGCCATGAGAGTGCGTGAGCGACATCGAGCAGTCCGGGATGGTCAACACCTGAAATAGGGCAGTGCTGATTGTACCGTGCGAGAGTAATCTTCCGAAACCCAGGGTCAACCGCCCTCAGTATTCCATACTCACCTCTCGGTGGAATGATATTCTTCAGCCCGAATTTCAGGATAGATGTCCTATCGCTCCGGTTGAATAGGGAATTAAGGTATCGGGGTGACTTTGGGGAGATATGGGATGCTCGGCTGTACCCTTGCTGCTCAAGCTTTTTAGTACAAGCGTAGGGTGTCTCAGTTCCGCCTAGCAGGCTAGACGGTGAGCGAATTGGAGTTCCTAGGAAACTAGGAGAATTCTGCAGAGTACATTAGGAGAGAATACACCATGAATAGAGACTACATTACGATCGAAGACGATGTTGAGAGAGTACACTTCCCAATCAAGTTCTATCTTCAGAGAGGATGGTCACCCCTTTACATCGATGGGAATTGGGAGGCGGTGGCAGTCACTGATGAAGAAGAATGGCCAAACGTATTGGTCGACGAGGAAACAGAAGAGTTCCTCCTCACCACGTATGACCCGCCAAGTCGTCCCCGTGTGTTTGAGGTGAACGTCGTACGAGACACTGAGTTGGGGTACATAGTGAATTGGCTAATCCATCCCGACGAACGAAAACGGTGGCTGCGTGACGATGCGGTGAATCTAACCACCCGAGATGAGTTCAGCATCGCAGATATAGAGATACCGGAAGAAAAGCCATTTGTCATGGATGTGTTTTCTGAAAACCCGTTCTCGTGGGAACTCGTGATCTGGTTCGTTGATGAACGGTTCTTGGACGAAGTAATCAGCAAGTATACCCCGTTTTCCACTGGCTCAACGGTGTTACTTGATGGCGCATCCGAGGTACACACTCGGTTTGGCGTTCCGTTGGAATCACCCCGCAAGCGAAAATCGCGTGGAAATCCAGAGAAAGCCCGTGAACTACAGGAGATGATGCGGCGGTTTGAGGACAGTCGGTAAGGAGATGACTTCCAACCAGGCACACATCCCGCTGTACGTCCGAATACAAGCAGCGGAACAAGCTAGAGGCAATCCTTCACTCGATTTTTGCGATATGCTTGAGCGCAACGTTCGCCTCGGTTTTCCCCTTGTACGCAGAGTTCTCGGGTGTCACCGACAGTAGTTTGATGCGGATTTCGGGGTCGCCTTCCTCTGTCATCGTGAACATTTGGTCGAACTCCGAGTTCCCTGAGAACGGGGCCAACACTTCGCCGCGGAGTTCGGTCTCCCCCGTCGCGGTTTTCGTCTGGACAATCGCGCCTGGCTTCAGTTTCTCGAACGATGTACCACGCATTGGATACATACCGTACACGTACACCCACGAACACCATAAAATGACAGCCTCTCAAGAGTAATTCAGAATTATCCCAATAGCCGGTTGTGGGACAGGAGCAAGTCCACCACCTTCTGGGAGCGGTGGAAAGGCTAACTCTAGGTGGGGAATACGGTTGCTCTCGGGCCTAATCGAGCATATAGAAGCAGAAGGCGTCGAGGCGCTGGACATCGACCTGTCGGACGCAGACCGTGAGTATCTCGAGGTCGAGGTGAACAAGGTCGAACAGCGGAGCAAGCGGGAGTCGTTCAGTTCGTCCCCTCGGACGGAAGGCTCTCGAAACACGGCGCTTCACACGGCGTCTCGTCGAGAGACGCACCATCACATCCTGCTACTCAAAACCGTTCCTTTGATTCCAGATACATTTGGACAGAAACCTTATGCGTCGCACTGTGGGAGTGTGACTGTGACACAGAACCTCACACGACGACGCGCCCTCTCCAGGCTGGCCACGATGGGTCTGGTGGCGGCTGGCGTGAGCGTCACCGACGCGGGTACGGTCGCCGCAGACGCATCGTACACGCGAACCGACTTCACAACCACGTCCTGGGACGGTACCGACCTCGTCGGATCGCTCTACGTCCCCGATTCGGACGGTCCCCACCCTGTCGTCCTCGGGACGCACGGGTGGGGCGGCGACCACGGGAGTCCTGCCGTCGCACGACGGGCTGATGTGTTCGCGAGGAACGGCTACGTCTTCTGTGCGTACGACTCACGCGGATTCGGCGAATCGGGTGGCGAGGTCGGCGTAGACGGCCCGAACGAAGTCGCCGACGCGCTTACCTTGCTCGACCAGCTCGCAGAAGGTGACGTGGGCGGTGTCTCGGTCGACGTCGAACGCTCCACGAACGGCCCGGTCTGTGCGATGGACGGGCTCTCATATGCCGGTGGCATCCAGCTCAACACGATGGCTGTCTCGTCTCCCGACGCAGCCGACGCGTTACTCCCTGATTCGGCTACGTTCGACACCATCGACTTCACCGAAGGGAGTCCGCTCGACGCCGCAGTCCCGCGTTGGGCGTGGCACGATCTCCGGTTCTCGCTCGCACCGCGTGGTGTCGTGAAAGTCGGTTGGGACTCGCTGTTACTGGCGACGGGTATTGCCGGCGCTCGGGGGCTCACCTCCGGCGACGGCCAACCGTCGATATACGACCTGGAGTACGGCGTCACCGAGGAGGTGCCAGACGCGTTCGTCACATCGACTGCACAGAACGAATTCGACAGTGAGTCAGCGGCGTTCTATGCGTCCCGCTCGCCGGTATCGAAGACGGCCCTGCTCGAGACACCGACGCTACTCATCTCGTCGTGGACCGATACGTTGTTCATCACGAACGAGGCGATCTGGAACTACCACGCGATCCGCGACAACGGCGTAGAGTCGAAGTTGGTGCTGTTCCGCGGTGGACACACGTTCGAGGAGACCGCCGATGCGGAGATGAACGCACGGCTCGACTCCCGGGCACTCGAGTTCATCGATGCGCATCTCCGGCGCGACGAGGAGTCTGGCTTCCCGCAGGTGGAGTACTACGAGACACAGCGTGACACGTGGTCGACGACGAACGACATCGACCCACGGAACACCAAGGAGTGGACCGTGACGTTCTCGGACGCAAAACTCGACGACGAGACGGTGGTGTACAACAGTATCGCCCCCAGCTCGACGAGTCAATTGACGAGCGAGGAGGAAGATCTCCTCGACGGTGTGACGGCTGTCCACTTCGACTATCTCGTCACAGAGGCCCGTGAACTCCTTGGCGCACCCAGCCTCGAACTCGACCTCGAGCCGCTCGGGACCGATCCGCGGCTGTTCGTGAAGGTGTACCACCGCACAGCTGACGGCGAGACACTTGTCCACGACCAGGTCACTCCGGTTCACCAGACCGGTGATGAACGGCGAACAGTCGAGGTGGAGATGACGGCTCTCCAGCGCCGCCTCGCCGTCGGTGACACGCTCAGGGTGACGGTTGCTGCGACCGATGCTGGGTTCTACTCCTCGCGGACGGCCGCCGGGGCACGAATCTACCACGGGAGCGACGCCGATTCGCGAGTGACGTTCCCGGTGCAGCCGAGCTGACCTCGGCCCACGGCGTCTCGTGTGGACCCGCGACATCACTTATCAGATGGAGTGCTCTGTCGCGACCAACAGAGATACTCTGGGTTGGGCTCGACCAACTGTTCTAAGACTGGTTCCCTCGTCTCAAAGGAACGAAAAAACTGAATTCTTGAGAGGACGACCATAGAGTCGTCACCCATCCCACAAAGCCGCGTGTGAGTAAGACGAATGTATCATAATCGCATTCGCCGCTAGAGCCGCTTCGAGAGGCGTTCTAGTCGAGTTTGAATCACGCATTGAGCGTTCAAAATCGGAGTGTTCCCCGCAAGAGACGGGAGAGCAGAGAATCGAGACGTAACTAGGAACGGAGTGTGAGAAACTGAAGAAACCTTAAATTGAGGTGGTACAGGACACGAAACGCCTGAGTATGGATATGGTAGTACTCAGACGAAACCAAGATGCACTGCGAAGAGATTCCCAAATCGGAAATCGACGAAATTCACACTTGAAAACCGCCGCGACACGCCGTCTAAGGAGCATTCAGCCTGATCCGCAACTCACTTTTGGACAGGAAAACCACCAGACGTAAACCGATTATGAAAAATTGAGCTGGAAACCTAACGGATGAGTACAGACCTAATCACAGCAAAACCGCCGTGATAGACCCCACATCTACTGATTTCGAGTATAAAAGCCACATCCATTATCACGGTAAATCTTACTAGCTCCCTTTACGACAAACCACACTGCCCTCTACCGGGGAAAACGACCGATTTTGAACACGCAATGAAACCCTGAGCAACGACTAGCGAACCCACAACCCGATTATGACGGGTATCGCTGATTATGAAATCGAATCGTCCATCCGTCCAAAGTACGCCAGAAACGGGGCAGCCAACGCTGTTGAGACAAACCTACTCCTCAAATTTTCACAATCGGTTTCCCTCTGGTGGTTTCCCAACTTCGAGCGGAATCACCGAACGTGGAGAGTCCGCAAAAACCACCATCCCGTAAAGACGTGTCACGGGTGTTGAGTCAGTCGCTTTCGGGAGTTTTCAGCCACACAATCGGCGAAAAATCCGGAAGGGAAGAAGCCACAGAGTGAGCCGAGTGTGGAGGAAAGAGCGTGGAATTGCTGAGGAGGAAGTTAGAAACCTAAATCAGCTATAGATCCGTCGAAACACGAAAATTCGAGTGATTATCCGAGTGTGGAAATGAGGTGTGACCACTCAATTGTAGCCGTCAATCGTACGTTTGAAGTTACACAATCGGTTTCAGTCGTGCGGTTTTGGGAAATAGTGTCGAGTGAGGGGGGAGAGTGTCTGTGACGTGGAGAGTTGTATCATCTCTCAAACCCTGAAATACACCACCTGAACACCTCTATCGTCAAAATTCGAAATATCGAGATCTCCACTTCTCTCGCAACAATAGGTTCCACAGTCAGACCAAAACGCCAACCACACACCTTCTTGCGGGGTTTCAGGCCGATTGTGGAACTCGCCTCGCTGGTCGAGCGGTCCGCACTGGCGCGTTGGGCCGTGTTACGGGCTTGAAACCGAGTGTGAGAATCGGTACTCGTTCTCCGACAGAGAACCGGTCTGTGTATCGCTCCCGAAACGGTCGTTGAGTGGGTTTTCGAGCTCGCCATAGGTCAAGGCAAAGGCACTCAGCCGGTATAGCCCCAGAACTGCTCGTACATGATTCGCTCGGGAGGGACGCCCATCAATTGAAGGATATCCCACAGTCCGCGAACCATCTCAGGAGTGCCACAAAGATAGAAGACAGGCGCCTCTAACTCGTTCGCGACCGCTTCGACGAGAGACCTATCGACACGCCCCCTGCGACCCATCCACTCGCTTGCTTCGGGTTCGCGGGTGAGTGTGTGCATCACTTCGAACTGTGGGTTTGACTCGACCAGTGTATCCAGTTCGTCTTGGTAGGCGATTTCATCCGCGGTCCGATTGCTGTAGATGAGCCGGATGGGAATGTCGAGTTGTGTGTCGCTCGCGTACTCGGCCATGCCTTTGAGTGGCGTGATGCCGATGCCACCGGCGATGAGGACGGTGTCTCGCTCCGGGTTCAAAATGAAGTGACCACGAGGACCTTCGACAAGAACCTTGTCTCCGGGTTCGAGGTTCACGAACGCTTGCTTGAAATCACTCGCTGAAACACGGACGCCGTATTCGAGGTAGTCTCGGGTTGGCGAACTGGCCAGCGACATGGGTCGAGAGTCATCGAATCGCCCTGAGCCGTTAGACGTGTTGAGCGAGAGTCTCGTGAACTGAACCGGTTCGTACACGAATTGGGGGTGGCGGCTAGTGCGGATGTGGTGGCTCGTCGGTGTCAATGGTCGAGATTCGAGGACCTCGGCCACGAACGCAAACCCGTGCGCTGATTGTCGAAGTGAGCTGTCGTCGTTCATTACGCTAGAATAGCGCACCGATGACGAAGGACTTGTCTCGGACAGCGGCGGGAAGTCTCCTGGCCGGCGAATACGAGAGATGAATTGCAGGGGACGAGAATGGAGGCCGTAAGCAGTCAGAGTCCGCAAGCACGTTCGGGAATAAAACGCCAAGAGATTCACCGTTGGTACGAGCGAGACGGCCGAATGGCCGCTTTCGGGATGACGGACAGTGGGACCGTGAGTCGAGGGAGGGGACGGAGATATCGCGCTGTTGCAGACACCCTCCCGCAAACGTACAAGCCACGATACGGCGTAAGCATCGGTATTAATGTCAGACAATCCGCCAGCCCGAACCCTGTTCGCAAAGCGCTTCGGGCCGGCTACCCGCGTGTTTCCACGTTGCGATTGACACAGACCGAACGGCTGTTTCAGTAGGGAAGGTATCGAACCAAGAGGAGTTCAACTAACACAGTCACAGGCTTACTGGAAGCTCGAATTAAGTCTCCGTCTCAACCATCTGCTCGAAGCGGTCGAGTCCGAGTTCGATGCGTTCGAGGTCGTTCGCGAAACTGAACCGGAGGTACCCTTCTCCGGCGTCGCCGAATGCGCTTCCAGGCGCAGCGACCACGTCGTACTCGAAGAGCAGTCGCTCTGCGACTTCGAGGCTTGACCCCGGAAGCGCGCTCACGTCGACGAACGCGTAGAAAGCGCCTTCGGGTGGCGTCATCGAGACGGTGGGAAGTTCGTGAATCCGCTCGACGACCACGTCGCGCCGCCGTTCGAAGGCAGCCTTCATCTCACGAACCGGCCCATCAGAACCGGTGAGCGCGGCGAGCGCAGCGTACTGGGCAGGTGTATTCACACACGAGGTAGTACTCTCGTGGATTTTCGTTGCGGCCGCAGTCACGGATTCGGAACCGCTCAACCACCCGACACGCCACCCCGTCATCGCGTACGTCTTCGAGCAGGAGTCGATGGTCACAACCCGTTCCGGATACTTCGTGACGGCCGCAAGACTCGGCTGGGAACGTTCGTAGGTGAGTTCATGATACACCTCGTCGGCGATGACGTAGGAATCGTGGCTGACGGCCGCCTCGACGACACGCTCCATCGCCGAGACATCGAATACCCGACCGGTCGGGTTCGACGGCGAAGTCAGGACGACGGCGCCGGTTCGGTCGGTGATGGCGTCGATGACTCGATCAGCGTCGAACGCGAAGCCGTCGCTGGAAGACAATGGGACCTCGACTGGGACGGCGTTCGCCAACCGCGCCTGTGAGAGGGGGTTCGGCCACGCTGGCGTGGGCACGACAACTTCGTCACCAGGGTCGGTGACTGTCAACAACGTCAGGTAGAGCGCCTCCACGCCGCCGGTGGTCACGACCACGCGGTCGGGCTCTGCGTCGATGTCGCGACCGCGGAGTCGATCGGCGATTGCCTGTCTGAGCGCCCCGATACCGGCGTTGGGCGTGTAGTTCGTCCGACCCTCGCGTGCCGCCGTCACTGCTGCGTCGACGACGTGCTCCGGCGTGTGAAAATCCGGTTCTCCGACTTCGAGGTGGACTAGATCGTCAGCGTCGTGTTCACCTGCTAAATCGAACAGCCGACGGATCTGTTGGGGCTCAATTCGTGCGACTCGATTCGACACGCCACGATCGGTCATTTGTCATAGTGTGTGAACCAGTGTCTTGTCTATTCGGATATCCAGCAACCCGTAACTGAGAAGCCCTGTGTTTTTCCGCTCGCTCGTTGAGGAAGGGGCCTTAGCGCCTCAATTCAGGTAATTGACCGCTCGGTACGCAGGAGAGAAGTGCAAGTTGCGGTAATTGAAAGTAATCCGTTACGTCTTCAGGGGACGCGAATCATCAGAAAGACGTGATAATGCACGCCGGAGAAGCGGAGGCGTCATGATCGAAGTGACAATAGCAACGAGAACAATAACAGTATAGAGTGTTGGCGTAAGGACTCCGATGGCTAATCCGACGGCAGCAACGACGATCTCCATTGCTCCGCGAGCATTGAGCCCAATTGCGATACAGAGTGTTTCCGCCCGAGTAAGATCTGTAACCATCGCTCCAAGCGCGACACCCAGAAATTTCCCGAAAACGGCGACGACAAGTGTGAGCGCTGCGAGGAGCAGCGTCTCCGGCACGAATAATTCACGTAGCGTCGCCTGTAACCCTGCTGTCGCAAAGAAGATGGGTGCGAACAATCCGAGCGTCGCGATCTGAAAAACTCTCGAAGTCTCTGCGTCCAACCGGTCTTTGACGAGGAGTCCGGCGAGGAATGCGCCAAGAACGGGTTCCATGCCAACTCTGAGAGCCGCCCAGGACAACGCGAATCCGAAGACGAGGACCATAGAGAATCCCGTCAATACGGGTGAGCGTGCATGAGCGGACACCACGAAGAGCCTGTTGACGATGCGAGGGCCGAGGACAGCGGCAGCCACGACGAATGCGACGAGGACAACAACTGTTCGAGAAAGTTGGGCGGTGTCGAAATGTCCTACTCGAGCGATGTCTGAGACGACCGTGAGCGCGATCCAGCCGGCGGCATCGATAATGACTGCGGCAGTCACAGTAAGCTGCCCGACCGTTCGGTCCATCGCATCAAGGTCGATGAGTACACGTGTCGCGACGGGAACAGCCGAGATGCTGAGCGCTGTTGCAAGAAATAACGCGAGTGAGAAACGGTGCTCTGCAGCAACGAGATAGGTTTCGGGCAGAAACCAACCGAGAGCGAATCCCAGAAGAAAGGGGACAAGAGAGGCTCCCGCGGCAAGAGCGATTGTCGGTCGCACGTACCGGCGTATCACTGACACGTCGATTTCTGTCCCGGCCAATACGAGAAGGAGGATGAGGCCAATGGAGGCAAGTGCAGACAGGCCTTCTGAAATCGGCACCACAATGGAGGTTACCGAGGGGAAGAGGAGTCCGAGGACAGAGGGACCCAACACCAACCCCGTGAGGAGTTCCCCCACGACTGGTGCGAACCCGAGCCGGTCGGCTGCGATTCCAAGCGCGTGTGCAGTTACGAGCAGGAGAGTGACACCGGAGAGAAAAAGGTAGAGTGTACTCATCTCGCTGGCCATAGGACCAATAACTGAGTATGAGTGAAATCACTTCGCTCCGACCTGCCAGCTGAATCCAGTGGTGTCCAAAACACATACTGGAGCGTCTCCTGTACGATATCGATTCAAGCGTCCTCGTGTCCGACTCGCCGAGCACATACACGTCCTTTTGAGACAGCATCGAAACTAAGACAAACAGCGTGCAAATTCAGAACAGGTTCAATCTATGGAGATCACTGACAGCTGTTCACAGCATTCGAAAGTTGCGCCGGACGACTACTTCACTGGCGACGTTCGGTTTGACCCGCTATTTGACCCACAGGACGAAGCCCGCGCGGCCGCAGCGAGCGTCACCTTTGAGCCGGGTGCTCGCACTGCGTGGCACACCCATCCGCTGGGACAGCGACTCGTCATCACGAATGGGTGCGGGCTCGTCCAGCGCGAAGGCGGCGAAATCAGGCAAGTCCGTGCAGGCGACGTCGTCTGGTTCCCGCCAGGTGAAAAGCACTGGCATGGCGCGAAACCGGAAAACGCAATGACACACATCGCCATCCACGAGGAACTTGATGGGGAGGTCGTCACCTGGCTAGAACACGTCACCGACGAGGAGTACGACCCAGCGTCAGATAGCTAATACAACTACCACAGCTAGACTGTCGTGCGGTTTTGGAAAATACGTACGAGTGAAAGCCGACATTGTGTGGCTCAGCACACCTGTCGGCTCATATTTTGTCCAGAGAAATATCCTTCCAGACGCCCGTTATCGACAATATTCGAGTTTCACACAGGTTCACTCACCCTCGGATTCAGCCTTCCACACGCACCACCAAACGTCGCTCATGACGCTTCGAAGTCGAGGCGAATCACTGTGTTTTCGCGAAGAGGTCGCCCTGTAGGTACTTCAAGCCAGTATCACAAGCAACGGTGACGACGACGTCGTCTGGGTCGCGCTCGCGTGCGATTTCCACCGTCGCGGCGAGGTTCAACCCCGTGGACAGCCCCGCGAAGAGTCCGTCCGTCTTGGCGACTCGCTGTATCATCGCACGGGCCGCTGCCTCGGATGGCGCACGAACGTCGTCGTAGGGCTCCGTTTCGAAGATGGGTGGATGGACGCCAACGGCGATTCCCTCGATGTGGTGTGGTCCAGAGTGGCCCGCACTCAGAAGTGGGGATTCAGCCGGTTCGACGGCAGTTATTCGAGCACCCGCTGGTTTGAGCACCTGTGCGTTCCCGGTCAAGCAGCCACCCGTCCCGTAGGACATCACGAAATCGGTCACGTCGGGACAATCTTCGAGAATTTCCGTGCCCATCTTGGTGTAGCCCTCGAGGAGATACGGGTTCTCGAACTGATGGGTGTGGTACGCGCCGGTTTCTGTTTTCACGTCTTCAACGTATTCCATCATGTCGTCTACGATACCTGGATAAACGCTTCCGTCGGGCGTTTCGTGGACGATGACTGCTGCGCCGAACGCTCGCATCGTCCGGATCTTTTCCTGGGCGAAGCAGTCTGCGGTCACCATCGTCGTCGGATGGTCCATGACGGCGCAGACGAAGGCGAGACTGGAGCCCGTTGACCCGCCAGTATACTCGACAACACGCTGACCGGGTTCGAGCAGACCGTCACGACGTGCGCCCCGAATCATCGCCAGCGCGAACCGGTCTTTCATGCTGCCCGTTGGATTCCCCCCTTCCCACTTCACGAAAATGCGTGCGCCACCTTCGGGACGGAGTCCAGGGAGTTCGATGAGCGGCGTGTTTCCAACGGCTTCGATGACGGAGTGGGCGTGCATGCTAGGTACTCGACGCGTGCGCTGAAAAAGACAGGTCTCGGTTCCATCGCATACGAGACACGCCTCGCGTTCGCGGTCATGACGACGTGTGTAGCACGCCAAAACTGAAGAAAGCACCCGAGTCTATCACCTTCATCGCGGTAACTGCGACGCTGGGAGGGCGTCTATGCGGTCAGCCTACTGCGTGCACCGGTCCCGCTCTGCGAAGTGCAACAACGCCACCGTCTGCAGCATCCACTTGCTCACAGGTGCTGGGCAGGTTTCAGTGACCGTGTTGCATACAGGGTGCGTCGTCAGCAACGGGACCGAACCCTTCGAGAGTCGTTCACCGACGTTCCATTCCGAGATACAACACCAGTGTGGCACCCAGATACAGTACCATCCCGCCGACGACACCCCAGGTCAGTATGTTCGACGTGTCGAAGTTATCCCAGGCTCTGAGGACACCAATCAGGACCAGCGTGAATCCCAGCACCTGGCTCTGGAGCAAGATTCGGGCAGCGCTCCAGCGCGCATCGAAGACGACAGCGACGTTCACGACACCGAAGAGCGCGAACCACCCTGCCAAGATTCGAGCCGTAAACGGGGAGACGGCCCACGGCCAGACATCGATCATCAGTTCGGGGACGAAGAACAGGGCGACGGCACTGGCTGTGACGACGAGTCCGAGGCCACCACCGAGAACGCGGACGGCTTGAGGAAGCGTGGGCTCACCGGCCGTCAGTTCGCCAGTATCGGTCCGTCGGTTGTGCGCCCAAACAGCGGGAATGAGTATCGGTGTTACTGCGTAGAGAACTACCCAGAGGACGAATGTGAAGTGATTGTGATTGAAATTTCCCCAGTGGAGCACAGTGGCGATTGCCATGAGCCACGTGAAGACAGCGATACCGAGGAAGACTGGAGCGACAGCGTGCCACGTATCGACGGTCGAAACGCGATAGAAAAAGTACACGCCTGCTCCGTAGCCAGCACCCATGATGATGGGCGTCATCTCGGGCCGGATCGTCCACGCGAAAAACTCGGCGGTTCGAGCTGGGAGTCCAAATAAGACCAGAAACGCCGCAGCCAGAAACGGGATGATAACGCGTGCAATCCAGCGAGTACTGGGGAACACGCGATCGTCTTGGACCGCGCCATCCCTTCCGCTTCGAAGTGCCAATCTCCAATCGCTCATCATCTGACCCCTATCCATTCGACGAGTGATTGCTTACGTGTTCACCTCCTAACGATGGATCGAGATCCGGTATTCAGCAGAGAGGTTATTTTGCCATCTCAGGGTTTCACGCCGGGTGTAGAAAACTGAGGGACAGGTCCTCCCCCTGACGTGCGTCGAGTGCGACGGAGACTGTGTCTACTTTTCGGAGGGGCACGACCATCCTCAAAATCAGAGAGTTGCGGTGCGCTCGATGGCGCAAACTTCGAACCGTTCGTCGAGTGTCACCTGAAGTGCTTCGTTGGCGAGGGGAATCGTTACTCTGACGCGGAGGGGAGCTTCGGTAAGGATGGAGGTCCGCTGGTTGCTGATGACCCAATCGAGTTCCCAAAACGGGACCGTAGAAAGGTCAATATCGTGTTCGTGGTAGAACGCGACGACAGCCGGGTGGGTGAGGAGGTGTTTTCCCGGCGTGCCGTAATTCCAGACGTTACACTGCGCACATTGATATCTCATGCCGAAATCGAACCCCGGGAAGTCAGTCGGCGCCAGTTCTTGATTATAGACCTCCATCTCCTCGAACGTTCGAATGAGAGTTTTCAGCACTGTCCCTCCACACGTCGAACACATCCCCTTTACCGACAGTTCGAAACTGTGTCGGTTTCGGTGATTAAATGCGCTGACCACCTCGTGGTCGGTTCGAGTGACGACCGCTCCGGGAGGGAACATACCCATGGCATGCACCAACTCGCAAGACGAGCACGAGACGTACACCATCTCGTCGGTGTACTCCGCGTAGAGCGCCCCCGCACATGCGACGCACGTCCCTCCCGTCTCAAACGGGGCAATTTTCGGATTGGCGGTGAAGGTTCCTTCGAGGATGGTTAAGATGACATGACAACCCGCGATTCGAATCGCGTAACCGTCGTCGGTCTTGCGGATGAA
This sequence comes from Haladaptatus sp. ZSTT2, assembly GCF_037081775.1. Classification (NCBI taxonomy): domain Archaea; kingdom Methanobacteriati; phylum Methanobacteriota; class Halobacteria; order Halobacteriales; family Haladaptataceae; genus Haladaptatus; species Haladaptatus sp. ZSTT2. Next base: position 1,442,148 of record NZ_JBAMHQ010000001.1, read on the forward strand.
TGGGCCCTCAAGTTTCTTGAGATGATAGTTGAACTGTGAACCATCACGCATGCCGATGCGCTTGCGAAGCTCAGAGAAGGTCATTGGCGGCTCGGCCTGCTGTTCGTAAAGCACCTGGAGTATCTCGAGGCGTGTCTCGTTGCCGATGATACTGAACGCCTCTGCGGGGGTAAGACGGTCGCCCTCAGTGGCGCGTGCTGGATGAGCCATAGCGATACTACGCTGCTGGCGACGATAGTGCTACCGAGCGTTGTGAACTCCACCAGCAGAGACGAGCACTTGAGCACTGTGACGGGGTGGCGAAAAAGTAGAGATGGAAGTCACCGGCATCGGAACTATCGTCGTGTTGAACGTGTGGCGCCTCTATTCGACGGTGTTCTGAGAGTCACGGAGCCAGCACGACTACGACGTTGACGCTCGTTGTAGCGAGTAACTAGCGGGTGGAGAGCCTGAATTTGCAGATGACCGAAGTAAGTAAAAAGCGGCGCAGACAGCGTGCCAGCACGCAGTCGCAACGAGACGCTGACGCAGGGGGAGTCCTCTTTGCAGCCGGAAACCGACGCAACCGGTTGAGCGCTCAGAGCATCGGTGAAGTGACTTCTGCGTGGTAGCTCTCACGCCAGTTTGCGTATTCGACCAGCGCTTTTTTCCCGGCGTCGGTAATCGTGTAGTAGTTCGTGCGGCGATCGATTGCACCCTTTTCTACGAGCTGCATCTCGACCAACGTATCGAGGTTGGGGTAGAGCCTGCCGTGGTTGATGTCGCCGAGGTGGGTTTCGAGTTCTGTTTTGATGTCTTGGCCCGAGGGCTTCGTGTGCCCTGCGATGACGGTCAGGAGGTCGCGTTGAAAGCCCGTGAGATTGTGCATTTGCACCATGGTACACTACCGTTGGTTATGACGATGCTTTGTTAGGAGGGGGTTTCGAGAGCCGTGGGTGTGTTCCAATTCGTTCCATTCGTGGAACGGTTAGTCAAATTACAAGATGGTTTAAGTGGATATCCATGTGGAACAATCACCGCCAGCGCTGGAATTAACGCAGAAAAAACGGAGGACGATACTGCCAAGACATTCTTTTGGCCGATGGAAAACCATACAGATAAGAAGTATGACAGTTAAGCCCTCAGCACGCATCTAGGAGTACTGGTGCCACACATGGCAATCAAACAAGCAGACACAGGGGTTCGGGCGGCGTCGGACAAATTCTACAAGGCGTTAGGACAAATGGCAGCCGGTAACGCAGACTCGATGGCAGAGGTCTGGTCACATCGAGATGATGTTACGACCATGCATCCGATTGGCGGCCGTGAAGTCGGCTGGGAAGCCGTCAAAGAGCCGTGGAACGCAGTCGCGGGCCTTGCTGAGAAGGGGACGGTTACGCGCAAAGACCAGTTCATCCGCGTCATGGGTGACGTGGCCTACGAACTCACGACCGAGCAGGCGTCGATGACGCTCGGCGGCCAGTCGCTCGACGCAGAATACCGGGCGACCAACATCTACTCCCTCGAAGACGGCGAGTGGAAAATCGTCCACCACCACGCAGACTTAGACCCGAAGTTTGTCGAACTTCTCGAAGGGCTTGAGCGTGGTATGTAAGTCAGCCGAGTGAATGAAGCGCGTCCGCGGTCTTTTTCGATAGCAGTGAGCCTGAAGGGACAAACTAACCGTTTGAAAAATGAGCGGCCCGCGAGGCGTGACCGGTTACTTGCCGTTGTTGCGCGAAGGCGTCACTTTGAACGTGTAGATGCCGGTCGTCATGTCGCTTGCAACCACGAGGTCACGCGCTTCGTTGTAGTTTGCACCCCACGCGTTCGGGGCCGAGCCGAGCCACGCTGCACCGTTTGCGTCGGCTGCCTCGTCGTCGGTTTCGTAGATATCGACCGGAACCGGGTCGGTCGGGTCGCTCATGTCGTAGACGACCACGCCTTCGTGGTAGCCGCCGTCAACGAGGAGCGTCGTGTCGTCTTTCGAGATAACGTCGTGGTTGTGGGTCGTCCAGTCGTAGGTTTCGCGGTCGTCGTCGCCTTGATATTCGGCGTTCGGTGAGTAGGTGAACCCGATGTGTTTCGGATTCGCCCGCGAGCCGTCGCCCCACCCGATGTCGAAGATGTGCTTGCCACCGGGCCAGCCGTGGCCGATTTCGTCGCCGACGACGGCGAGTCCGCGTTCGGGGTCGTAGTTCGCGTAGTGACAGCTCTCGAAGCCAGGTTTGCCCTGTTCGAGGCGTTCTTCGCTGTAATCTGGCAAGCCTTCGTAATCGAAGCGACCGACTTCGGTGGGTTCTGTCGGCGTGCTCACATCGACGATGACGTAACCATCGAGGCCACCGCCGATATACGCACAGTGCATGAACTCCGTGCCCGGGTCGATGACCAAATCGTGGAGGGCACCAGCCGGGCCTCCTTCACCGAGTTTCGTTGGGTTCCACGGGTCGCTCACGTCGAAGATATCGAACCCCGTGTTCTCTTCGTCGTCGTGTCCGCCGTGGGCGTTGGTCGTGTAAACGATGTCCGCGTTCGGATGACAGAAGATATTGTGCGTATCTTCTGCATCCAACCGACCGATTACCGCAGGGTTCTCGGGAGTGGCGTCTCCGTAGCCGTAGTCAATGATTTCGACGCCACCAACGCCTTCGTCGTCGTTAGGCTCTTGACTGCGATAGTAGAGCCCGTCTCGCGTGTCGAATTTGACGTCCGCATTTCGCGTGTGCTCGGAAGATGGAACGCGATGAACCTCGGTTGGCTGTGTCGGATTCGTAATATCGACAAGGAAGCTACCACCTTCGCCAAGAAAGCTCCCGAGGACGGCGAAGTGGCCGTCGCCTCGGACGTCTACTTCGGCGTAGCTTCCGGGTGGGTCAGAGAGCAACGAGTGGCCTAACTTCTTGATGTTGCCTTTTGGCTTCGCTGCGCTGGCGCTCCCGATGCCGAATCCGAGTACACCGCTCGCACCGAGGAGCTTGAGAACCGTTCGCCGTGATGCACCATTCATGTTATATCTCTAATCAATAGGCCTTGGATAAAAATGAGTTTGGGCGAAATGAGCGGTGTCGAGTGCTGGCGTGGCGTCGCCCCGGAACCGAAACGAATCGACCCGCGTCACGGAATGAGATTGGCGTTCTAGCGCCCTGCGTCGGAGAGTTCCATCCCGTGTGGGCGAATGTCCAGATAGAGGCTCGGGGCACCGTTTTCGGAGACGGTCCACGAGTAGGTCTCGTCGAACGTGTCTTCGACAATCACGTGTATCTCGTAGGAACCAGCGGTATCCATCGGATTTAGAATCTGTTGTGACTCACCAGTGGCGAGCCTGATCGTCTCCTCGTAGGCGAGCGACTCGTCCGTACGGTGGTGCACTTCGACGGTGACCACGATCTCTCGGTCGAAGCCGTTTTGCACGGTCACAGTTGCAGGTTCGTCATCGAGGAAGCCAGTACAGCCAGCGAATGTTGCAGCGAACGCGGTCCCTGAGAACGCGAGGAACGTCCGTCGAGTGAGAGTTGGCGTCACATCGACCGTGACGCCTCAGAACAAGATATAGATTATCTAACACCTAACGCCCATTTCACGATACGTGTGAACATAGCGCGTGAAGGTGACAGGGTACAGAACCTGGGTGAGCCATCCAAATGGCGGATATCCCACCGATTTCTCGTTAGGAAGAGGAATAAATCGATTCAGTCGACGTGGCTATACGGGAGAAACCAGTTCAGCAGGTGGTTCGTGGCGGGTCTCCGCCGCCCGCTGAAGCTCGATGATGAACGTTGCCCCGTGTGGCTCTGTATCTTCGATTTCGATGGAGCCGTTGTAGACGGTCATCATCGAGTCAGCGAAAAAGAGGCCAAAGCCACTGCCTGTCGATTTGACGTGGCCAGTTTCGCCTCTGCGGAAGATGGCTTGCTTTCGCTCGTCTGGAACCCCCGTGCCGGTGTCAACGATGCGGGTCGTGACCGTGTCGTCGTCAGCCTCCACGCTGACGGTGACGTGCAGGCCGTCGGGGTCGTTGTGTTCGACGGCGTTCGTGAGCAGGTTGCCAATCACTTCGCTCAACAGTTCGTCTGCCCTGACGAACACCTCGTCTTCGACGTGAACCTCGAAGGTCGTGGCCGGATACGTCGATTTGAGTCGGTCGACTTCTGTGTGAATCGTCTCTGAGATCTCGATTTTGGTAAGTTGGGGTTCGCTGTCCGAGGTTAGCGCGTTGAGAATCGACCGGACGCGCTGGACGATTGTCACGACATCGTCGCTCCACTTGAGAATCGTTTCCGCCTGTTTGCGGTGGTCACCGTCGTCCAGTTCCTCATAGAGGATTTCTGCCCGCCCGCCGACGACGGTCATGCCGTTTAACACATCGTGGCGAAGGATGCTGTTGAAGAACTCGAGTTGGTCGTTTTGATACTCAAGTTGCTCTGCGCGAATGACGGCCCGCTCTGCGAGGCGTTCACGTTCGATGGCGCGTGCCTCGATGACGCCGATGAGGAGACCGCCCCCAGCGCCGAGACACGCCATAAATCGGCCCCATTGGATGTACCCACTGACCTCGTCAAGTGGCGGGGTGACGAACATGACGATGATATTAATCCCGAGGATAACAACCAAGCCCGAAAAACACCACAGCGCGATTCGCCAGTAGCGTTGTGGGTCTAACCAACTCCGTTTGAGCCAGTAGCCACCGAAAAACAGGCCCAGAATTATTGGCATCGTAATCGCCGTATTCGTGAGCAGTTGATAGACCGGCTCCGTTTCCCCCATCGCGTTTACAATCATCCACTCGGCAGGAAACGAGAGAAGAAGCCCTCCACTAAGTCCCATAATGAGATACGGGACTTTCGTAACGTGTGGAAGTTCCGAGAGAGGAGTGCGAGACATCGTATCTCATAGTTACCGGTCTGACACATGTACTTTTCCACTAATATGAAATTCAAAATAACTTGAATGAACGGCCTCTAAACGAGCACGGCAGTCGCCAAGCGCGACGGCGACAGCACACGGGAGCGCCGGGCAGTTGCCAGAGAGGTTTTAAGCGACGAATTGCTTACTTCGAGTGTGGCGTCCCCGTTCGATATTCTCGGGATTGAGTCGGATGCAGACGAGGCGGAGATTGTCGAAGCATACAGAGCGCGAGTCAAAGAAGTCCACCCAGACCGTGGTGGCTCTGTCCGCGAGTTCAAAGCCGTCCAGACAGCGTACGCACAGATTGAGGCGGGCTACGACCCCGCAGCCGAACCAGACAACGAGCAGGCTCCAGAGCCAGCAGAAGACGAGCGCGAAGAGACGAAAGTCGAGTTTCTCAACTACGAGGTGTTCGACGACTTCGGCTGGGAGATTACCGACGCGGAACTGTTCTCGAAAGCCGCGAGTGAAACGCTCATGCCAGCGGATTACGGCGAGCTGCTCGCTCACCCGCGCGATTCGCTCTTAGAGAGCGCAGAAGAAGTCGGCTTCTCGTGGCCGTTTGCGTGTCGGGGCGGTGCCTGTGCGAACTGTGCGGTCGCGGTCATCGAAGGCGACATGGAGATGCCGCCAAACCACGTCCTCTCGCCGTCGATGATGGAAAACGGCATTCGCCTCTCGTGTGTGGGGCGGCCGTGTACTGACGAACTTAAAGTCGTGTTCAACGTCAAACACCTGCCCGGGCTCGACGAACTCAAACTGCCCTCACAACGCTTCGAAACAGCAAAAGCAGAGGAATGACGCGCGCTTAGGCGTCGGTTCGGGTGGTGTCTTTTACGTGCTGGCGCAGGCCGTAGAGGAACGGCGCGCCGAGGACGGTTGCGACTCCGCCCGTGACGACTTTCCCAAGCGGCGAGAGCACGGGGTCTGGCCCGTTTCCGACGAGGACGACCCCCCGCATACCCTGTTCGCCGTAGGCCGTACACTCGTAGGTGCTGAGGCCGTGGCCGCCGAACTCAACGGCGAAGCGATTGCCCGTGCCCGTGAGGAGGTCGCTGTGATACCCGAGGTCGGGGTCGGCCACGTCGTATGCTTTGTCGCCCACCCACTCCCAGACGACAGTGGTTCCAGGATCGACGTGGATGGCTGCGGGTTCAAAGGCGAACGCGCCGCCATTTCCGTCCGCACCAACTTCGACGGTCACCTGCTCTTTGCCGCGCATATCGACCACTTCGTCGTAGTTGTCCGTCCCCGAGAGCCACCCGTCGAAGGTCTCTTTCGGGGCGGCGTCGCCTCCCGCCTCGCCCGCGGCCGCGCCGAGTGCGGCGTCTGCGTCGCCAACGACGAGCGCGCCTTTCATCCCCATCATCTCGTGGGGCGCACAGGCGTAGCGAGTCACGCCCGCGGCGTCGGGGACGAACTCGAACGTCTCGCCCGCGGTCGAGTAGAACTCAGATTCGAACGAGCCGTCTTTGGCGACTACGTTGTGCATTCCACCCTCGCCGGTCCACGTCCAGCGAACGGTGGTTCCGGGGTCTATGCGGACGGCCGCCGGTTCGAAGCCGAACGACCCGCCGTTTCCGGCCGAACCGACCTCGATGTCGACCGTTCCCTGCCCGCGCAAATCGACGAGTTCGGTCACGTTGTCGGTGTTCGCAAACCACGCTTCGAGGCTCGAATCAGCCTGCGCGGCGACCGGCTGGCTGAGCAGATTCACGCCGAGCGCGCTCCCGGCCGCGACGCCCGCGGTTGCGGCGAGAAAGCGGCGTCGGGCGACGGGCAGTTGCGTGTTGTCGGACGCCATCTTCCTCACCCCTCGTACCCCGCGTACTCCATCAGGCTGCGGAAGATGTCCGTGTCCATCGCGTCTGTGTAGACGATGCCCGTGAGCATGCCGCCGGGGTAGCTGTCACCGTTGCGGATGTGGTCGACTTTGTGGCAGTGGACGAGGTAGATGCCGGGGTCTGCGTCGGCCTCGAACTCGATGGTGTAGCGCTCTGCGGGAGCGACGTTCACCACGTCTTGGAGGAACTGAAGCGCCTCTGGCATCGGGCTGCCGTCCTTCTCGACGATTTTGAATCGGTGGTTGTGGATGTGCAGCGGGTGGCTCATGAAGCCCGCGTTCACCCAGTGGATGCGCACGGTGTCACCGGGTTCGACGATGAGCGGCGACCCCGTCTCAGGGTGGAGCGTCGCGGGCGCGGACTTGCCGTTGATGGTGAAGGCATCCGCGTGGCGCGAAGAGAGCGAGTACTGGACGTTCTCGCCGCCGTGCTGGCGCGAGAGGCGGGTGTCCCACTCCTTGACCGTCATGAAGTACTCCTTGTCGGCCTCCTCGTACCCCTTCGGGTCAACGCGGAGGATACCGTACATCCCCATCTCCATGTGCATCGGCGTCTGGTAGTGGCAGTGATAGAGGTGGGTTCCCGGAACGTTCGCCGGGATGGTGTAGGTGTGCGATTCGCCGGGCATGACCGTCACGCCCGTAGTCGTCGGGACGCCGTCGTTCTCCCACGATTTGCGCACGCCGTGGAAGTGGAGCGTGTGGGGAACCTGCATCTCCGAGTTGTCGAGCGTAATTTTCAGCTCTGCACCCTCGGTGCACCGAAGAATCGGGCCGGGGACGCTCGGGACGCCGTCGTCTGCCTGAAACGCCCACGTGACAGGGAGCGTGATGGGGCCGTTCATCGTCTCGCCGGGGTGGATGTGGTGGCGCGCCATCACGGACTTGATGGTGACCTCGTGGCCGCGCTCATCTAAGTTCACGACTTCGGGCTTTCCCGTCTCCGGCAGGTCGGGGTACGCGCTATTTTGTGAACTCGTGAGCGGAACCGTCCGCGCGGTGGGCTGTGAAACCGCCGTACAGCCCGCTGTCGCAAACAGTCCGGCGCTGCCGGTCGCGGCGAGGAATTTTCGACGGGAGATGCCAGTTCCAGGTGCTCCAATTCTGTCACTCATACAGGTTATTCTACGAAGAAGAGGGTCTTAATCGGGGAAACTGAATCTCAGTGCCTGAGAATTGGAAAAAGCGTGACAGTCTCTTGCACGGTCGGGCGTGAGTGCAGGCTGTGCCCTCACTGTGAAGAGGGTGGTCGGATAGGATTGTATCAATTAATCATAAATTAGCAGTACAGTTTTTGTGACCCTCCACACTGATGTAAGGCACATGGACAACGGCAGGAGTCGGTCGGAGAAAGCCTTGTCACCGCCCAGCGAGTGGGTCGCTCCACCGAGCGCGTTCGTCGCACAGGCGAACGTCACAGACGAGGGCATCTACGAAGAGTTCGAGGAGAACTGGCCCGAGTGCTGGGAGCACGCCGCGACACTCCTCGACTGGAACCGTCCCTACGAGCGCGTCCTCGACGACAGCGACGGGTTTCGCTGGTTTCCCGGCGGAAAACTGAACGCCTCGTACAACTGCGTAGACCGCCACATCGAAGCCGGTCGGAAGAATCAAGCGGCGCTCACCTGGGAGGGCGAACTCGGGGAGACACGAACCTACACCTATCAAGCGCTTTCGCGCGAGGTGAACGCCTTTGCGGCGGCGCTACGAGAGTTGGGTGTCGAAGAGGACGACGTTGTCACCCTCTACATGCCGATGATTCCCGAGTTACCGATTGCGATGCTCGCGTGTGCCAGAATCGGCGCGCCCCATTCGGTCGTCTTCGCCGGCTTCTCCGCGGACGCCCTCGCCACGAGGATGGAAGAATCCGGCTCGGAACTCATCGTCACCTGTGACGGCTACTACCGCCGAGGCAACGCCATCACGATGAAAAACACCACGGACAACGCCTGCCTCGCCGTCCCACAGACAGTCGAACAGGTCGTGGTCACTCGCCTCGGCAACGACGATACCCTCGACCGCCACCACGACTACTCCGCGCTCGTCGACGCCCACGAAGGCGAGCGCGTCGAACCCGTCGCCCGCGACGCAGACGACCTCCTCTTTTACATCTACACCTCGGGGACGACCGGCGAGCCAAAAGAGGTGCGCCACACCACCGGCGGCTACCTCTCTCACGTCGCGTGGACCGCGCGCTCGGTGCTCGACATCAAACCCGAAGACACCCACTTTTGCTCTGCGGACATCGGCTGGATTACCGGCCACTCCTACATCGTCTACGGCCCGCTCGCCCTAGGCGCGACGACCGTCCTCTACGAGGGCACGCCGAATCAAGCGGAGAAAGACCGGCTCTGGGAGATTATCGAGCGCAACGCGGTGGACATCTTCTACACCGCATCGACCTCCATCCGGACGTTCGTAAAGTGGGGTGCTGAGTACCCAGAAAGCCACGACCTCTCCTCGCTGCGCCTGCTCGGCACCGTTGGTGAGCGCATCGACGCCAACGCGTGGCACTGGTATCACGAACACGTCGGTGGTGGTGCGTGCCCCATCGTTGATACGTGGTGGCAGACCGAAACCGGCGGGATGATGGTCACCACGCTGCCGGGTGTAGACCGGATGAAACCCGGTGCAGTGGGCCGACCACTGCCGGGTATCGACGCCGACATCGTTTCCGAACGCGGCGAGACGGTCGCACCCGGCGAACCCGGACGCCTGCTCATCACGAAGCCATGGCCGGCGATGCCACAGGGGTTTTGCGATGACGAGTGGGCAGTCACCGACCACGACGCCTACGAGGCGGGCGCGTGGCACTACATCACCGGCGACCGCGCCGTCGAGACCGACTACATCCAGTTGCTCGGCCGCGAAGACGACGTGGTGAACGTCTCGGGGCATCGAATCGGGACGAAAGAAATCGAGTCGGCCATCGTCGATGTCGAGGGTGTCGCGGAGGCCGCCGCCGTTGCCGGGCGACGCGACGTACAAGGGCGAACCATCCACGTCTACGTCACGCCAGAGCGGAACGTCGTCGGCGACGAACAGTTAGAGCAGGCGGTGCGGGATGCCGTTGCGGACGCAATCGGTGAGATTGCCATCCCAGAACGGATTACGTTTGCGCCCGCACTTCCGAAAACGCGCTCGGGGAAAATCATGCGTCGGCACTTAGAAGCCATCGCCAACGGCGAGCAACTCGGTGACACGAGCGCGCTTCGCAACCCCGAAGTCGTCGGTGAACTCGAATCCATCGTCGACGAGTGAGCGTTTCGGAGAAATAGAGAAACGTGAAGGAATTTTCCGAGAGAGTTCGGGAGAAGCTACGCGAATAGTCGCAATACCCGACTGTGCTCCAACAGAAGCAGGGAAAGAATTAACTGCAGCTCTTTTGAAAAAGACGAATGATAGCATGTCCCGCACAGCGCGTTCGACGGTGCTCACGCCCGAGGCGTTCGAGCGGCTGAAGCGAGCGACCGAAACCTACCGCGAAGACCTCGTCGTCACGCTGATGGGGGACGCCGGACTCAGGCCGAGCGAGGTGGTCTGCGTTCGCCCGAGAGACCTGTCCACGCGCGAGCGCGGCGGCGGGTCACACGCCCTTTTGACCGTCGGAACCGACCAAGAGAGCCGGGTGATGTACCTTCGGCCGGCCGTGGCTCACGACCTCCGGAAGTTCATCTCGGTGAACGACATCGGCCGAGACGAGCCGGTGTTCGACGTGAGCGCACGACGCATCCAGATGCTCGTCTCGGACGTGGCCACTCGGACGGACGACGCGCGCTTGCAGTCGGTTTCCTCGCGTGATTTACGCCAGTACTTCGCCCATCGCTTGCTAAAAAGAGAGCGCATCCACCCCCAAATCGTGCGGGCGGTCGGCGGGTGGAAGAGCCTCGAAAGCTTAGATCACTACTTCGAACCACCGAGCGAGGCGGCGATTATCGACGCCTTCACCGCGGAATCGAGGGACCAGCCCGACCGCCCACCCGCCACACCGCAGGCCGGGGGCGATACAGAGTTGGTCGACTGCATGGCGACGCTTGGCGCGTCTCTGACGGAGGCGACGACGCGCACGGAGGTCGAACGAGCCACCTGTGAAGCGCTCGCGGGCGTCTACCACACGGCGTGGGTGTGTGACGAACAGGGCGTTCCACGAACCTACGCGAACCACCGCGACGAAGGCGACGTCGACTTACGCGAGGTGGTAGACGAGGCGGGCGGGTTCGACAGCTTCGAACAGGAGGCAGAAACCGTCGTCCTGCGAAACGTCATGACCCACGTCAGCGGGCGGTTGACCGGGTGTGCACTCGTCGTCGCGCCACTCAAATCGAGCGACCGCGTCCACGGCCTGCTCTGTGTGGCCCACCAGACGGTCGAATCCGGAGACCGCGAGTTCGTCGCAGACGTCGGCAGACGAGTTGGTGAAGCCATCACGTCGCTCGAACGCAAACGGCTGTTGCTCGCGGATACGGGCGTCGAGTTGACGTTTCGCAGTACCGATACCGAGGACTTTCTGGTGGCGACCTCCCACGACCTCGGCTGTCGGTTCGAGCTCGAAGGCGCAGTGCCCGTCGAAGCAGACGCCCTGCTGTATTTCGTCACCGTCCGCAACGCGGACGTGCGCGCGGTGCTCGACCGTATTTCGAGTGCGTCGGGGGTCACCGAAGGCCGGTTGATTGGCGACCACAGCACGGGCGCGGTGCTCGAACTCGTCGTGCGCGACCAGACGTTCATCTCTGCGCTCGTAGACCGAGGCGGCACGGCTCAGAAACTCACCGTCGAAGACGGCGTTGCGGAGATTGCGGGCGTGTTCTCTCGGCGCGTCGATATTCGCTCGGTGGTCGAAACCCTCACACAGGAGTTCCCCGAGTCAGAACTGGTCGCAAAACGCGAGATAGAACAGCCGACCCAGACCACGGCGGGCGTTCGACAGGTGATGGAAGACAGCCTCACCGAGAAACAGCGCTCGGTGCTCCGGGCGGCGTACTTCGCTGGCTACTTCGAGTGGCCGCGTGGTTCGACCGCAGAAGAACTCGCGGCGTCGATGGGCGTCTCCTCACCGACATTGCATAACCACCTGCGGAAAGCCCAACAGAAGGTGCTCACCGCGGTCATCGAGGACACAGACAGCACCGTCCGCGACGCCTGAACACATACGCAAACCAGACTTTCTTTCGCAGACAGGAAACGGACACTAACTACTTAGAGACGCGACGGCGGGCACGACAGCGCGTCCGTGGCTGTGACGCGCCAGAACGCCAAAAACGACCGCGAAAGCGCCGCTTGCGGTTGTGTGTGAACAATTGGGATAGTTAGTTACACCACTTATTAGGGAACATAATGGTTGTTAACTCGGCTCACCATGTCGCACGACACAGACGCCGAACTGGAGGCTCGGTTGGCAGAACAAGAGCGATTCAGCCCGCCTGAATCGTTCGTCGCACAGGCGAACGTCACGGATGAGGGCATCTACGAGGAGTTCGAGGAGAACTGGCCCGAGTGCTGGGAGCAGGCGGCGGCGCTCCTGGACTGGGACGAACCCTACGACACCGTGCTCGACGATTCGAACCCGCCGTTTTTCGAGTGGTTCACGGGCGGCTCGCTCAACGCATCTGCGAACTGCCTTGACCGACACCTCGATGAACGCGGCGATGAAGCCGCAATCGAGTGGATTGGCGAACCGACCGAGGAGGAAAATCGCACCTATACCTATCGGGAGTTACACCGCGAAGTAAACGAGTTCGCCGCCGCACTCAAAGACCTCGGTGTCGCAGAGGATGACGTTGTCACCCTCTACATGCCGATGATTCCCGAGTTGCCGATTGCGATGCTCGCGTGTGCCAGAATCGGCGCGCCCCATTCGGTCGTCTTCGCCGGCTTCTCCGCGGACGCCCTCGCCACGAGGATGAACGCCGCAGACTCGGAGTTCCTCGTCACCTGTGACGGCTACTACCGCCGGGGCGACCCCCTCGAACACAAGGAGAAAGCCGACGAGGGGCTTTCGGGCGTCGAACACGACGTCGAAACCGTCGTTGTCGACCGACTCGATGACGACTACGACCACCCGATGGAGGCGAATCACCACGACTACGACGACCTCGTGGAGGCACAAGCAGGGATGACGGTCGACCCCGTTTCCAGGGACGCAGAGGACATGTTGTTCCTCATGTACACTTCGGGGACGACGGGCCAGCCAAAGGGCGTCAAACACACCACGGGTGGCTACCTCTCGTGGGCGTCCTGGACCGGCCAAGCCGTCCTCGACATCAAGCCCGAAGACACCTACTTCTGTGCCGCAGACATCGGCTGGATTACCGGCCACTCCTACATCGTCTACGGCCCACTCGCGCTCGGGACGACCACGATGATGTACGAGGGGACGCCAGACTACCCCGAGAAAGACCGTCTCTGGGAGATCGTAGAGGAGTACGAAGCGAACCAACTCTACACCGCGCCGACGGCGATTCGGGCGTTCATGAAGTGGGGGTCCCAGTACCCAGAAAGCCACGACCTCTCCTCGCTGCGCCTGCTCGGCACCGTCGGTGAACCCATCAACCCACGCGCGTGGAAGTGGTACTACAAGTACATCGGCGGCGAGGAGTGCCCCATCGTCGATACGTGGTGGCAGACCGAGACCGGCGGCATGATGATTACGACGCTGCCCGGCGTCTCCGAGATGTCGCCCGGGTCTGCCGGACCGCCGCTGCCCGGACTCGACGTGCGCATCGTGGACAACGATGGCGAACAGGTCAAACCCGGCCGCGCGGGCTATCTCACGGTCAACAAGCCGTGGCCCGGCATGCTCCGGACGCTGTATCGCAACGACGAGCGCTACATCGACGAGTACTGGCGCACCTATTCTGACGTAGACAGCGACGACCCGGACGACTGGGTGTACTTCCCCGAAGACGGCGCGAAGATTTCTGAAGACGGCTACATCACCGTCCTCGGCCGCGTCGACGACGTCATCAACGTCTCTGGCCACCGCCTCGGGACGATGGAAATCGAATCGGCCATCGTCGGCGTTGAAGGCGTCGCAGAGGCGGCAGTCGTCGGCGGTCACCACGACGTGAAAGGCGAGGCCGTCTACGCCTACGTCATCACCGAAGACGGCTACGAGGGCGACGACGCGATGGCAGAACGCATCATCGAAGGTGTCAACTCGGCCATCGGCCCAATCGCCCGCCCAGAGCAGGTCGTCTTCACCCCCGAGTTGCCCAAAACGCGCTCTGGGAAAATCATGCGCCGCCTGCTCGAAGACATCGCAAACGGCGACGAACTCGGAAACACCTCGACGCTCAGAAACCCCGAAATTGTCTCTGAAATCGCGGCAAAGGTAAAGAACGACTGACTCACCAGTCGCGCTTTTTTCACACAATCGGCTCACACGACCACTGCACACTACGACCTATGGAAGAAAAACACACACATGATACGGCGGATGCACCGCGGGTCGAACCCGACGGCGGCACGCTCACGCAGGCTGCAAAGAAACACCGGAACACAGACTACCTAGACGAGGAGGTGAACCTCCTCAAACCGAGCACGCCCTTCATGCGAGACCACCTCAGAGTGGTCTGGGCCAGTTTCGCCATCTGGGCGCTCATCGTCTTCGGCCCGGTGACGGCGACGGCACTCGCCCCTGAAGCGATGACGGTGACGATGCCGGTCATCGGCTTCCCGCTGCACTACTTCCTCATCGCCTTCGGTGCACCGACGGGCGCGCTCATCCTCGCGGCCATCTACGCCCGCCAACGCGATAAACTCGACCAAAAATACGGAATCGAGCACGGCACCACCGGGACCAAGCAGACAAAAAGCAGCAAACAGCGCGATGTAGAGGCCACTGACGGCGGTGTCGAGAAATGATACTGCCACTGCAAGCAGAGGCCCTCGACATCTCGTTCAAGCTCATCCCGGCCATCATCGTCTTCCTGATGATGGCGTCGTTCCTCGTCATCGGCTACATCTTCAAAGTGGCAGACACTGAGGGGATGTGGGTCGCTGGACGTGGCATCGGCAACATCGAGAACGGCATGGCAATCGGCGCGAACTGGATGTCGGCTGCGTCCTATCTCGGCCTCGCCGGACTCGTGGCGTTGGCTGGCTTCTACGGGCTCGCGTTCATCGTCGGCTGGACGACCGGCTACTTCGTCCTGCTCATCTTCCTCGCCGCGCAGATGCGTCGGTTCGGGAAATACACGGCACCCGACTTCGTCGCAGACCGATTCAACTCACCGACCGCGCGTGCGCTTGCGGCGTTTACGACGCTCCTCATCGCGTACGTCTACTCGGTCGGACAGGCCCGCGGGATGGGACTCGTCGGCCAGTACGTTTTCGGCCTTGACATCATTCCGATGATTATCGTGATGATGACCATCACGGTTGGCTATCTCGCGCTCTCGGGGATGCTCGGCGCGACGAAGAACATGGCCGTCCAGTACGTCATCCTCATCGTCGCGTTCCTCGCGGGCGTGTACGTCGTTGGCTTCACGCAGGGCTACTCGACGATTCTCCCGCAAATCGAGTACGGCCTGCTCATCAACGAACTGGGTCGCCAGTTCTCAGCGCCGTTCCAGAACGCCTCGTACTACATCTGGGTTGCGACGGCGTTCTCGCTCATCTTCGGGACTTGTGGCCTCCCGCACGTCCTCGTGCGCTTCTACACGGTCAAAAGCGAGCGGACCGCCCGCTGGTCGACCGTCTGGGGGCTGTTTTTCATCCTCCTGCTGTACTGGGCCGCGCCAGCGATGGCGGCGTTCGGCGTCGACCTCTTCGCAAAAGTCAACAACATCTCGCCTGATGCCGTCTTCAGTGGTGCACAGGCGATGTCCGGCGCGGAAGGCGACGTCATCGTCGTCCTCGCCGCGCAGTTCGCCAACCTGCCGCGCTGGTTCGTCGGCCTCGTGGCTGCCGGTGCGATGGCCGCGGCGATTGCGACCACGGCAGGCCTGTTCATCACGGCGTCGTCGGCGGTTGCACACGACATCTATTCCGAACTCATCAACCAGGACGCAACCCAGCGCCAGCAGGTGCTCATCGGTCGGGCGACCATCATCGGGATTGGCGCACTCGTGACCGTGACCGCGTTCAACCCACCGGCGCTCATCGGTGAACTCGTCGCCTACGCGTTCTCGCTCGCCGGAACCGTGCTGTTCCCGATGTTCTTCCTCGGTCTCTGGTGGGAGAACACCAACCGAGAGGGCGCACTCGCCGGGATGACCGTCGGGCTGCTCCTCTGGATAACGTCGGTTATCAACAGCGTGCTCCCGGCCTACGTTCCGTTCCTTGCAGATATCGCCGGTGGGTCCGGAAACGCGCTCATCCCGATTTACGCCCAGTACGTGCCCCCGATTGGGGCCGCACTGGTCGGCACGCCGCTCGTCTTCCTCGTCACCATCGCCGTCTCACTGGTGACGCCGGAACCATCGCTTGAGACGAAACGGATGGTTCGCCAGTGTCACAGCCCAGAACCGATGGGCCAGCAACAGAGCGCAGAAGACATCGTCTCAAGCAGCGGCGGTAAAACGCCCGCTGACGACTAACCATGTACGAGAACATCCTCATTCCGACTGACGGAAGCGACACGGCGAACGTCGCGGTTGCCCACGCCGTCGACCTCGCTGCAACCTACGGTGCCCGACTGCACGCCCTGTACGTCGTCGACATCGACGCGGTGAACTTCGGGCTCGGCACCGAACAGGTAGACCGCATCACACAGGGCAACTTCGGTGAGATGACCGAACTGCAAGAGAAGGCAGACAAGGCGACGGGAGCCGTCGCCGCAGCGGCCGCTGACCACGACGTAGAGGTTCACGAGGAGGTACGCGTCGGCGCGCCACACGACGTCATCGCGGAGTATGCCGATTCGAAGGACATCGACCTCGTCGTGATGGGCAGCCACGGCCGGTCGGGCGTCAAGCGGGCGCTCCTCGGGAGCGTCACCGAGCGCGTCCTCCGAACGACCCACCGCCCAGTGCTCGTCATTGACGAACGAGGTGACGACTGATGGGCGAGGAGGTTTCGGCGAGCGGTGGGCTGGTTGCGACCGTCCGAAATCATGTCCACGAGCACCGTGACGGGATGGTCGTCGACCTCGCGTTCGCGCTCTGTTGGGTCACGGTCGTGACCATCCTGTTCGACGTGTTGCAGGGGCCAGAGTGGGCCTACCAACTGTGCCTGCTCTCCGGCGTGATTGCCTACTTCGGCTTTTTCGCCTCGCTCTCGGTCGCAAAACAAGGCCAGTAACCACCACACGCGCTCTTTTTCGGCCGCATTCTCCACTGGAACCGAAGGGGTTCACTGGCAGGTTCGCCCGACCGCTTAACCCGCTCGCCAGACCAGATGTGGGTATGCAAGTCGCACTGTTGACCGTCGGCGACGAACTCCTCGCCGGCGATATCGACAACACGAACGCCTCGTGGCTGGCCCGGCAGTTGGGCGAGCGAGGCGTCTCAGTCGTGCGGGTTCTCGTGGTTCCCGACGACGAGGAAGTCATCGCAAACCAGATTCGAGCGTACAGCGACGCCTTCGACGCCGTCATCGTGACCGGCGGCCTCGGCGGGACGCCAGACGACGTGACGATGGCGAGCCTCGCCCGTGCGTTCGACCGCGACCTCGAAGTGAACGACGAGGCGCTTGAAGCGGTCGAAGCGCGTCTCGCCGCAATAGCCGACAAATATCCGGATTTGGACATCGACGCGACCGCAGAGGCGTCGATTCCGGCTGGTTCGCGGGTGCTAATTAACGACGCTGGACTCTCACCCGGGTGCGTGTTGAAAAATGTCTACGCCGTTCCCGGCATCCCCTCGGAGATGCAGGCCATGTTCGAACAGGTCGCAACCGAGTTCTCGGGTGACATGCAGACGCGGACGCTCTACACGCCGACGCCGGAAGGGCAGTTGCTCTCGGTGCTCAGGACGGTCAGAGACGAGTTTGGCGTCGCCGTCGGGTGTTATCCGAATCGCGAGGAGGGGCGAAACCGACTGAAGTTGCGGGGAACAGATGAGAAAGCGCTCGACGCCGCGGCGGCGTGGTTACACGAGGAAATCGAGACGGTCTGATTACTGGGATGGGTCGTCGAACATCTGTGACGGCGGCTCGACGGCGGTTTTGCCGGGTCGCACCTGCGTTGGTCCGCTCGACTGGATGATGTCGAAGGCGGTCATGAGGTCGGTCCGCGAGATGAGGCCGTGGAACGTGCCCATTTCGTCCACGACGAGCAGGCGGCCGATGCCGTGTTGTTGCATCTGCTGGAGCGCGTCAAGGGCGTTGCTCTCAGGCGGAATCGTGTGGAGTTCGTCGCTCATCACATCGGACACCGTGTAGGCGTCGCGTTCGACTTCCTTCACTTCGCGGGCGTCAGAGAGCGTGACCATGCCGACGAGGTCGGTGTTTCGCATGACGGGGTAGCCCGTGTGGCGTTCTTCGAACATCCGGCGGAGCAGTTCGGTCACGGAGTTGTCGGGACTCACCGAATCGACCTGGTCTTTTGGCGTCATGATGTCGCTGACGCGGACGCCCTCGAAGGCGGCTTTCATCGTCATCTGCTGGCTCTCTGAGGAGGCGCCGATGTAGATGAAAAACGCGATGGCGACCATGAAGATGCCACCGCCACCGAACAAGCCGATCAGGGCGAGGAAGATGGCGAACGCCTTGCCCACCTCGGCGGCGATGCGGGTGGCTTGGGCGTACGGCCGATTGCGCGCGAGCAGAGCACGGAGGACGCGCCCGCCGTCCATCGGAAAGCCCGGCAAGAGGTTGAACGCCGCGAGCGCGAAGTTGGTGAGTGCGAGATAGCCAATGACGAATTTGACCGGGTCGCTGAAGCCGGGAACCGCGACGAGGATGAGGTAGAATATGATGCCCTGTGCGATGCTGACGATGGGGCCAGCGATGGCGATGAGGAGTTCCTGTTTCCAGTTTTCGGGCATCTCGGTGAGTTGGGCAACCCCGCCGAGCAACCAGAGTTTGATGGAGGCGATGGGGAAGCCAAATCGCATGGAGACCAGCGAGTGGCCGAGTTCGTGGAGGACGACGCCGATGAACAGGCCAACTGCGCTGACCGCGCCGAGAATCCACGGCATCTGGGTCCCATCGAGGTTTGCGGGGTCGATGGCCGTCCCCCAGAGACTGTTCAGCGTCCCTGCCCACAGTCCGACCTGCGTCCCGATGAGCCACGCGAACACGGGAAGTACCAGCAGGAATGTCAGGTCGAGTTTGATCGGGATGCCAAACAGCCGCCCGATCTGGAAGCTTCGCATGACTGGGGGTAAGCGCGCAAGCCCCTTAAGAGCGCGTGCGGTGTGACCAATTCTTATCCCGACAGCGGGGCTAAATGGGGTATGACAGACCAGCCAACCCCACTCGTTCGCCGCGCCGAAGATATCACCTACGAACCTGTCGGGGCGGCGGAGGGAATGGCAAAAGGCGTCCTCATCAGCGACCAAGAGGGCGCACCACATTTCGCCATTCGCCGGTTCACCCTTGACCCCGGCGCGAGCGTTCCGAAGCACACGAACGAGGTCGAACACGAACAGTACGTCTTAGAGGGCGAGTACGTCGTCGGGATTGGTGACGAGGAGTACACCGTCACTGCGGGCGATTCGCTGTTGATTCCGGCTGGAACGGTCCACTGGTATCGAAACGAGAGCGACGAGCCGGGTGCGTTCCTCTGTGCGGTGCCAAACGGCGACGACACCATCTCCCTCACCGAGTAGCGAGTGACTGAAGTACCCGGGCCTGCGTACATTCGACCGTGTCACAGCAGCTCGCCCGGGTCGACACGCTGTTCCTCCACGAGATTGGCGACTACTATCTCGTCTCCGTCATGCGCGACGGCGAGCGGGTGTTTCGCGCCCGACTCGAACTCAAGGAGACGAACGCAGGTCCTCGACCCGCCCGCTTTCGGGTGATTCGCGGCTCCAACGAAGAGCCACGCAGCCCCGACCAGTTCGTCGAAATCGCCCGGCGAGCCAGCCGCATTCGCATCTCAGAGCAGACCTCATCGCACGCCGAAGCAGAACTCCTCGAGATGCTTGACGGCTACCAACTCGAAGCAAAACGCGTGCGTACCTGCCGCATTTG
Organism: Haladaptatus sp. ZSTT2; assembly: GCF_037081775.1. Taxonomy (NCBI): domain Archaea; kingdom Methanobacteriati; phylum Methanobacteriota; class Halobacteria; order Halobacteriales; family Haladaptataceae; genus Haladaptatus; species Haladaptatus sp. ZSTT2. Next base: position 1,461,958 of record NZ_JBAMHQ010000001.1, read on the forward strand.
CGCCGGAGAGGGGCGCTATTCGCCGCTCACGAGCGAGACGGCCATCGAAACCGACCGCGAGCACATCTGTCCCGACTGTGCAAAACGCGAGCTAGAGCGCGAACTCTCCTTCCAAGGCGAATTGACCGCGACCGCCGTCGAACGCCTCGAAGACCTCCTCCTGTCGGTACAGAACTTAGAGCGGATTACGAACCTCCTGAAGGGGAACTTAGACCCCGACCTGACGAAGTTCGACGAGATTTCGGCCACCGTCGAGGACGTAGACCCCGTGACGACAAAGTCACTTAAGATGCATCCGGGCATCAAGAACCTGCTCACCGACCGCTTCGATACCCTCCTGCCAGTCCAGAGTCTGTCGGTGAGAAACGGTCTCCTCGACGGCAACGACCAGCTCGTCGTGAGTGCAACCGCAACCGGGAAAACGCTCATCGGGGAGATGGCGGGCCTCAACAACCACCTCAACAACAAGGGGAAGATGCTGTTTCTCGTCCCCCTCGTCGCGCTCGCAAACCAGAAACACGAGGACTTCAAGAAGCGCTACGGCCACCTCGGCAAGGTCACGATTCGCGTCGGTGCGAGTCGGGTACAGGACAACGGCAATCGCTTCGACCCGAACGCGGACGTGATTGTGGGCACCTACGAAGGCATCGACCACGCACTGCGGACGGGCAAGGACTTGGGCGACATTGGAACGGTCGTCATCGACGAAGTCCACATGTTAGAAGACGAGGGCCGGGGCCACCGCCTCGACGGCCTCATCTCGCGGCTCAAGTACTACTGCGACGAGCGCGCCAAACGCAAGAAATCGTACTCAGGCGCACAGTGGATTTACCTGTCTGCGACCGTCGGCAACCCGAAGTGGCTCGCCAAACAGCTTCGGGCGACGCTCATCGAGTTCGAAGAGCGTCCGGTTCCCATCGAGCGCCACGTCACGTTCGCCTCAGGCGCTGAAAAGCCGCGCATCGAGAACAAACTCGTGCGCCGCGCGTTCGACACGAAATCCTCGAAGGGCTATCGCGGGCAGACGATTATCTTCACCAACTCGCGGCGACGCTGTCACGAGATTACGCGGAAACTGGATTACAACGCCGCACCGTACCACGCGGGCCTAGACTACAAGCGTCGCAAGAAAGTCGAGAAAATGTTCGCAGAACAGGAACTGGCCGCCGTGGTCACGACCGCGGCGCTCGCGGCGGGGGTTGACTTCCCTGCCTCGCAGGTCATCTTCGACTCGCTCGCCATGGGAATCGAGTGGCTTTCCGTCCAAGAGTTCCACCAGATGCTCGGACGCGCCGGGCGGCCCGATTACCACGACAAGGGCGTCGTCTACCTCCTCGTCGAACCTGACGGCTCCTACCACGGCAGCATGGAGCGCTCTGAAGACGAAGTCGCGTTCACGCTGCTGAAAGACGAGATGGAACCCGTCGAAACCCCCTACGACGAGGACGCCGCCGTCGAAGAAACGCTGGCGAACCTCGTCGTCGCCGGAAAAGGGGCAAAGCGGCTGAACGACCGCATGCTCGGCGACATTCCGACGAAACACGCGATTGGAAAGCTGTTGCAGTACAACTTCATCGACGGGTTCGAACCGACACCCCTCGGGCGTGCGGTGGCGCGTCACTTCCTCTCACCGGGCGAGGCGTTCACCATGTTAGACGGCATTCGGAAGGGGCTCAGTCCGTACGAAATCGTGGCGAACATCGAGTTGCGCGACCCGGAATCCTGACGACCGCACTCTTTTTCCCAGTTGCACCTGACATAGGTGTGTGGTACTTTCAGCGTTGACACCGGGAGCCATGGTGGTTTTTACCATCATCCTCATCGCACTCGTTCTGTTTGCGACCGAGCCGGTTCCCGTCGACATCACCGCAATCGGCATCATGGTCGCGCTGATGGTACTTGGGCCGCTGACCGGCATCACGCCCGAAGACGGGATTTCCGGCTTTGCGAGTCCGGCAACCGTCACCGTGCTCGCGATGTTCGTCCTGAGTTACGGCATCCAGCGAACTGGCGTCATCCAGATGCTCGGGGCGTGGGTGGCGAAGTTCACCCGTGAGAGCGAAGGGCGACAACTGTTTGCGACCGTCGGCATCGTCGGCCCAATCTCGGGGTTCATCAACAACACCGCGGCGGTGGCGATTCTCCTGCCGATGGTGACGGATTTGGCCCACAAAGGGCGCACCTCGCCCTCAAAGCTCCTGATTCCGCTCTCGTATGCCTCGATGTTCGGTGGGATGTTAACCCTGATTGGAACCTCGACAAGCATCCTCGCTTCCGACCTGTCGGCGCGACTGCTCGACCGCCCGTTTACGATGTTCGAGTTCACGCAACTCGGCGCGATTGTGACCGTCGTTGGCGTGCTCTACTTGCTCACCATCGGGCGATTCTTGCTCCCAGAGCGCATCAAACCGGAAGAAGACCTCACCGAAGAGTACGAGATGGCCGAGTACCTGACCGAAGTGGTCGTCCGAGAGGACTCACCCATCATCGGCCAGACAGTGCAAGAAGCGCTCAAAGAGACCGATTTCGACGTTGACTTGATTCAGTTGATTCGCAACGACGCCGTCTTCTTAGAACCGCTCGGCCCGAAGATGATTCAGGCGGGCGATATTTTCGCGGTGCGTACCGACCGACGGACGCTCGTCCAACTGATTGACGCAGAAGGGTTAGACCTCCTTCCCGAGGTAAAAGTCACCGACGAGGAGCTGGAGCAAATCGGTGAGGGGCGCAACCTCATCGAAGTCGTCATCGCACCCTCGTCTGCGCTCGTCGGCCAGTCGCTCTCGACGGCGAACTTCCGCCAGCGGTATGACGCGACCGTGCTCGCACTGCGCCGGGGTGGCGAGCTCATCCGCCAGCGGATGGACAACTCGCCGCTTCGTGTGGGTGACACGCTGCTCGTCCAAGCGACGGGCGACAGCATCAACCGCCTCAGCCGGAATCGCAACTTCATTATCGCCCAAGAAGTCGAGCGTCCTGACTACCGGGAGTCGAAGATTCCGATTGCCGTCGGCATCGTGACCGGCGTCGTCGCTCTCGCCGCCCTCGGCGTGGTTCCCATCGTCGTCGCGGCGCTCGGCGGGGCGGTGGCGATGGTCGCAACCGGCTGTCTCCGCCCGCCTGAGGTGTACGAAGCGGTGCAGTGGGACGTCATCTTCCTGCTCGCGGGCGTGATTCCGCTCGGCATTGCGATGGAGCGCACCGGTGCGGCTGAGTTGCTCGCCAACCTCATCGTGATGTCAGCAGACGTGTTGCCCGCGATTGGCGTGCTCGGGGTGTTCTACATCGGGACGGCGTTGCTCACGAACATCATCAGCAACAACGCGAGCGTGGTGCTCATGATTCCGGTGGCGATTCAGGCGGCGGGCGACATCGGCGCGAACGCCTTCTCGTTCGTCCTCGCGGTGACGTTCGCCGCCTCGACGGCGTTCATGACGCCCGTTGGCTACCAGACCAACCTGTTCGTCTACGGCCCGGGCGGCTACAAGTTCATGGACTACGTGAAAGTCGGGACGCCGCTCCAACTCGTGTTCGCCGTCGTGACGACGGTGGGCATCTACATGATCTGGGGCGTGTAAGTCGGTAGCAAACCGGCAGACGCGGAACGAAACCCTTTACAACTGCTGCCGATAAGCCAGTATTGCGGGACCATGGGGTAGCTTGGTATCCTTCAGCGTTTGGGACGCTGTGACCCTGGTTCAAATCCGGGTGGTCCCATAATTCTCTCGCGAGCAAATTGGCGAGCGAGAGCTTTCTGATGAGCCGCGGATTTGAAGCAGAGAGCGAGTGATAGCGAGCGACCGTGGTTCAAATCCGGGTGGTCTCACTGAACTTCTGTCGCGAACAAACTCGTGAGCGGCTGCTGTTGTGATGAACAGCCGATTTGAACGAAGGAGCGTCAGCGACTGGTGTTCAAATCCGGGTGGGAACACGCGTGAGAGCGACGATTTGAGCAATCCACTCAGAAACCCGGTTCGATGCGCTCTACGAGTCCGTCGAAATCGGTATCGAAACTCAACACGGCGTCAATGCCGCGTGACTCACACTGTGCGAGTATCGTCGCGTCGGTGAAACTCAGGTCGTGGTCGTCGTAGCGTCGGAAGGTTTCGAGCGACGCTTGAACGTCGTCCGGTTCGACGTGAAGCATGTCGAAGACGGATGGAAACGGGTCTTCGCCGAGGATACGACGGGCGACGGTGTCTGCAGCGTCAAACGACCCGGTCCGAACACGCGTGAGTGTCACGGTTTCGTCGAGCACGTAGTCATTCGTATACGGTTGTCCGTAGGCTCCGTCGAGCAGTTCGTCAAACGCTGAGACTGCGCTGTCGTGGCGGTCTGCGTCCGTATCGTGGTGTGCGAAGAACACGCCGGTATCGACAAAGACGCTCATCCGTAGAGCACGTCGTCGATGTCGTCTTCGGTCGTTGTGACCCCAGAGGAGACCATTCCCGCGTGGAACTGCTCGCGTTCGGAGTCGGTAAGGGGAACGCGTTGCTCGCGGAATGAGTCGATGAGGTCTGCTTTGGACTCGATGGCGCGTTCGACAAGCCGTGCCAGAATCTCCTGTTGGGTGACTCGGTTCCCAGTTTTCAGCCGAATCTCAGCCTGAAGCCGTTCAAGCTGGGATTTGGTGTCGTCGTCCATCTTTACCGAGGTTGCCATAGTAGTAGTAGAACATTCTACTGGGTAAATGTTGCTACCACCATTGTGAGTGAGAGAGAATGGGATAGAGACGTCTGCGGTAGAGAGCACCGTGTTTGTGTCCGGGTTCACGTCTGGGAACGTCTGAGCAGAGAGACTACTACGTGGGAGACCAATCATAGAGCATGACAGACCCAGACCTGCTCATTCGACTCGATGTGCTCATCTCGCTGGTCGCTACTCTCGTGGTGTTGTTCACCGTCACGATGCTGTTCGTGGTGAACTTCTACGTCTGGGTGCTGACGGTACTGTTCGTCGGCGGCTTCGGATACTATACGTACACCGGATACAGGGGCGGAATCGAAGAAGGGAAACAGTCCAGTCAGCTCTGAGCCGCCCGCCACTCGTCTTCGAGAATTCCATACAGCAACAAGTCCACGTACTCGTGGTCGATGAACCCGCCGTCGCGGAGGTGGCCTTCTTTGGTGAAGCCGAGTTTTTCAAGCACGCGCTGTGACCCGGTGTTAAAGTCGTAAACGTAGGCGATGAGTTTGTGCAGACGACGGTGGCCAAAGCCGTAGTCGCAGACGAGCGAGACGGCTTCGGTGGCGTAACCGTTGCCCCAGTGGTCGGGAGCAATCCAGTAGCCGAGGGTGCCAGAGCCGTGGACGGTGTCGAAGTCGCTCAGGCTGATGAAACCAACGGACTCGCCGTCGGCACAAATCAGGAGGCGCACGTCGTCGCCGTCGCTCCACGATTCGTACCACTGTTCTTCCTGTAACTCGTTTACGGGTGCGGCTTTGGCGAGCGAATGCCAGACTGCCGGGTCGTTTGCGTGTTGCTGGATGAAATAGAGGTCGGCGCGCGACACGGTGTGCAACGAGACGGTGTCACCGGAGAGAAAGACGGGGCCGGGCATCAACGAATCACTGCATGTGGCGAGGTCGGCTTCGTATATAGTGATTCGCCCGAGTGAGATTCACTTTCAGTCCGCCCTTTGCCAAACTACTTAGCCGATGGTGGGGTACATTTCAGTTGAATGGCGCACGCGGAAAACGCAGAGCTCATAGACCGATTCGAAGAGTTCTACCGGAACTACTACCGCGACGCAATCGGGGAACTCGCACAGAAGTACCCCAACGAGCAGCGGTCGCTGTATCTGGATTATCAAGACCTCTACCGCTTCGACCCCGACCTCGCAGACGACTATCAGTCACAGCCGGGCCAGCTCCAGCAGTACGCAGAGGAGGCGCTTCGGATGTACGACTTGCCGGTGGACGTGGGTCTCGGCCGGGCGCACATCCGCATCCGCAATCTGCCGGAGGCGACGGACATCCGGAAGATTCGCGCCCGGCATCGTGGCCGGCTCATCGCGGTGCAGGGCATCGTCCGCAAGGCAACCGACGTGCGGCCAAAGATTCAGGAGGCCGCCTTCGAGTGTCTGCGCTGTGGGACGTTGTCGTTCATCCAGCAGGCGGGTGGCGATTTCCAAGAGCCCCACGAGTGTCAGGGCTGTGAGCGACAAGGGCCGTTTTCGATCAACTTCGACCAGTCTGAGTTCATCGACGCCCAGAAACTCCGGGTACAGGAAAGCCCCGAGGGACTGCGCGGCGGTGAGACGCCCCAGAGCATCGACATCCACATCGAAGACGACATCACGGGGAAGGTTACGGCGGGCGACCACGTCCGCGTGACCGGGATTTTGCACTTAGAACAGCAGGGGAACAATCAAGAGAAGTCCCCGATGTTCGACGTGTACATGGAGGGCAGTTCCATCGTCATCGAAGACGAGCAGTTCGAAGACATGGACATCACCGAGGAGGACAAGAAAGCCATCATCGAACTCTCACAAGATGCGGAGATTTACGAGAAGATGGTCGGTTCGATTGCCCCCTCGATTTTCGGCTACGACCAGGAGAAGTTAGCGATGATTCTCCAGTTGTTCTCGGGCGTGACCAAGCACCTGCCAGACGGGTCTCGCATCCGCGGTGACCTGCACATGCTCCTCATTGGTGACCCCGGGACGGGGAAGTCCGCGATGCTCCAGTACATCCGAAACATCGCGCCGCGGTCGGTGTACACCTCCGGGAAGGGGTCGTCCTCTGCGGGTCTCACGGCCGCGGCGGTGCGCGACGACTTCGGTGACGGCCAGCAGTGGACGCTCGAAGCCGGAGCGCTCGTCCTCGCAGACAAGGGGATTGCGGCGGTGGACGAACTCGACAAGATGCGCCCGGAAGACCGCTCTGCGATGCACGAAGCGCTCGAACAACAGAGCATTTCAGTCTCAAAAGCGGGCATCAACGCGACGCTCAAGTCGCGGTGTTCGCTGCTCGGCGCGGCGAACCCCAAGTACGGTCGGTTCGACCCGTACGAGCCGATTGGCGAGCAAATCGACCTCGAACCGGCGCTCATCTCGCGGTTCGACCTCATCTTCACGGTGACGGACAAACCGGATGCAGAGAAGGACACCGAACTCGCAGAGCACATCATCAGAACCAACTACGCCGGCGAACTCCACACCCACCGCACGCACACGAACTCCTCTAACTTCACCGAACAGCAGGTGAACGACGTGACCGAGGAGGTCGCGCCGGTCATCGACGCCGAGTTGCTCCGCAAATACATCGCGTTCGCAAAGCGCACCTGCTACCCGACGATGAGCGACGAGGCGAAGGAGGCCATCCGCGACTTCTACGTCGACCTGCGCTCGAAAGGCGCAGACGAAGACGCGCCGGTGCCCGTGACCGCCCGGAAACTCGAAGGGCTAGTGCGGCTCGCAGAGGCGAGTGCGCGGTTGCGTCTCTCTGATACGGTGCACGAAGAGGACGCAGAGCGCGTCATCGAACTCGTCCGGTCGTGTCTACAGGACATTGGGGTTGACCCAGAAACCGGCCAGTTCGACGCGGACGTAGTCGAGACGGGGCGCTCTAAGACCCAGCGCGACCGCGTGAAGAACATCAAGAACCTCATCGCGGAAATCGAAAACGAGTACGAAGACGGCGCGCCAATCGACGTGGTGTTAGACCGCGCAGAGGAGATTGGCATGGACCACTCGAAGGCCGAACACGAAATCGAGAAGCTCAAACAGAAAGGCGAGGTGTACGAACCGCGCACCGACCACCTCCGGACGACATAGACCGGATTTCTGCCCTGCGAACCATCGAGAACGCGCTCGCCGCCTTCGAACAGGGTGAGACGGATTTAGCCAGCATGGAACAGCGCGTCCGTGGCGTGTTGCGCACGTATGCGACCGAGTTTACAGAGAATGCGCGGGCCGCCTACCGAGCATCTGGAGATACGTCCGTGGATGGATTGGTCGTGGTCGCGGCGTCGAGAGCACAGGCGCGCGAGCGCATCTTGGAGTTGAGTGAACAACCATCCACCTTCACCGTAGAGCGCGTCGACTCGCCGTAATGTCGAATTTTGAGACGTTCTGAAAAGGCGCAACGATTTTAGTCTTGCCAGTACATGTTACTGAGGAACGAGTTTGAGCCAACAGGAATCACAGGAGCAATCACTCCACAGTACGCTAGCAGATACCGCCAATATACTCCTGTGTACGCCACCGATGAGTCCAGCGGCGGACGATTCGTGCATGGAGTTGCTGACGCCACCGACGGAGACGGACGTGAACGTCCTGTGGGTTGCCTACTCTCGAACACCTGACAACTGCCTCACGCACTGGCACCAACACGGTAACACGCAACCAGCAGACATTTCGATTATTAACGTTGGTGATAGCGTGCGGTCGGCCAGCGCGGCCACTGGTGGCGGCGGCCCAGGCCCAATCCAGACGGTGGCGAGCGCGGGCGACCTGACTGGACTCGGGATTGCAATCAGCAACGTGCTCTCTCAGTGGGCAGAAACCGACGCCCAAACCGTCGTCTGTTTCGATTCGCTCACGGCGTTGCTCCAGTACGTCGAGCCCGAGAAGGCCTACGAGTTTTTACACGTGCTCACGGGACAGCTGTTCGCCGCAGACGCCATTGCCCACTTCCACATCAGCCCGGACGCTCACGACGACCAAACCGTTGCGATGCTTCGCTCGCTGTTCGACGCCGAAGTTTCGATTACAGAAGACGACGATCGCATCGTACTCACTCGCTGACTAGTCGATAATTTTAACAATCAATATTTCTGAACCGAGTAGTGTGCTCCTCGTCGTCACCTACTCTACTGCGGCCCGCCAGACGCTCCGAAACATCTGTCGTGCGCACGATGCCGTCGTGATTCGTCGGTTCGGGCGAGCCGCGCTGTTCGAGCGTGAGACGGGTCGTTCCCGCACCACCGACGACACCACAGAGGGCGAGCGACTGCGTCTTCTTATCCATATTTTGAACTACTCAACTAATCGTACAAAAAGATACGGAGCGTTACTCGGAAGCGGCGCGAATCCCGTCTGCGATGGCGTCAAACTCCTCGTCTGTCAGTTCCGGCATGGTTCTGATGATGGAGTGGACGGCCCCGCCGCCGTCGCCCTCGAAGCGCGGGACGATGTGAGCGTGGACGTGTTGTACCTCTTGACCTGCGGCCGTGCCGTTGTTGACGCCGATGTTCGACCCGTCCGCGGAGACGGCTTCTTCGACCGCGGGCGTGAGGTGATACAGCGCCTCGAAGACGGCTTCACCGAGGGCGTCGGGCAGGTCTGCCACGGTCCGGTGGTGGGCTTTCGGGATGACGAGCGTGTGGCCTTTCGTGAGTGGATTCACGTCGAGAAACGCCAACACGTTGTCGTCTTCGTACACCGTTCTACTCGGAATCTCTCCAGCGATAATCTTACAGAAAATACAATCGTCGGCCATGCGTTGTGTGTCGCGCGCGGATTTGAAGAAGGTTTCCCGTCTGAGAAATAATCGCGAAACGCGTCGTTTTATCGAAGAAGTTAGTGAATTTGTAAATTCGAGAGAGTGGATTCCAGAATTTAAAATCCATGGAGGGTAGCGGCATATAACTGACCGAAATATATAACACCGCACATTACAACATTGTTCAGGAGTAATAATGATGAATGGTCACATGAAACAGAGTACCAAATCACAAGACCAGCCTGCTAGCACGCAGTCTCGACGACGATTCATGCAGGCTGCGGGTGCTGCAGGCCTCCTCTCGGTCGCTGGCTGCCTCGGCGGTGGCGGTGGTAGTGGTGGCGAAGGCACGCTTTCGATTCCCGGCCTCTACGACCAGAGTGGGCCGACCTCAGACGTCGGTCGCCCGACCGCACTCGGCTCACGAGATGCGTTCAAATGGATTAACGAAGAGGGCATCATCGACCAAGAGATCAACCACAACGGGGTCGACTACGCCTACGACGTCGCGCAGGCAAATCAGCAGTACGACGAGTTTACCTCAGACGGGACGCCCCCAATCATCATTGGTTGGGGTACCGCAGACACCGAAGCGCTCGCGCCGAAAGTCGCCCGCGATAAGATTGTGTACATTTCGGCGTCCTACTCCGCGAAACTGCTCACGGAGGAAGCGCCGTACAACTTCTTCGGCAACTTAGACTACACGAGTCAGGCGCGTGCCCACCTGAAGTGGATTGCGGACAACGACCCCGACGGCAAAGTCGCGTTCATCTTCTCTAACACCTCGTTCGGGAAGGCACCCGTCGAAGGCGGGAAGGCATACGCAGAAGAGTTGGGCTTGGAGGTCGGCGACGACATCGACCTGCCGCTCACGGCGAACTCTGCGACGACGCAGCTTCGTAAGGCGAAGGACGACCAGATCGACTACCTCATCCACCAGAACACGGCCGCACCGATGCAGGTGTTGCTCAAAGACCGCCAGGACGTCTACCCAGAGGTCAACGTCATGGGGCTGACCTACACCGTAGACGAACTCCGCGTCCAAGAGTCACCGGAGACGTTCGAAGGCGTGCGCTACGCGAGTGGGTTCAAGACGTTCGCCGAGGTCATGGAAGGCAGCGGACAGGGTAAAGACGCCATCGAAGCCTCCTTCGAGCGCGAAGGCCGCGACATGGAAGACCCGGGCGTAGCGAACCTCAACTACGTCCGCGGCGTCATCCACGCGATGGTCGCCCTCAAAGGCATTCAGGAAGCCACCAACCTGGACTTAGACCCCTCGATGGGTGAGAACATCCGCTCTGCGATGTTCGAGATCAGCGACTGGGACGTGTTCGGCCTCGCAGAGCCGTTCACCTACGAAGAGGGCGACCGCCGCCCGACCATGACCGGTCGCATCTACCAAGTCGAAGACGGCGAGATGAAGTTCGACTCGAAGGCCGAACTGCCCCGCCGCGACGACTGGATTGGCCTCTGACGATGACGGCAAGCGAGGCAGAGACGACAGACCGGGCCACAGAAACGGGGCCACCGCCAGTCGTCGAACTCGACAACGCAGAAATCGTCTACGACCGCCACTTCCTCGCCGTCCAAGGCGTCTCGATGGAAGCGAACGAAGGCGACATCATCGCACTCCTTGGCCCGAACGGCGCGGGCAAGAGTACCATCTTAAAGATGATTTCCGGCATCGGCCGCTCCGAGCGTGGCGAGGTGTCTCGCGGAGGCATCTACTTCGACGGCGAGGACGTGACCAACTTCGGGACGAACGAGATGGTCTCCCGCGGCGTGACCCACATCCTCGAAGGACGACGGTCGTTTCGCGACCTGACGGTCGAAGAGAACCTCCGTTGTGGCCTCTACCGACAGGGCCGCCGGTTGCGTTTCAGCGAGGACGACTACGAACTCGCGTTCTCGTATTTCCCGCAGTTACAGGAGATAATGAACCTGAAAGCGGGGTACGCAAGCGGTGGCGAACAGCAGATGCTCGTGATTGCACGCGCGTTGCTCCACCGGCCGCGACTCCTCTTGCTCGATGAGCCATCGCTCGGCCTCGCGCCGAAACTGGTGCGCGACATCTTCGAGACGCTCAAAGAAATCAACGAAAAGGAGAACATCACGATGGTCATCGCAGACCAGAACGCCAAACGCACCCTCGATATCGCAGACTATGGCTATGTTATGGAAAACGGGCAAATCGAGCTTCACGACCCAGCAGACAGCCTCAAGAACCGCGAGGAAATCAAGGAGTTCTACCTCGGCACGAGTCGTGAGGAAGGGCGGTATACGGACATCCGCCACTACAAGATTCGCAAGCGGTGGACCTGATGGGAGGTGACTCGTGAGCAACTCAACGTTCGACGTGCGAGGCGGCCCACCAGTTCCCCCGGAGGAAGCCGCCCTCGGCTGTAAGGGCATCACCAAAACCTTCGGCGCGGTCACGGCCGTAGACGACGTCACCATCTCCATCCAGAAAGGCGAGTGGGTGTCGATTGTCGGCCCGAACGGCGCGGGCAAGACAAGCCTGCTCAACGTCATCAACGGGTTTTACGAGCCAGACCCCGGCGGACAGGTGTTCCTCGATGGGCAGGACGTGACGGACATGAAGTCCTACCAGCGGGCGCGCCACGGCCTCGGGCGGACGTTCCAAGGCCTCGAACTGTTCGAGAGCGAAGACGTCATCGAGAACGTCATCACGGTCAAGTCAATCAGCCGTCGCCCCAACCTACTTGAGGCGATGTTGTTCTACTGGCGCGGCCGGGACATCGAGGAGAAAAATATGCGCGAGGTCGAGGAGATTATCGACTATCTCGAACTCTGGGAGTATCGCCACAGCCCGATTTCGAGCCTCCCGCTTGGCATTCGTCGGCGGGTAGATTTGGCCCGGGCGCTCGCGCTCGACCCGGACGTGATCCTCTTAGACGAGGCCATGAGCGGCCTCACCTTCGAGGAGAAGTACGACATGGTGCGCTTTCTGACCGACCTCTACGAAGAGCGCGGCCTGACCGTCGTGATGATCGAACACGACCTCGAAGTCGTCACTGACGTTTCAGACCGGATGATCGTGCTCCAAGAGGGTGCGGTCATCGCCCGTGGGCCGCCAGAGGCGGTCACCGCAGACTCGCTCGTCGCAGAAGTGTACACGGGGGTTGAGTGATGGCCCAAGACGAACTCTCGACCGGCGTGAGCGTAGACCGCGTGGCGAGCGCGCCCGAAGGCGACATCGACATCGTCTCAGACCGCTCGCTGCCCGAAATTCTGTTAGACCACGTCGCAAAACACGGCGACGATATCGCGCTTCGCTGGAAGCAGTTCGGCATCTGGCAAGAGTTCAACTGGACGGCCTACTACGACCGCGTCCGGTGGTTTGCCCTCGGCTTAGAGGAGTACGGCTTCGGTGAAGGCGACGTGCTGTTCACGATTGGCTACAACCGCCCCCACCAGCTGTGGGCGTGGCTTGGCGCACAGTCGCTCGGCGGGATGGCCGCGCCGAACTATCAGGACATGCTCCCCGAGGAAATCGGGAAGCAACTTGACCTGCTTCGCCCGCGCATCGTGTTCGCAGAAGACCAGGAGATGGTCGATAAGGTGCTCTCGGTCGCAGACGACGCACCCGGCTTAGAGACCATCATCTACCGCGACGAACGCGGGATGTTCCGCTACGAGCAGGACGACCCGAACATCGTCAGCTACGCGGAGGTAGAAGCCCGCGGACGCGAGCGCTTAGAAAACGGCGAGGTCGATAGCGATTACGTCGCAGAGCGCATCCGCGCTATCGACCCAAACACGCCCGCAATGCTCTCGCCGACGAGTGGGACGACGGGCACGCCAAAGCGGGTGCAACTGTCGCACTTCAACTTCGTGAATCTCGCGAACGCGGCCATCGAAATCGACCCACTCCCCAAAGAGTCGGACTACTTCTCGTACCTGCCGATGGCGTGGGTTGGCGAACAGATGATTCTCATCGCCGCCGCGTTCGTCGGCGGGTGGACGGCCAACTTCCCCGAACAGAAGGAGACCGAACGCGAAGACCTCCGCGAGATTGGCCCGGAAATCATCTTCTCGTCGCCGCGCACCTACGAGGCGTGGGTCGCAGACATCAAGGCGAAAATCGAGAACACCACGCGACTGAAGCGCTGGACCTACGAGAAGGCGATGGCCATTGGCCAGGAATATACAGAATACATCACCGGCGAGAAGGCAGGCGAGACACCGCCTGCGACGCTGCGGGCGAAAAACTGGCTCGCCTACTGGCTGGCCTACCGCCCGATTCTCGACAAAATCGGGCTGAAACGCGCGAAAAACGTCTACACCGGTGGCGGTCCGCTCGGTGAAGAGCACTTCGAATACTACCACGCCCTCGGCGTACGCCTCAAACAGATTTGGGGCCAGTCGGAGGTGTGTGGATTCGTGACGATGCACCGCGACGGCGACATTCAGGCCGACACCGTTGGCCAAGTGTTCCCGAACGTCGAAGTCGGACTCACCCCCGGTGGCGAACTCGTCGTTCGCGGCCCTGTGGTTACCTCGGGGTACTACAACCAGCCAGAGAAGACGGCCTCGGCCATCGAAGACGGCTGGCTCCACACCGACGATTTCGGCGACATCACCGAAGACGGCCACGTCAAGGTGTTCGACCGGATGGACGACGTGCTCGAACTCGCAGACGGGACGGCAATCGCTCCCATCAGCGTCGAGACGAAGCTCAAGTTCAACCCGTACATCAAAGAGGCGATGGTCGTCGGTGACGGCCGCGACTACCTCGCGGCGGTGCTCAACATCCGCTTTGACAACGTCGCAGAGTGGGCAGACCAGCGTGACATCCAGTACGCTGGCTACCGCGACCTCACCCAGAAACCCGAGGTACTGGACCTCATCACGGGCGTGGTCGAGGAGACCAACGCCCGCTTGGAAGGCAACGAGATTCGAAAGTTCATCGTCCTGTTCAAGGAGTTCGACCCCGACGACGGCGAACTCACCCGGACGGGGAAGATTCGCCGCCAGGTCGTTGGCGAACGCTACGCCTCGCTCGTGGAGGACATCTACAGCGACAAAGAAGACTGTGAAATCGACATCACCATCACGTATCAGGACGGCCGCGAGACGCGCGAACACGGCGAAATGGCGATTATCGACCTCGACACAGTTGACGAGGAAGAGGTTGCAGCAGACGGAGGGACGGAATAATGGTTGACGTTCCTGCCCTGTTCGCGACGCTCGTCGCGGGCGTCGGCATCGGCGCAATCTACGCGCTCGTCGCGATGGGCTTTTCGCTCATCTACAAAGTGACGGGCGTGCTCAACTTCGCCCAAGGCCAACTCGCGCTCGTCGGGGCGTACTTCGTCGCGATTTTCGCCGCTCCGAGCATCATCTGGTTCGTCCCCGCAGGGGTACTCCCGACGCTCGGTGGCGTCGTCGCGCTCGTCGCGACCATCCTCGTCGGCGTGCTGCTTGGCGTGCTGTTAGAGCGGGCCATCTTCCGATTCTTCATCGGAGAACCCGTGCTGTCGGTGATTATCGTCACCCTCGCGTTGGGTGGCATCTTCAGCGGCTTCATCCAGTTCCTCGTCGGCCCGAACTTCCGCGCCTACCCGGAGGCGATATTACCAAACTGGAGCGTGCCGCTCCCGTTCGGGACGGAGATTGGCGGGCCGTTCGCCATCGGCGTCGTGCTCTCGCTGGTCGTTGTCATCGCGCTCATGGTGTTCTTCCGGTACACCGTCACGGGGTCGATTCTCCGGGCGGCGTCCTCAGACCAGCAAGCGGCGATGGCGCTCGGCGTCTCCATCGAGCGGACGATTATCATCGCGTGGACGCTCTCGATTACGATTACCGCAATCGGAGGCATCCTGCTCGCCATGGCGAACGGCGGGGCTGGCTTCGCCATCGAAACCACGGGCATCATCATCCTCGTGGCGGTGGTGTTTGGCGGGCTTGACAGCGTTCCGGGGGCGTTCCTCGGGGCGATTGTCGTTGGCCTGCTGCGGGAACTCGGGCGCTTTTACGTCGAGGATTTCGTCGGCGCAGGGTTCGCAGAAATCCTGCCGCTCATCTTCCTGCTGTTCATCATCGTCGTGAAACCGTACGGCCTGTTCGGCACCGAACGCATCGAGAGAATCTAACCCATGTACGAACTCAACACACATCGGTCGCTCGTTTCCACCGCGGAGGTGTCGAATGCCCTGCGGTGAGTACTTCACGGACTACGGGTCGCGGATGGGACTGTTTCGCTGGCGCACCCAGCGAATCGCCCTCGTGTTCGGCCTGCCGATTCCGTTCCTCCTCCCGTTCGTGATAGGTGGGGGGACGCTCAATCTGTTCGCCCAGATTTACATCTTTGCGATTGCCGTCCTCGGCTTGAACGTCATTCTCGGCTACGCCGGGGAAATCGTGCTCGCACAGGGGGCGTTCATGGCAATCGGGGCGTACAGCACCTCGCGGATGCTCGGGACGGGCGCTGGCTTACTGCCCGCCATGATCGTCGGTGGCATCATCGCCGCGGGCGTGTCGGTGGCCTTTGGCCTCCCCGCAGTTCGCGTCAAAGGCTTCTACATCGCCATCTCGACGCTCGCCCTGCAGTTCATCGCCGAGTGGTTCTTCCTGAACGACAAGGCGGCGTTCATCCACGGGGGCGTCCAGCAGACTGTTCCCGTAGACGTGGGCCTCCTCGGGAGTTTCATTCGGATTAGCTCGCGGACGGACATCTACTTCCTCGCGCTCATCTCGATGCTGGTGTTCGCGTTGCTGTCACTCAACTTCAGTCGAACGGGTATCGGGCGGTCGTTCCGTGCGGTCCACGAAAACGACCTCGCTGCGGCCGTCCTCGGCATCAACGTGTTCCGCAACAAGCTGCTCGCGTTCGCCATCGGCGGGTTCATGATTGGCTTTTCGGGCGGCCTCTACGCCGTCTTGATTGGCTTCTTAGACCCGAGTTTCTTCACCATCGAACTGACGCTCCAACACTACGTCATGCTCCTGTTCGGGGGGCTTGGCCGCGTCTGGGGCGCGCTGCTCGGCGTGGCGATGGTGGCGATTCTCCTCGACAACCTCCAGGAGTTCTTCAACACCTACGCACCCGACGCGACGTCGCTGATTCCGGTCATCTTCGGAGCCATCATCATCGTCGTGCTCGCCGTCGAGCCAAAGGGGGTGTTGGCTGCGCTCGGCCAACTCAAAGAATACCTGCGCAAGTGGCCATACGCCTATTAGCGGATGGCCACAATCTGAGCGCATGAATCGGACGCAAACCGCCCGCTCTCTTCTCGATAGTTTGCCGTTTCACGAAGCCCACGGCATCGAAATCGTCGAGGTGACCGAAGACACCGCGACGACGCGCATCCCCTTTTCTGACGACCTCGTTGGCAACCCGGACGTGCCCGCCATCCACGGCGGCGTCCTCGCCGCGCTCGTCGACCTGACCGGCGCGGCGCTGTTCGTCGGAAACCTCGGGCGCTACACCCCGACCATCGACATGCGCATCGACTATCTCACTCACGCCGGAGCGGAGACGCTCGTCGGCACCGCCACCCGCGTCCGCGAAGGCGAGTCGATTGGCGTCGCGGACATCGAGATTCGCGCCGGAGACACGGTGTGTGCCGCCGGGATGGGCACGTACAAGCTCTCGACATGACGTTCGCCCCCGCAACCGACGCCCACGTCCACCTGATGCCAGACAGCCTGATGACCGCCATCCGCGGGGCGCTGTACGACGCCGCCGAGTGGGAAATCGACCACCCGACCGACCGCGAGACGATGGAGGCAGAACTCACCGCAGAAGGCGTCGCAAAATACATCGCGCTTCCTTACGCCCACAAACCTGAGATTGCGGCCGAGTTAAACGACTGGGTGCTCGCCCAGTGTGCGAACTCTGAAATGGCTGTGCCGTTCGCCACCGTCCACGGCGACGACGAGGTTGGCGAAGTCGTCAAAAGAGCGTTCGAGAAGGGCGCACGCGGCCTCAAGTTCCAGTGTCCGGTGCAGGGTTGTGGCCCCGCAGACCCCCGGCTCGACCCGGCGTTTGAACTGGCTGCCGAATACGACCGGCCCATCATGTTCCACGCCGGCACCGCACCGATGTTCCGCGACAACCCCGCCGTTGGCTTCGACCAGTTCGTCCAGTTCGTCGAGACCTACCCCGAGGTACGCGCGTGCTGTGCGCACATGGGCACCTACGACCACGAGGCGTTCATCGAGTGCGCCCGCGAGAACGAACAGGTGTTCTTGGACACGACCGTCGCCATGTCCGCCTCCGCACCCGAGTACATGGACTTCGACCCGGCGGTGATTGACGACGACGTGTTCGAAGACCTTGCTGGCTCGATCATGTACGGCTCTGACTACCCGAACATTCCGTATTCCTACGAAGACGAGCGGACGCACCTGCTCTCGCGTGACCTTTCAGCAGAAGCGTTCGAGCAGTTGTTCCGCGGGGCGGCAGAACGGTTTTTGGGGGAAAATTAATCTCGCGTCCGGGGCTGGGTGCCGGTGAACTCGCGCGGTTTCAGTTCTTCGCGTTTGAGGAAGGCGTTTGCGCGTTCGGTGAACTCGTCTGAGGCCCAGACGTTCGCGGTCATATCGCGGGCCATCTCCTCTGCGAGCAGGCCGAAGTTCGTCCACGGTTTGAGGATGGTTTTGATGGTGCGGTAGGCTTGCGGGCTTTTTGTATCCACAATCGTTTGGAGCAGTTCCACGGCGTGCGCTTCTGCGTCGCCGTCTTCGACCACGCGGTTGATGAGGCCGATTCGCTCTGCTTCCGGCGCGGAGAGGAGCGACCCGGTGAGAAGCATCTCGCGGGCGCGTTTCTCGCCAACGATGAGCGGCAAGAGTTGGACGCCGCCGCCTGCAGCAGTCGAGCCGACGCCAACTTCCGGCTGGCCAAAGCGCGCAGAGCGCCCGGCGACGATGAGGTCACAGCCCATCACGAGTTCGTTGCCGCCCGCGACGCAGGTGCCTTCGATGGCGGCGACGGCGGGCTTGCCCGTGTCTCTGAGCATGTCGATGGCCTCGAAGTAGGTGGTGAGCCAGCGCGCGCCCTCTTCGAAGGTGAGGCCGTTCAGTTCGCCCAAGTCAGCCCCGGCACAGAAGGTATCGCTTGAGGAGGTGAGGAGAATCCCTTGGACGGACGAATCCTGATCTGCGCGGTCGAACGCGTCGTACAGTTCGAGGACCATCCGCTCGTCTAGGACATTGTGGCGCTCCGGGTTGTCGAGACGGATGACGGCGAGGCGGTCATCGTCGGCGTGCAGCTCGTACACGATTCGCTCGTAAGACATGGGAAATGCAAACACACCCCAATAGTATAACTCCTCTGCGGGAGTCGATTTCAGCATGCGCGGACTCACTGGAAAAACGGCGTTTGTGACGGGGAGCGGCGGTGGTATCGGACGGGCGATTGCAACGCGACTGGCCGAGGAAGGGGTGACGGTGGCGGTCAACGACATTGACGAAGAGCGGGCCACAGAAACGGTCGAACAAATCACCGACGCGGGCGGAGAGGCGTTCGCCGCCGTCGCGGACGTGACCGACCTCGACGACGTGCGCGCGGCCATGCAAGCGACTGTCGAGCAGACGGGCAGTCTCGACGTACTCGTGAACAACGCTGGCTGGGACCGCATCGAGTGGTTCATGACTCAAGACCCGGCCGTCTGGGACCGCATCATCGACATCAACCTGAAGGGGCAAATCTACTGCTCGCGGGCGGCGGCCGAACTCATGACCGACCGCGACGACGGCGGGCGAATCATCAACATCGCCTCCGACGCGGGGCGGGTCGGAAGCTCCGGTGAGGCCGTCTACGCCGGGGCGAAAGGCGGCGTGATTGCGTTCACGAAAACGCTCGCCCGCGAACTTGCGCGCAACCAGATCACGTGCAACGTCGTCGCGCCCGGCCCCGCAGACACGCCGCTCACGCGCACCATGCGCGAGGAGTCCGACCTCGCAGAGAAGATTCTCGGAAGCATGGCAAAGCAGATTCCGCTCGGCCGGATGACCGAGCCGGAAGACGTGGCGGCGGCGGTCGCCTTCTTCGCCGCAGACGACGCGAGTTTCGTCACCGGACAGGTGCTCTCGGTATCGGGCGGCCTGACGATGGCTGGATAACTAGTAGCGTTCGTCGACCACCGACGGGCCGTCTTCGAGTTCCTCGACACACTCGACTTCGTTTGGCTTGATGAGCAGGCGGTCTGCGAGTGCGGCGCGGAGTTCCTCCGTGTCCGCCTCGCCCTCACAGACGATGGCAAGGTGGTCGGTCGATTCGGGACGCGAGACGGTGAGCCGGTAGGTCCCGGTGAGGCCGTCGAAACCGGCGAGGACGAGGCCGATGGCTTCGGGGTAGAGCTTCACGCCTTTGACCTTCAGGCGGCCGTCTGTACGCCCGATGACGCCGTTCGGGAGGACGACTTTCCCGTCGCGCACGTCAAGGTCAGCGAGGTCGCCGGTGCGATACCGGACGAGCGGTGCGCCCTCCTTTTTCACGTGCGTGACGACGAGTTCGCCGCGGTTGCCCGGTTCGAGCACCTCGCCCGTGTCCGGGTCGATGAGTTCGACCAGCGCGTAGTCTGAAGCGACGTACAGCCCGTCTTCTGCGGCGGTTTCTGCGGCGACGGGGAGAATCTGGCGCGACCCGAAGTAGTCACACGCCGTCTCACAGCCGAGGGCGTCTTTGACCTGCTCGCGCATGCCCGGAATCGACGTGAACGGCTCGCCTGCGCCGATAAAGTGGTCGACCTGCCCGCCTGCCGCGCCGATTTTGAGCGCGTAGCTCGGATTGCCGATGAGCGCGTCTACCCCGTATTCGTCGATGACGCTCGCGGCCTGTTCTGAGTCGCCCGGGCCAAGGGGGATGACCTCTGCGCCGAGTTGTTCTAAGCCGCGATGGATGAGCAGCCCCGTCCCGAACAGGTGGTAGCCAAAGGTGTTGAGGACGCGGTCGCCCCGCGAGATACCCGCCTGCTCGAAGAGGGTGGCGTTGACCGCCGCCATGTGGTTCAGGTCTTCGGGCGTGTCGAAAACGGGTTTGAGGTCGTCGCCCATCGGCGTAAAGCAAATCATCGAGTCGCCGGGGTAACACGAGCCTTCGGGTGGATGTGCCTCGAAATCGGCTTCGAGGTCCTCGCCCGAGGTAAAGGGAAGATTTCGGAACTCCTCCCACGAGGACACGGCTTCCGGGTCGATGCCCGCCTCCGCGTAGGTATCTGCGTAGAACTCGTACGCCGCCACGCGAGAGAGTTGTGCACGAACCGCCGCAAGCGTCTCGTCGTCGTACATGGTGAGAGATGCGGTGGCATCCCGCATAAAGTCAGAGGGAGGCGCGAAATCGCTCGCGGTCGACGACGCGAAAGACGAGGTCCACTGCTCCGAGCACGCGCCCCCCACTCGAAACCGTCGCGTCGAGAAAGAGCTTCGGCCCGTCTACCTCCGTGAGCCGGGTTTCGACGGTGACAGTCGCGCCGACGGGCGCGGCGCTTCGATGATTGAGACCGACGTACTCGCCAACGGTTCCAGTTCCCTTCGGAAGCAAGCCGTGGAGCGATTCGCGGCCGGTGAACTCGGCAAACGAGACGACAAAGGGCGACCCGAGCACGCGGACGGCTTCCTCGGGCGTGGCGTCTGCGGCGGCGGGTTTCCCGGCGGGGTCTGTCTGCTCGCCGAAGACGGTGGTCGTGTGGTGGGGTTCGACCGTGAACTCGCGGGTGTGGGTGATGTCCTGTTCGCGGAGGCGAGCCAGCGCGTCGTAATCGACGGACATTGTGCGGAGAGACGCCCGCGGGTGAGAAAAATGCGCGGGCACTTAGCGCGCGGCGAGTTGCTCGCGGATGGCCTTGAGATACGCCTCGTAGGTGTAGCCGAGCCGCGAGAGCCAGACCTCTTGGTAGGACGGATGGAGGAGTGGAAGTACCGTAACGCCGAGACCCGGGCAGTCGATGGGCGCGAGCACCGCATCGAGAAACCCGTCGAGGCGGCGCGATTCCATGGCGAGGACGGTTTTTGTCGCGTGTTTTCCAGTCGTGAGTACGGCGGTCGGCTGAATCTGTGACAGTTCGGTTTCGAGGTGTGTCCGGCAGTTTTCGAGTTCCGTGTTGGTGGGTGCGCGATTCGACTCACCGTCTTTCGGGTAGCACTTCACCGCGTTTGTGTAGTAACACGACTCGGCGTAGCCGAGGTCTGCGACGAGGCGGCGCACCTTCTGGCCCGAGTGTTTCGAGGTGTAAGCCATCCCCGTCCAGTTGCCGCCTTTCCACGGTGGTGTGTCAGGGTCGCCCGCAGCGGGCGCTTCTCCCACAACAACGAGGTCGGCGTCGAGCGGCCCGTTGCCCCACGAGATGCACTCGCGCGCTTCGACGAGCGCGGGACAGCGCAGACACGTCGCTGCGAGTTCGTTGCGCGTTGCCGGGTCTGGAAACGCCACCATGCGTGGTGCTACGGTCAGATGGACGTTAACTCCTACAGGTAGCGTTCACAGTCGTCGATGAAGCCCCGGAGGATGCGCGCCGCGTCCGGGTCAAAGCCCGCGGCAACCCCACAGGATTCACCCTGTGGGAGGTGGACAACGACGGCGTCTTCGAACACGCGGACGGTCGCTTTGAGCGCGTCGTACGGCGACGAGAACGCCGTCGTCCGTGGGACGTCGCCGCGAAGCTGGGACACAATGTCCAGCACAGCGGTCTCGCCCGTTTCGGCGGTCGAATGCAGATACAGCGTCTCATGGCCGTCCTCGTAGGCGGCGACCCACGACAGCGAACTGCCCGCTCGCTGGCGTAAAAATTCAACCAGTTCGAGTGGCTCCACGCTCACGTGGTGTGCGTAATTCAATTCAGAAGCGATGCGCTCGCTACGTCCCCCAGTCCCCATCTCTGTGTTCATTTCCCCAGTACTATGACGACTGGAAAGACTATCAAAGTAGCTGGAACGTATGAACTTTCTGACAGTCTGTGTAGCTCACTCGGTCAGCGGCAGGATGATGCCGAAAAACAGTGGCACGAGGAGTGCGCCGAGCACGCCAATCACTTCGAGGTCGAAAAACAGCGTTTCTTCCCACGCGGGCAGCGAGGCGTACAGCGCGTGGCCGATGAGTTCGCCGCCCGCACCGAGCGCAAAGAGGCCGAGGCTTGCCAAAAATCCGAATTTCGTCACAGTGGAATAGTCAATCTTCCCGTAGCGTCCCATATCCGCTACTCGGCAGTCTCAGGCTAAAATGTTCTGCGATTGAGTGTGACATACCAGCACGCAAAGTAGATAATACCCCGCCCAATTTGTGTGGATATGAAAGAACTCATCGTCGATATGGCCGCAGAGCTGTTTGCGGTGATGCTCTATGCTGTGAGCGCAGGAGCAATCACCACGCTCAGTCTCGCCGCAGAGTTCACGGGCATCGAAAACATCACGGCGGGCAACCTCACGATGGGGCTGTGGTTCGCGTATATGGGCCTCGTGCTTGGCTACCTCGGCGTCGCCTTAGTCGGCCGCGAAAAGCTGCTTCCGGCGCTGTTCGCGCTCGGAACGAGCGATACCTGAGCCTGTTGTGAGTCGATTTTGCAGACACCTGCCCGAGTGATACCCCTGCGCCGGACAGCCACAGGCCGAACAGTCTAACCGATTCTCCTTTAATGCCTGAGAGGGTTCACCAGTGTATGAGCAGGTTTGCTGACGTCGACGACCAGTACGACCCCGACGCCGTAGAGGAACGGGTGTTCTCCTACTGGGACGACGTTTCCGCCTACGAGCAGACGAAACAGCACCGAGAGGAGGCTGAGACGTTCTTCTTCGTCGATGGCCCACCCTACACCTCCGGGGCGGCCCATATGGGGACGACGTGGAACAAGACGCTGAAAGACGCCACCATTCGCTACAAGCGGATGTGCGGCTACAACGTCACCGACCGCCCCGGCTACGACATGCACGGGCTCCCCATCGAGACGAAAGTCGAGGAGAAACTCGGCTTCGAGAACAAGAAAGACATCGAGGCGTTCGGCATCGAGAACTTCATCGACGAGTGCAAGCAGTTCGCCGACGATAATCTGGAAGGCCTCCAGAACGATTTCAAGTCCTTCGGCGTCTGGATGGACTGGGACAACCCGTACCGCACCGTCTCCCCCGAGTACATGGAAGCCGCGTGGTGGGGCTTCAAGCAGGCCGCAGAGCGCGGGCTGGTCGAACTCGGCAAACGCTCCATCAACCAGTGTCCACGCTGTGAGACCGCCATCGCGGACGCAGAGGTGGAGTACGACGAAATCGAATCGCCCTCCATCTACGTCAAGTTCCCCCTCCGCGACCGCGAAGGCTCCCTCGTCATCTGGACGACCACCCCGTGGACCATCCCGGCGAACACGTTCGTCGCGGTTGGCGAAGACATGACCTATCAGGCGGTGAAAGCGACCAAGGACGGTGAAAGCGAGGTGCTCTACCTCGCAGAGCCGTGCGTCGAAGGCGCGCTCAAAGAGGGGCGCTACGACGACTTTGAAGTCGTAGACGAAGTCACGGGCGCGGAGATGGTCGGCTGGGAGTACGACCACCCGCTCGCAGAGGAAGTGCCAGACCACGCCGCCTTCGAGGGCGCGGGGCAGGTGTACACCGCAGACTACGTCGAAGCAGACCGCACGGGGCTCGTCCACTCCGCACCCGGCCACGGGCAAGAGGACTTCGAGCGCGGCAAAGAACTAGGCCTCGACATCTTCTGTCCCGTTGGCGGTGACGGGACGTTCACCGAACTCGGCGGCAAGTACGAAGGCGAGTTCGTCCGCGACGCGAACGACGACGTCATCGCCGACTTGGAAGCCAAAAACTTGCTTCTTGCTTCAGGCACGCACCGCCACCGCTACGGCCATTGTTGGCGCTGTGACACGGACATCGTCTTCCTCGCCACCGACCAGTGGTTCATCACCGTCAGCGACATCAAAGACGAACTCTTAGCCAACATCGAAGACTCGGAGTGGCACCCCGACTGGGCGCGCGACAACCGCTTCCGTGACTGGGTCGAAAACGCCCGCGACTGGAACGTTTCGCGCCAGCGCTACTGGGGCATCCCCATCCCAATCTGGATGTGTGACGACGCTTCCTGTGGCCACCTGAACGTCGTCGGCACGCGCGAAGAACTCGCAGAACGCGTCCACCAGGACGTAGACCCGAGCGAAGTTGACCTCCACCGCCCGGCGGTTGACCCACTCACCATGTCGTGTGCGGAATGTGGCTCTGACGCCCACCGCGTTCCCGACGTGTTCGACGTGTGGCTCGACTCCTCGGTCGCCTCGTGGGGCACGCTCGACTATCCCGGCGAGACCGAGCAGTTCGAAGAGCTCTGGCCTGCAGACCTCATCATCGAGGCCCACGACCAGACGCGCGGCTGGTTCTGGTCGCAACTCGGCATGGGCACCGCCGCACTCGGCGAGATTCCGTACAAAGAAGTGCTCATGCACGGCTTCGCAAACGACAAGGACGGCCGCAAGATGTCGAAATCCGTCGGCAACGTCGTCGAACCCCACGAGGCCATCGACCGCCACGGCTCTGACGCCATGCGCCTGTTCCTCCTCTCGGTGAACCCGCAGGGCGAGGACATGCGCTTTTCGTGGGATGAGATGGCGACCATGCAGCGCCACCTCAACATCCTCTGGAACGTCTTCCGCTTCCCGCTGCCGTACATGCGGATGGACGGGTTCGACCCCGAAGCCCAGACCGTCTCCGAACTCACCCTCGAACAGGAAGACCGCTGGCTGCTGTCGCGCCTGCAGACGGTCAAGCAGGCTATGTCCGAGTCGATGGAGGACTTCCGCTACGACCGCGCGGTCGGGACGCTCATCGATTTCGTCGTCGAAGACGTCTCCCGGTTCTACATCCAGGTCGTCCGCGAGCGCATGTGGGAAGAAGCCGAATCAGACTCGAAGACGGCGGCGTACACGACGTTCTACCACGTCCTCTCAGAAGTCGTCTCGCTGCTCTCGCCGTTCGCGCCGTTCATCACCGAAGAAATCTACCAGAATCTCACTGGCGACGAAGGCTACGACACCGTCCACATGTGCGACTGGCCGGAGTACGACCCAGCCCTCCACAACGAGACGTTGGAGTGGGAGATGAAGGTCGTCCGCGCCGTCGAGGAAGCCGGGTCGAACGCCCGCCAGCAAGCAGAGCGCAAACTCCGCTGGCCAGTCACGCGCATCGTCGTCGACGCCGGTGACGATTCGGTAGCGGAGGCCGTTCGCTCGCAGGCGACGCTCGTCGCAGACCGCCTCAACGCCCGCACCATCGAGGTCATCGACCCCGAAGAGTCGTGGGGCGAACTCCACTACAGCGCCGAAGCCGACATGAGCCTCCTCGGACCCGCCTTCGGCGGCGACGCCGGGAAGGTCATGAACGCGCTCAACGAGGCGCGCATCGAGGTGTCGTCGCTGTCGGTGCTCGAAGACGCCGTGAGCGAGCAACTCGGCGAGGACATCGAACTCGAAGACGACATGGTCACCTTCGTCACGAAGACGCCAGAAGGCACGAGCGCCGCGCCCTTCTCGCTCGAAGGCGGCGCACAGGGTACGGTGTACGTGGACACCACGCTCACCGAGGACATCGAGAGTGAGGGCTACGCCCGTGAGGTCATCCGCCGCGTCCAAGAGATGCGCAAAGACCTCGACTTAGACTTAGATGCCGCCATCCGCCTCGACTACGACATCGCAGACGAGCGCGTCGCAGACCTCGTCTCGGCGCACAAAGACCTCATCGCAAACGAGGTTCGCGCCACCGACGTGGGCGCAGTCGAAGACGGCCACCGCAAAGAATGGGACGTCGAAGGCGTCACGATGACGCTCGCAATCGAAAAGGCAGACGCCTAAAACATAAATATAAATTCTTTTTAATAGTCTATTATTTGATTTTTTCTGAGACCGTGCTGAATAGAGGGCGCAAGTCGGTCACGAGCGAGTGGTCGAAATCGAGGGGTTGCGTCGACCGATAAAGAGCGAGAATACGACAGGGACCTCTTTGCGTTCCAACCCGGTCAATCGGTGAGTTGTCGGCTCTCTGTATTGCACAACGCCCGAACGACTGTTTCGGAACCGCCAGCAATCCCTCCTGAGCGAATAGTAGAAAACTACACTTTTACGTAGAATATTGTTCGCGACATATCTTCTTCTCGTAGGAGAGTGAACAGTAGCTCAGGAAGGGGACTGTATGGCAAACAAACTAAAGTTAGGATTGGTGGGAGCAGATGCCGCTGGCAGAGGCTGGGGACCAGCTGCGCATATCCCAGCATTGCGTGAAATAGAACGGATCGAGTTGGCGGCACTCTGCACAAGTCGTCCCGAATCGGCTGCCGCTGCCGCAGACGCATTTGGTATAGATCGTGCATATCATAATATCAATGAACTGGTATCGCAACCAGACATCGACATCATTGCGGCTGTTGTAAACATCCCAAGCCATTACGAAATTGTGATGCCAGCACTAAACGCTGGAAAGCACGTTTACTGTGAGTGGCCGCTCGGTGCAAGTCTCACAGAAACAGAGGAGATGGCGGCACTCGCACACGCTAAAGGTGTTGTCACAGCAATTGGGCTTCAAGGGCGTCACGATCCTTCCCTTACTCACATCAAGGAGTTATGTGACGAAGGTTGGTTAGGCGACATCCATTCCGTTCAGCTGACATTCCTTGGAACGAGTATCCCTGACCGCTCCTCTCGGATGGAATACGAGCGTGAGATCCATCGAGGAGCCCATTTACTGACAATCATTGGTGGACACACGCTTGATTACATTACGTATTGTTTCGGGTCACTAGCTGAGGTTTCAGCCAGAGTAGCAACACGAGTGAAGAAGTTGCGGATGGCTGATACTGGTGAGATGGTCGATGCAGAAGCAGCCGATAACGTTCTTATTAACGGCGTACTCACCAATGGCGCACTCCTCTCGTACCAGTTATCAGCTGTTCCATTCCATGGAGACGGGTGGCGGATGGCTGTGTATGGGAGTAAGGGAACAATCATCGCAACGGCCCAGGGGCTACCCCAGATCACGCCGATCAAACTTGTTGGTGCGCAAGGCGACGAACCGCTTGTTGAACTGCCAGTTCCTGAACGACTGCGAGTAGTGCCAGCATCGGTACCGTTTGGTCCACCACAGAACGTGGGACAGGCGTATGTACGCATGGCTGAGGCGATTCAAGAAGGGAAACCGTTTGCTCCCAGCTTTGAGGATGCGTTGGAGGCACACAAACTTCTTGACGCAATCCAGCAATCTTCGGACGAGGGTCGCGTTATCAGGGTAGTCTAGTGCAGTACGGTCACTGATGATGACGGCTGTAAAAAAGAGGGTGTTGACGACGATGAAGGCGAGCAGACCGTTCGTCAGAAAACGTCGTTTCCTGACGTGGTAGACGGAGAAGAAGACGGCGACAGAAGGAGTTTCTCCTGTGGGATTGACGAGGTCCGAGAAGAGGAAGAACGCCTGAATCAGTCCTCATAGCGTGAAACCAACCAGCAACTGGTACTTCATAGATTCTCTCTATTCAGCACGCCAAGACTGTCAAACGCATAGGAGTTCAACAGCGCCGAAACGTCAGTTTTCGAGCGCCTCGGCAATCGCCGGGGCCACCGTCACGCTGCTCACGGCGCGCTCGATTGTGTCCGTACCGTAAATCGCTTCGACGCCCGCGCGCGCGAGTTTCGTCTGGGCGTTGCTGGCGAGCATCGGGTGGACGCAGGTGACAAAGACGCGATTCGGAGAGCGCCCTTGAAGGATTTCGATGGATTCGCTCATGGTCGACCCGGTGGCGATGATGTCGTCTACGAGCACCACGTCGCGCCCGGACACGTCGGTGTCGCTTGGGGTGATGTCCACGTCGCTCCCCGAGAGGCGCTTTTTCACGAAGTAGTCGGTGTCGCCTGCGCCGTGGGCGTCGCGCACGGACGCGGCGAGATCGATGGCCCCCTCGTCGGGTGCGAGGAAGACCGGTTGGTCGAGGTCTGCAGGGAGGGCGTTTGCGAGGTGTGGCGCGGCGTCAACCGACTCGCAGGGAACGGAGAAAAAGTCACAGAGGAGTTCTTCATGCGGATTGACGGTGATGACCCGGTCGGTTCCGGTGGAGATGGCGCGGGCCATCGCGCGGGCGGAGACGGGTTCGCCCGTTTTGAACGACTTGTCCTGTCGGCCGTAGCCCATGTACGGGATGACGGTGATGATTTCTTCCGCCCCGGCCTCGCGGGCGGCGTCTTGGAGTTGGAGCAGTTCGACGTGCGCGTCGCTCGAAACGGTCGAGGAGACGATGATGGCGCGCTCAGCGTCGAACGCGCCGACAGACGCGAGCAGTTCACCGTCCGGAAAGTGTTCGGTTTCGGTCATCGCAAGTGGTTCGCCCAGCTCGGCTGCGAGTGCCGCTGCGAGCGCCTGCGACGCCGACCCACTGACAATCATAGTCGAACGGTACACCCACGGCATCAACCCATTTTCGGTCCACTACAGCACGCAGAGTGCGTGCACGTCACGCAGGCCAAGCGGGTAGGTGCGCCAGCCCTCCCCTGCGTCGAGGAGGAACGTGCCGTCCACCGTCGCGGCGTAGGTGGCGTCGGCGTAGGCCACGTCTGCGACCTGCCCCGGGACCGGGAGCGAGATGGCGTCCCACTCGTCGTCGTGGGCGTAAAATGTGTCTGCGGTGGCGGCGTGCGCTCGGCCGTCTTCGGCGGTGGCGACCATGTAAAAATCGCCGTCGAGGGCGTCCATCCAGCCGTTCCCGAGGTAGTAGAGGCCGTCTGCGGTGGCGGCGTGTGGCGTTCCGTCGGTGGACACGTCGCGCACCGAGGAGAGTCCGGCTTCGATGCAGTCTGCGGTGGTGACCTGACAGACGCCCGCGTCGGTGGCGACGAGGTTGCTCGAAATCGCGTTGATTCGGGCGTCGAGTTCCGCGATTGTCGTCCATCCTGCGTCGAAGCGCGCGAGCGTCCCGTCTTCGGCTCCCGCGAGCAGGACGCCGTCGCTGAATCGGACGGCGGTCGCGGGGCCGAAGTAGGTTTCGGTGAAGTCGTCGCCGTCGTGGAGCAGTACGTCTTCGTCCGTGGCGATGGCCACTTGGTCGTCGCTCGTCGCTACGTCCCGGGCGGTACACTGCGCTAAGAGTTCTATTTGTCCGACCTGTTCGCCCGCAAGAGAGACGGCAGCAACGCCAACGTCGGTGGCCGCGAGGACGACGGTCTTACCCGTCTTTTCCCCAAACACCCGTTTTTCCTCGAGGCTTTGCATACCTGACACACGACTCTGCGGCGGTGAAAACGGTTGTGGAACGAGTCAGACCGCCATGACGACCAGCACGAGGCCGATGAAAAGGAATAAACCGCCGGCAAACGGCGCGAAGTTGGTCTGTCCCGCCGACGGTTCGATGCTTCCAGGCTCCTGCATCGGCCCCGAGCGAAGCGAGATGGCGACGGTGGCGAAAAACTCCGGATCGCGGATGGCGAGGACGCCCAGTCCGGCGAACACGAGGCCTCCGAGGATGAGCCCGAAGTTGACCATACGACGCCTGCTCGTGGCGACGTGGTAGGTTTTGTGGTGATTGGATGACACGAGTGTGCAGGTGGAGGAACGCTTAGGAGCGAAATCGGCGTAGTCCACCTATGGCTCGACTCCATTCGGACGCAGTGGCTGTACTCCTCGAACTGGCCGGGCCGAACGCGGATGAGATTCTCACAGAGATGGAACAGCGAGCGACCCGCGAGGGGTTTCCTATCGTCGGCGCAGAAGTTGGCCGGACGCTCGCGCTGTGTGCTCGCCTGCGTGGGGCGAAAACCGTGTTCGAACTCGGCTCTGGGTTTGGGTATTCTGCGTACTGGATTGCGCGCGTACTCCCCGAAGACGGAACGATCAACCTGACCGACCGAGATGCGGGATTGCTCGCGGATGCGGAGGCGTACTTCGAGCGCGGCAGCCTCGCACAGAAGGCGACGTTCGCACAGGGCGATGCTATCTCCCTCGCTCGCGAAGCGCGCGGCCCGTTCGACCTCGTCGTCCTCGACCACGACACCGCAGACTACGTCGAGGGATTCGAGGCGATTCGAGACGCCGTCGCACCGGGCGGGGTGATTATCGCAGACAACGTGCTCAGCACCGACACCGAACAGCCGCTCACCCCCGCAGGCTTGGAGGCGAAGCTCTCGGGGGAACCAGCGCCGAACGAGCGCACCCGCGCGGTGGCCGCGTATTTTGACCATGTTTCACACGCCGACGGGTTCGAGACCTACGCCCTCCCGTTCGGGCAGGGAATCGCCGTATCGTGTCGAATCTGAGACACCACGCTTCTTTGTACTGGTCGTGCGAGAGTCAAGTATGGCAAACACTCCGACGTTCGAACTGTTCAAAGACGCCGCAGGCGAGTGGCGCTGGCGGCTCGTCGCCTCGAACGGGAACATCATCGCAGACAGCGGCGAAGGCTACCAGACCAAACAGGGCGCAGAACGCGGCATCGAGAGCGTGAAGAAGAACGCCCCACGCGCGGACATCGACGTGCTCGATTGAGCAAATCGACAATCTACCCCTGATTTAGTCGAGTATCGGGGTTTGAGGCTCTCTATCCGGAAAATCCCCCACCACCCGCAAAACATCGGATTTGTGAGCGTCAGCGCTGCTCACACCCGAAATCGCCAAGAAGACGGATAGCTTGTGGATTAAATACGTGACGCGCTTTGTCACGGACGAGACACACTACTCGAGACAGACATGATACGCGTATCATCCGCGTGCTGGAAGGCAGGCGACGAGGAGGGGCGAATCGACTGATGAAACGACAAGCACTCGGTGCGATTGCGGCGACCGTCGCGCTCACGCTGCCGTGGATCGCGGTGTGGCTGGGGCTGATTCCGTCGCTCTCGACGATGGCCACCGTGGCTGTGAGCGGCCTCGCCGTCCTCGGCGCATCCTTCCTGCTCGCGTGGGGGGCAGAAACCGCAGAAAAAGACGTTCCCCGGGCGTTCGCCATCGCCATCTTGGCGGTGCTCGCCGTCGCGCCCGAATACGCGGTTGACGCGCTCTACGCGTGGAACGCAGGCGTGTACGCCGGCACCGAACGCGGTATCGAAGCCGGAAACCTCGCCGTGGCGAACATGACCGGCGCGAATCGCATTCTCATCGGTCTCGGCTGGGCCGGAATCGCGCTTTTCACCATCTTCCGGCGCGGGTCTGGGGACGACCCGGCCGTCGAACGCCGCAGTGGCTTCCTCGCAGACGTGGTGACACTCGACCGCGACGTCGGCCTCGAAATCGTCTTCCTGCTCGCCGCGACACTCTGGGCGTTCCTCGTCCCGCTCGGCGGCGGCATCGACATCTTCGACATGGCGTTCCTCGTCGGTCTCTACATCACCTACATCCTCATCGTCCTCAAAGGCGACGTGGAGACCGAAGAACACAACGTGGGCGTGCCCGCCTATCTCCAGCAGTTCCCCCGCGGGCCGCGCCTTGCAGCCGTCTTCGTGCTGTTTGCCTACTCCGGGCTGATGATTTTCACCGCGGTCGAACCGTTCGCCCACGGCCTCGAAGAGCTCGGCACCGCAGTCGGGATTCCGTCCTTCTTCATGATTCAGTGGATTGCGCCGCTCGCCTCTGAGTCGCCCGAACTCATCGTCGTCGCTTACCTCGTGAACAAGGCGCGCTCGACCGCCGGGTTCAACGCGCTCATCTCCTCGAAACTCAACCAGTGGACGCTCCTCATCGGGACGCTCGTGGTCGTCTACTCCATCGCCCTCGGAACCTACGGCGCACTCCCGTTCGACCAGAAACAGTCGGGCGAAATCTGGCTGACCGCAGCCCAGTCGTTCTTCGCCATCGCCCTGCTCGTGAACTTCGAGATTTCGGTGCGCGAGGCGATTGCCTTGCTCGTGTTGTTCGTCTCGCAGGTCGTCATGGAGTTCCTGCTCATCCGCGACCTCATCACGCTCTCAATTTCGAGCTACGAACTCCTGCTCGCCTACACGGCGCTCTACGTCGTCCTCGGGGGAGGCCTGTTCGTCGCCCGGCGCAAGGCCTTCCGCGGCATCTTGAAGCAGACGGCTGGCACCGTGAACGAGGCGCTTGGAAATGGGAGTAATGGGTCGGTGAGCGCGGACGACTGAATCATACATCGCGACTGCTGTTTTTCACCGACACGGACATGTCATCCAGAGCTAATTTATCCATCCCTCAGCGAACGCTTTGTTGTGCACTTGAAAACTCAACGCACCGTTTCGAAAGGGCTTGCGCTGTTTGTGGCGACGGTGGTGGCGTGGGGAATCACCAATGACATCGCTCCAACGGTGTTGGGACTACTCTGTGGCTACGCATTCGTCTTTGCAGGTGGGTCGCTCCGGGCTGTGTACGACGCCGTTCCGGACTACATGGAACTCGGATTCGTCGTGATGGGCGTCGCTGGCGGGGCTGTGTTGCTCGCAGGGGTGAGTCCAGATTTGGCAAAATTCGCGGTCGTCGTCGGTGTGGGCAACGCGCTGTCCCTTCTCTGGGGGCGACGAACGCCGGAGGCAACCGGTAGCGAGTAGGGCAAAACAGAGCAAGGTGGTCGGTTTGATATCTCCGTTACTGGTTTATCACGCCGTGCACACCTGACCGTCGAATCCTGCCCGAGACTGCCACACACCCGCCGGAGAACGTCGCAAGGCTTTCAATTGGCCGCCGCTAGGGATTCGACAATGAAAGTATTCGGGTCGAGTGGCACCCGTGGGGTGGCGAATATCGAACTCACGCCCTCGTTCGCCCTGCGCGTCGCCGCGGCCGCTGGAACGGTCTGGAACGCAGACCGCGTCGCCGTTGGCCGAGACACACGAACCACTGGACGGATGTTCGCAGACGCCGCCGCGAGCGGGCTTGCGAGCACCGGGGCGAACGTAGACCGCCTCGGCATCATCCCGACGCCGGGCTTACAGGCATATGCCGAGCGCGAAGGCGTCCCCGGGCTCATGATTACGGCGAGTCACAACCCGCCGGAGTACAACGGCATCAAACTCATCGGTGACGACGGCGTCGAACTCTCGAAACACCAGCTCGAACGCGTCGAGGGCACCATTCTCGGGGAGAAGTTCGACAAGGTAGCGTGGAACGAGACGGGCACTACCCGCGTCGTCGATGGCGCACGCGATGCGTACGTCGAAGAACTCCTCGACTCGGTCGACCGCGAGCAAATCGCCGCGGCGAACCTGACCGTCGCCCTCGACCCGGGCCACGGCGCAGGCTCGCTCACCAGCCCCGACTTCTTCCGCGAACTCGGCTGCGAGGTCGTGACCGTAAACGCCCAACCGGACGGCCACTTCCCCGGACGCGACCCCGAACCCATCCCCGAAAATCTTGCAGACCTCGGCCGCCTCGTCCGGGCGTCGGGTGCGGATATCGGCATCGCCCACGACGGCGACGCAGACCGCGCCATCTTCTACGACGAGAAAGGGCGCTACATCGAAGGTGACGCCACGCTCGCCGCGCTTGCGGAGGCTGAACTCACGCCCGACGACGCCACCGTCTCGGCGGTAAACGTCTCCCAGCGCCTCGTTGACCTGACCACCGAAATCGGTGCGTCGCTCGAACTCACGCCGGTGGGAAGCACGAACATCATTACGCGCATCGAAGAACTCCAGCGGGGCGACGTGCACGTCCCAGTCGCCGGAGAGGGCAACGGCGGCGTGTTGTTCCCCGACTATCGGCTTGCCCGTGATGGGGCGTACACCGCCGCGAAGTTCCTCGAACTGCTCGCAGACCGCACCGCGAGCGAGGTCGTAAACCGCTTCGAGGGCTACGAGAACGTCCGGACGAAGATTCACTACGACTCCGACGCCGAGTACGACGCGATGCTGCACGCCGCAGAGCAGCAAGCAGAGAAGGCGTCTGCGGAACTTTCGACCATCGACGGCTTCCGCCTCGACTACGGCGATGCGTGGGTGCTCGTCCGCCCGAGCGGCACCGAACCGCTCATCCGCATCTACGCCGAAGCCCGCGGCATCCACCGCGCACAGGAACTCGCAGACGGGATGTACGACGCGCTGATTGCGGCCAAAGAAGAAGCCATCGAAGCCGAGAAAGAAGAAGCGACTCAGTAGACCTCCTCCGGGTCGAACGCCTTTTCACCGACCACTTCACCCGAGAGCGTGCGGTAGAAACATGAGCGATAGCCCGTGTGACAGGCCCCGCCGCCGTCCTGCTGGACGAGGTAGAGTAGGGTGTCGCCATCACAATCGACGCGAATATCGGAGACGTGCTGGACGTGGCCGCTGGTTGCCCCCTTCTTCCAGAGTTCGTCGCGCGAACGCGAGTAGTAGTGGGCAAATCCGGTCTCCTCGGTTTTCGCAACGGCTTCTTCAGTGACGTAGGCGAGCATCAGCACCTCGCCCGTCTCATCGTCCTGTGTGATGGCTGGGAGCAGGCCGTTCTCGTCGAACGCGAGGTCAATCATAGTCGGGAGAAGGGAGGAGGCGGCTTTGAGTCTTTTCACGCGAGTCCGAGCGCCTGCAACAGCGAATACAGCACGTCGCCGTAGGTGAGCGCGACGAGCAGGCCGAAAAACAGCGGGACGATGAACGGCACACCCGGCGACACCCACACCTCGTCTGCGGTGACGAGTAAGTCGAGTCCCTCGCGCAGTTGGGCGGGCGTGGTGCCGTAGGCCGAGTGGTCGATGTCGTCGAGAAACGCCTGTGCGCCCCACGGGTCGTTTGCGGTGGGGTCTGCGGGGTCGGGTTCGGTCGCTTCGAGTTCGACGCCACCGTCGGTGAGCGCACCGTCGCCCGGCGGATTCGGCTCTGCGGGAAGCGACCGCGGGTCGCGGTACGTATCAGGATCGCCTCTGACGGCTTCGAGCGTCAGCCCGCGATAGCGCAGGTACATCCGCAGCGCGTCGATGTCGAGACCGCCGCGCGTAAAGCCTGCAGGCGTTTCGAGCAGGCGGCCATAGGATTGGGTGACTCGCTGCCACGAGACGGGTCTGCCGACGAACATCACCGCAGAGACGTTGCCAGAGAGGGCGTTTCTAAGCGTCAGCACCACCGGGTAGAACAGCCCGATGAGGACGGTGTTCGTGAGGATGGTGAGCGAGAAGACGCCAATCGGCGTCCAGGCGTAGGGGAGCACCGTGTCCGCGACACGATAGACGGGAAACGTCGGGAACAGGACGGCGAGGACGAACATCGCCTTCGCGTCTGCGCCGCCAAAGCCGCCGATGCGCCAGAACAGGTAGCTGAGCGGGATGACGAGGCCGACGCTGAGGCCTGCACGGATGAGGAACAACTGGCGGGCGAACGCGCTGCTGGTGTAGGCGGTATAGCCGTCCCAGGCGAACAGCGAGACGGCGAGGAGTGCGAGGGGAATCCACGTCGCGTTTGGCACCCGGCGCGTCTTGATATCGCGCCACGCCGCCCACCCGAGAACCGGAATGATGAGAAGCCGCAGGAGGTCTGGAATCGAAGCGAACACTGACAGAATACGGACACTCAAGCGAGATAAGCGTTTGTGGTGGGCGAGTGCTGTGGCTCACGGCTGTAGCAGCGCGGAAAAGGTTGCAGGGAAGCGTTTAGATGACGCGGTTCTGCAGGTAGTCGAGGTGCTTTGCGTTGTAGACGATTTTGATCTCGTCAGCGGCAGGGCTGCCGATGCAGGTCAGGCGGACGCCCTTCTCCTCGACTTCTTCGTCGGAGAGAATCTGCTGCATGTCCATCTCGATTTCGCCTTCCATGATGATGGCTGCGCAGTTTGCACAGGCACCAGCACGGCACGAGAATGGCCAGTCGTAGCCCTGTGCCTCTGCGGCTTCGAGGACGTACTCGCCCTGGTTGACTTCGAGGGTACCGTAGTCCTCTGCGTCGAGACCGGCGTCTGCAGCCTGCTCGAAGAGGTCGTCGTCGTCCATGTCCCAGCCCTGGTCGTCCAGTACTTCGTAGTTGAGGTATTCTACCGTGGGCATCATGGCTCGGTTGGGTCGCCTGCTTGTTAGACCTTGCTGTTTGCGAGGTCATGATAAATCAGGCGGGATGCTCACAGAAACGGGGCAAAGCGGAAGAGTAGGTATGACGCGACGGCGGCGAGCGTCGGCGTGAGCAACCAGAGCATGATGACTTTGCCCGTCGCCTGCGGGTCGAACAGCTCGCTCGCGGTGATGGAGTCGGGTTGCTGTTCGCCAATCTTTGGCACCGTATCCTCGCGCTCTGCGGTGAGCGCGTTCACCGAGACGCCGCCGTCTTCGGCCGTCGCACCGCCTGCAGTTCCCCTGACCGCGACGCTCGCGGCCTGTGAGATGGTCACGGTTCGGGTGGCGCGCCCCCAGCCGAGGCCGATGATGCACATCGTCGCGCTCACGGCGAGGCTCGCGGGAATGCCGAGGTACGAGAGGCCCGTAATCAGGCTCGCGCTCACGACTTCCACGATGAGCGCGGCGAGAATCGGGAGGTCCGTCAGGTCGTTACCAACCGTATCGAGGGTGCGCCGGGCGATGGTGAACGCCCCGAGGCCGATTGCGCCCCCGGCGAGCAGGATGCCCTGATTCATCGTGATAGCGCCGTTGCCATACAGCGGAGCGATGGCGTTTGCGACGTTCGACGCGCCCGCAGAGAAGGCCATGTAACAGCCAATGGCTATGACGAGGACGCCGCCGAGGATGTTTCGCGGGCTCACAGTCTCTCCGAAGTGGGGCCGCGGGATGACCCCCGAGCGGTCGAGTTCGATGAACGCGCCGTCGCTTCGGTCTAAGGCAAACCAGTGGTCGAGATAGGGGTAGAGATAGCGCCCGATGACCGCACACACCCAGAAGGCGAGGATGGGCGCGACGAGCCACCAGCTCACGATGTGGCCCATCACGGCCCAGTCGATGCTGCCGGTAGCGACGCCGAGGCCCGCAATCGCGCCGACGGCGGTCATCGAGGTTGAAGCAGGGACGCCAAACAGGTTCGAGATGAGCAGCGCGAGACCGATGAAAAACAGGATGGCGACGCTCGCCGCGAGCGTGAAGTAGTCCTGTGGGACGATTTGGCCACCCATGGTTTCGACCACGTTGCGGCCCACAGTCCAGCCGCCGAGCAGGGCGAAGCCGGACATCAACGCGGCAGCGGCGAGTTTCGAGATGACGCGACTGCCAACAGCCGGGCCGAAGGCCACGCCCGTAGAGGAACCACCGATGTTGAAACCAACAAAGGCAGCGACGAGCAAGCCAACGATGAGCAGCGCGCTAAGCACGTCACATCGATGGGGACGAGGCGGTTAAACCGTGTCGGCCTCGGAAACGGCCAACGGAGGTATATTGTCGAATGGTGTAACTGGGCTATGATAGAACGGTTGGCGTTCGTCACGGTGTATGTCGAAGACCAGGACGACGCGCTCGACTTCTACACCAACACGCTCGGGTTCGTCCCGCGTGAGGATACGGAGGTCGCACCGGGCGTTCGGTGGGTCACGGTGACCCCATGGGCACAGACGGAAGTGGCAATCGCACTGGAAAAACCACACGACGAGTTTCACGGGCCGGAGACCGCCGCGCGAATGCGCGCCCAAATCGGGAACGCCACGCCGTGGGCCTACGTGGTTCACGACTGTCGGGGCACCATCGAACAACTCGCGGAGGGCAACGTGACGATTCGCCAGCAACCGGCAGAACGGCTGTTCGGCCTCGAAGCCGTCATCGAGGATTTGTACGGCAACCCGCTGGTGCTCGTCGAACCCGACGAGGACGAAGCCGAGTAGCAGTTCCTGCCGAAGCCGAGGGCTTTACGCACACGCCCTCCCCACCTCCGGGCAATGAGCGCATTTCCAGAGTTTTGCGTCATCCCGGCAGTGGACATGCAAGACGGACAGGTCGTCCAGCTCGTCGGCGGCGAGCGCGGCACGGAAAAGACCTACGGCGACCCCGTCGAAGCCGCAGAAAAGTGGATTGCGGCGGGCGCGACCACCCTCCACCTCGTGGACTTAGACGGCGCGTTCGAGGGCGAACGACAGAACGCGACGGCCGTCGAAGCCATTCTCGACGCTGTGGACGTGGACGTGCAGCTAGGCGGTGGAATTCGCACTGCGGAAGACGCCTTCGACCTGCTCTCGCGTGGCGTTGACCGCGTGATTCTCGGAACCGCCGCCATCGAGAATCCGGAGATTGTCGAGGAAATCAACGAACAGTATCCGGGCAGCGTGATGGTCTCGCTCGACGCGAAAGGTGGCGAAGTCGTGGTTTCGGGATGGACTGAGGGCACGGGACTCGACCCGGCAGAGGCAGCCAAACGCTACGAGGAATTGGGTGCGGGCGCGATTCTCTTCACCGACGTGGACGTGGAGGGCAGGCTGGAAGGCGTCCAGACTGAGCCGGTGAAACGACTTGCGGAAGTAGTCGAGATTCCAATCGTTGCAAGTGGCGGCGTGGCGACTATCGAGGACGTGGTGGCGCTGCGAGATGCGGGGGCGGACGCCGTCGTGGTCGGGAGTGCGCTGTACGAGGGGCGATTCTCGCTCGAAGAAGCGCAAGCGGCGTTGGAGTAAACCCGGATAAACGGAACCACCATGTAGGTGGACAGTCTTTTTCCTGCTATGAGTGAACGCTCGGCGGCCGTCACGCGCGAAACGGCCGAGACGGACATCGAGGTTACCCTCGGAATCGACGGCGAGGGCGAATCCGTCGTGGACACGGGCATCGGCTTTTTCGACCACATGCTCGAAGCATTCGCCACCCACGGGCTGTTCGACCTGACAGTGCGGTGTGACGGCGACTTGGAGATTGACGACCACCACACCGTAGAAGACGTGGCCATCACCCTCGGCCAAGCCTTCGACGAGGCACTTGGCGACAAACGCGGCATCGTCCGCTACGCAGACCGCAAGGTACCGCTGGACGAGGCCGTTGCGTCGGTGGTTGTGGACATCTCGGGACGCCCCTACTTCGGCTTCGAAGGCGAGTTCTCCCAAGATCACATCGGTGAGTTCACGAGCCACATGGCAGAGCACTTCGCCATGTCGCTCGCCATGAACGCCGGGCTGACGCTGCACGCGAGCGTCACCGGCGACAACGCCCACCACGAGGTCGAGGCGCTGTTCAAAGCCCTCGCCCGGAGCCTCGACGACGCGACGCGAATCGACGAGCGGCGGACGGACACGCCGAGTACGAAAGGTGCGCTCTGAATGTTCGACGAAATCATGCAGAAGTTCGAGGGCAGCCCGAGCCAGCAGGCGGTCATCCGCCTCCTCTTAGAACGCGGCTTCTCGGTGAACGAACAGGGCCGGGTCGTTTCTGGCGGTATTGAAATCCCGAACACGGGCATCGCCCGCGAGATTGACGTAGACCGCAGAGTCGTAGACGCGACGACCGACGCGATTCTCGCAGACGAGGAACTCAAACGTATCTTCGAGAACATCTCCGCGATTCCGAGCCTGCGCGACCTCGCGCCGGTGCTCGATTTGACCGTGCTGACCGTCGAAGTCGCGGACGCAGACGAACCGGGCATCGTCGCCACGGTGACGGGCCTGCTCGCGGACAACGGCATCTCGATTCGCCAGACCATCAGCGAAGACCCGGAGTTCACCGACGAACCGCGCCTCTACATCATCATGGACGACGAGCTGCCCGGCGACCTCATCAATGAGATTCGTCGCCTGCCGTTCGTCCGGAAAATCGAACTCGAATAGACAACGTTTTTGCCGCCTCTCGCAGTCGAATTGGCAATGGCTGACATTGCGTCTCTTATCGAGGAGTGTGGCGCTGTGAAGTACGGCGAGTTCGAACTGGCGAGCGGCGAGACCTCGACGTACTACGTGGATAAGTATATCTTCGAGACCCAACCGGCGGTGCTCGAAGCGATTGCCGATGAGATTGCGTCGATGCTCGCAGACAGCGACATTGACGTGATAGCTGGCCCCGAGTTGGGCGCAGTGCCGCTCGTCGCCGCGGTGACGATGAAGACGGGCATCAAGGGTGCGTTCATCCGCAAGGAGGCGAAGGGCTACGGCACCGACACCCGCATCGAGGGAACTATCGAGGAAGGCGACAAGGTTGCACTCCTCGAAGACGTGACGACGACCGGCGGCACGATTCTCGAAACCGCCCAGTTCGTCGAAACCGAACTCGGCGCAACCGTCTCTCGGCTCATCGTGGTCGTCGACCGCAATCAGGGCGCCGTCGAGAACTTAGCGGAGGGTGGCTTCGACCTCGAAGCCATCGTCCGCGTGGGCGAAGACTTAGACGTGAGTAAGTAACACGTGTAACAAAACCCGCCGCTGAGCCCCCCAATTCGGTCGATGGATTGAATAGAAGCGCCGTAAACGTACACATGGCGACGGACTGAAACGACGCGACCCGTCTACGCCGTCGCAGTCAGAGGCACCATCGAACCACGTTCTCTCCCGGAGAGGGCAT
The DNA here is from genome assembly GCF_037081775.1 of Haladaptatus sp. ZSTT2. Taxonomy (NCBI): domain Archaea; kingdom Methanobacteriati; phylum Methanobacteriota; class Halobacteria; order Halobacteriales; family Haladaptataceae; genus Haladaptatus; species Haladaptatus sp. ZSTT2. The sequence goes on from NZ_JBAMHQ010000001.1 coordinate 1,502,704, forward strand.
TGGCCCTCGCTTTTCTCATCTTCTCGTAACGCGTATAGGCGCGCCTGTCGAAGCCATCGGACATGACGACAGACCCGTATCGCACCGTTCTCGGCCGCGGCGAAGCCCGCGTTTCCGTGCGCGGGTCTGAGTTCATCGGCCACGCCATGCCCGCCTCGACCGTCGAGGACGCAGAGGCATTCATCGACGCCGTTTCCGACGAGTACGCAGACGCCACGCACAACGTGCCCGCCTACCGAATACGAGCAGACCCGCTGCGCGAGTGGGCGAGCGACGACGGCGAACCGACGAACTCTGCGGGCAAACCCGCGCTCTCCGTCCTGAAACACGAGGAGTTGGAGAACGTCGTCGTCGTGATTACGCGCTATTACGGCGGGACGAACCTCGGCGTTGGTGGGCTGGTTCGCGCCTACTCACAAGCGACAAAGAAAGCGGTTGAGGCGGCGGGTATCAAAGAAGAACGACCCCACGAGCAGGTGTCGATTACCATCGAATACGACGATTCGGGCACAGTTCGCGGCATCATCGAATCGACGGGCTACGAGTTCGACGCGGCCTACGAGGCGGACGTTTCTTTTTCAGTGCGCACACCGGTTTCTGAAGCCGCGACGCTCCGTGACCGAATTCAAAGTGCGACGAGCGGCCGCGCAAAAATCGAGTGACCGAGTTGTAAATTATGCCGTCGTGTCAGAAGTCGCGCTCGCGCCCTCAGCCCGAGGACCGGCGGCGCGACGGTTCGTGACGACGAGCAGGACGAACAGGATAGCACCCACGCCGCGAAGCGCGAGTTGCACGATACCGAGTTCGCCCGTGTTCGCAACCGAGTTCACAACGTCAGTGAGCATCCCCGGAGCCATGAGCAACAGCGCGGAGAGTGCAAAGGCAGCACGGTTCACGCGGCTCACGTCGGTGTAGAGGTAGCCAATGACCGTCGCGCCGAGGCCGACAACGCCGACGAACACGGCGATGATTGGCAAGACGACTTCAGGGATGAAGAATCCGAAGTCGAGCACGTCGGCCGCGTTCAGGACGTGGACTTCCTCGCCCGTCCCAACCCCGCGGATGAGCAGGATGCCCGGCGAGAGGACGAACGCGAACGGCACGATCGCCTTGTTCAGCGAGAGGCTGAACGCTTCGACCCCGGTTTGGAAGGGGTCGGATTTTGCGACACCGGACGCGGCGTAGGCAGCCACGGCCACTGGCGGCGTGATGTCTGCGATGACGCCGAAGTAGAGGATGAACAGGTGAGCTGCGAGAATCGGAATCCCAAAGGAGGTCATCGCTGGCCCGAGCATCGACACCAGAATGATGTAGGTGACGGTGGTCGGCATCCCCATCCCGAGGATGATACAGGAGATAGCCGTGATGATCAACAAGAGGACGAACGACGTGCCTGCGATGTTCAAAATAAGCGCCGTCAGATTCGGTCCGAGGCCGGAGGTCGCGATGACGCCCGGGATGATACCGGCAGCAGCGACAGCCACGACGACGGTGGTCGCGGTGCGCGCACCGCCGTCCATCGCCTTCAGGATGAAGGTGGCGTACCGTGCGGCCGCAGTGTCCATCAACCGTTCCCGGTTGAGCACATTGCCGACCGTCTCCGCTGCGTCATCGACTTGGTCGTCGTATTCGAGCAGCGGTGCCTCGATGTTCGGCCGGGCGAGCAACGTCGCCACGCCGACGCCGAGCATGATGATGCCGAGCGAGCCGCCAGCGGCGAACAGCGCTTCGACGGCACCTAGGGCAGGCCCCGTCTCGCCGAGTGCCGCGCCGACGAGACCCGTTCCCGTGAACAGGTAGGCAGCGAACTGTAGCGCGAACAGGCCAACGATAGAGCCGATGAGCGGGACGCGCGTCCGTTCGTTGTAGGCGGCCACCACCACGATGAGCGCCATGATGGCTAGCAGCGTGAACCACGCAGAGCGGGCCACAGAGAGGCGCACGATGATGAGGTAGTAGAGCAGCAAGCCAAGCGGCAGGAGGTAGAACCAGCCGCTTTTCATGTGGTCACCGACGTTGACGAGGTCAACGCCTTCGACGCCACCGATGTCGAGCCGAGAGGCTTCGAGGTGGACCATCACCCAGACACCGAAGAAGAACACGATTGCGGGGATGGCGGCGGCAATGATGACGTCCGGGTACGGCGTCAGCGTGTACTCAACGATGAGGAACGCGGCCGCGCCCATGACGGGCGGGAGAATCTGGCCACCCGAGGAGGCCGAGGCTTCGACCGCCCCCGCGAACTCGGGGCGGTAGCCAGAGCGCTTCATCAGCGGGATGGTGAACGCACCGGTCGTCACCGTGTTCGCAATCGACGACCCAGAGATGGTTCCCATGAAGCCTGAAGCGAGAATCGACGCCTTCGCCGGGCCACCCTTGCGCTTCCCGGTCACGGAGTAGGCGAGGTCGATGAACCACTGACCCGCCCCCGAGGTTTCGAGGAACGCCCCGAACAGGATGAAGATGTAGATGAACTCAAGCGAGACGCGCACGGGAACCCCGAGAATCCCTTGGTCTGTGTACCAGAGATTGCGGATGATTTGCCCCCACGACGTGTCCGTAATCGAGAGCACGCCAATGAAAGGCGTGTTGGGGGCGATGAGCCAGCCGAACTTCGCATAGACGATGAAAAAGCCCACGATGGCCATCAAGTAGAACCCAAGCGCCCGGCGGGTCGCCTCTAAGACGAGCAAAACGGCGATAATACCGAGCAGATACGCCCACGACGAGGTTCCAATGATGGGCAGGGCGTCGAGCGGGGCGAGGAACGTGTACACCTCACCGAGCGTGCGACCCGACGCGAGGCCGACCGCCCGGAGGTTCAAGATTTCATCGAAGTTCGTGAGGTAGTAGTGGCCCGCGAGCATCGCGAGGAGTACCAACACGAGGTCGTAGGGTGTGATGCGGTCGATGTTTCGGTCGCCCATGAACCAGTAGAAAAAGTCAGCCACGCGGTCTGCAACACCCGCGACCGCGCTGTTCTCGCCCGCAGACTCACGCACCCACGAATGCAGGCGGGCGAGTCGGCCAGAGACGAAGCCATCGCCGGTCGAGGGCGGAAAGAGTAAGAACGCAATCACGAGGGCGAACACGACGTGGATGGCGTTTAGCTGGAGCGACTGGAGCTGGCCAAACCCAACTTCGCCCACGAACGGGAGGGTGACGTTGAACTCAAACCCGCGTGCGGCAAGCCACATCTGATAGGTCGAGAAGGCGAGTGCGATTACCGTGACGACAATCGAGGCGACGCCACGGAGTGACCGCTTTCGTTCGAGTTCCTTTAACAACGCTTCTTGTTCTTCTTCGGATAGTTCGTCTACAGCCGAGGGGTCGTCCGGTTGTGTGGTATCAGTCATGGTTCAAGTGAGAGGGCGGTTGAGAGCACAGAGCGGCGCTCTACGGTGATGCTGACGGATTGAGCGTCAGAGAGCGAGACGAGGTCGTACGTCTGGTCACCGACGGTCAAGCGATGAGAGGCGATACGACCCGGCTTGACGTAAAGTTCATCATACGACCGATTTTCTGGGTTGAATACGAAAAAGCCGTTTTCGGCGTGGACGTCCTCTCGGGCCGGGAGCCCCCAGCCGTACGACTGGAAGCGCATCTCCGTGTTATCAAGGCGCTCGCCGTGAATTTCGTAAATGTCGTACACGGGGGTCTTTTCGACGCTGTGCATGTAGGAAAGGTTCACCGTCGTGTTTTCTTCGACGGAGACGGCCAGTAACTGCTCGCCAGTGTCTGCATCGGAGACGACGAGGACGCGTTCGCCCGGAATCGCTGTCGCAAGCCCTGCACTGCAGACAAGCAAGAGCACGGCAAGCGCAACGAGTTTGTATCGATGTTGGGACATTGTCTCAGGAGACAGCAAAGATGAGTGCGCGTTCGAAAGGGTACAGGTGCTTAGCCGAAGTAGGCGGCTGCGCCTTCGTGGAGGTCAATCGACATACCCTCTTGAGCCGTTTCCTTGCTGATAAAGTTCTTTTTGATTTCCAGCTGGTCGGTGTTGTCGAAGATTGCCGCGGTCACGCCTTCGACGGTGTCAGCTTCGAGTTCGGCGCGCGTGGCGATCATCGCCTTAACGGAGACCGTCTCGCGGTCCTCGCTCACGCCCCCGTACGTACCACCGGGGATGGTGTCCTCTGCGTAGAACGGGGCGGCGTCGAGCACTTTCTGGCGGGCGTCGCCGGTGAACGAAACGATTTCGATGTCGTTGTTCGCGGCGAGGTCGGAAATCGCACCGACTGGCCACCCACCGACGACGAACGCGGCGTCGATGTCGCCGTTTCTGAGCTGGTCTGCGGCCGTCGAGAAGCCGGCGTTCTGCTCTTCGTAGTCGGTGATGCCGATGGCTTCGAGAATCTGGACGGCGTTGACCTGTGTCCCGGAGCCAAGGTCACCGGTGTTGATGGTCTTGCCTGCGAGGTCTGCCGGCTCGGTGATACCCGTCGATTTCAGCGTGACGAGGGTGATGGTCTCTGGATAGAGTGTTGCGACGCCACGGAGGTTCTCCACGGGGTTGCCCTCGAACGCTTCGATGCCTTCACCGTTCTTTGCGAAGTAGGCAACGTCGTTCTGGATGAGCGCGAAGTCCGCGTCGCCAGACTGGAGCGACCCCACGTTCTCGACAGATGCACCGGTCGACTGCACCTGCAATGTGAAGTCCGAGTGCTCCTCGACGATGGTCTTGAACTCGTTCGAGAGTGGGAAGTACGTCCCGCCCGTTCCGCCTGCGTGCCAGGAGAGACGGGTCGTGTCGCCACCGCCGCCTCCGGTACAACCAGCGAGCGCGGCGATACCTGTGGCACCAGCCACCTGCATGAATGTCCGACGGCTTGTGTTCGAACCAGTTGATTGGTTGGAATTGCTATCTGCCATACTGCCGTAATAGCGACTCTGAATGAAAAGCTTATTCACTCACGGTGACGACCCGTTCGACTCTATAGATAGATTGGCAAATATGTTTGAGTCTATATATTTGAGCAAAATACGGGCCCAGTGTTTGAGCAGCAGTTCGTAATGCACGCAAAACCGAAACCATAGTGTCACGATTCGGTAGAATTTACTGTTTTATTTGTGACTAGAATAATTGATGCACACAACTATATAGAACAACTATAGTTTGTTTAGCTGATAGGACGGTCAAGACGAATGCCTGCATGAAAAAGCCGGTCAGCGGACTGAAGTCACACCGACAGACCACCGAGTAGTGAGGACGCCTGCCGTGGTATATGGACCCCCCACGAGAAAAACAGGGGTCTGTTTCGGTAGCGATTTCCCACCGAACATTCGACTTCCTGCTGTGGGTTTCCACCCGAAACCAGAGGGTTCGATGTGGCGACACCGCGATGCGAGCGGCCACGACAACCGACTCGTGTGACTATCTTTCGCTATAGAGATGAAAGTGGTTGAGTTCGTTCGGAACTTCGGCGCCGGCATCCGAGTTTCCGCAGGCGATTTCCACCCGAAACAGGAGGGTCAGTCGATGATGATTTCGCTCGACCCGTCACCGACGGTTTCAGGGCCGGGTTGCATCTCCCGCTGGTAGCGGGCAATCCAAGTGGCAAAACAGTCCGGACAGAGGCGTTGGGCGTCAATCTGCGACCGGTCTACGCTCAGTCGGACGGTTCGCGTCAGGGCATCGGCCACGGCGTCGCCGCAGTCGTCACAGGGAGCATCGCTCATGTCACGAAATCTGGCTGAAAAGATATAAGTCTAGATTACTGGGTGCGGAACGCACGGTCGCCAGCGTCACCGAGGCCGGGGATGATGTAGCCGTCGTCATCGAGGTAGTCATCGATAGCGACGGTGAGGATGTCCGCTTCGGGAACCGCATCCGCGACACGAAGCAGGCCTGGCGGCGCGCTCACCGCAGAGAGTACGATGAGGTCCTGTGGGTCTGGTGCGTCTTCGAGGACGTGTTCTAAGACGGTGCACATCGTCGAGCCCGTTGCGAGCATCGGGTCTGCGACGATGACCGTGTCGGTTTCCTTGATTTCGGGGAGTTTCACGTAGTCAATCGTGATGGGGAACTCGCCGTCCGCCATCCCGGCTTCCTCGTCGCGTCCGGCGCTGATGACGCCCTGTTTCGCGCGGGGGAACGCTTTGAGGAGGCCTTCGACGAACGGCGTCGCCGCGCGGAGCACGTTGATGATGACGACGTCATCTAAGCCTTTGACGCGCTCGCCGGTCGTCTCCTGCATCGGCGTCTGGATGGTGACGTACTCGGTTTCCATGACGCCGTCGATGATTTCGTAGCCACAGATGCGCCCAAGCTTGACGAGGCCTTTGCGGAAGGCTACCTGTGAGGTCTTTACGTCTCTGAGTTTCGACAGCGTGTCTTTGGCCAGTGCGTGCGTGACGACTTGCGCGTCGCCGCGGTCCTCGATGGTCATTGTTCGTATGGGCAACGCCGATTGCCATAAATGACCGGATGTGACCCACGGACGCGACACTATCGCATGATGACGAGATAGGTGAGCGCGGTCAACACGAGCGCGGCGGTCGCGACGTTCTCAAAGGTGAACGCAAGCAAGTCGATGAACGACGCACCCCAGACGACCACCGTCGCAAACAGCGCAGAGAGAACGAGATTCATCACGAAAAGGACGCGCGGGTCGCCCTGTGACTTCTGACTCATGGCCTTTCTCGCCGTTCCGGTGACTTATACTGTCGGGTGTCTCCGCAGAAACTCGCTGGAATCGGCCGTTTGCCGCAGGTAGTTCCGTGATAATCGATAAGACACATTCTTGGTACGTCATGGCGTACCATAAGGTATGGCGCTTCGGACTCGTCGCAACCAACCAATAGACCCCGTCCCGTTTCTCGTCGTCCTGTGTACGGCGTTCCTGCTCATCTTCTCTGCGGGGCCGGTGTACGTGCTTTCGCTGGGCGCGCCGATTCATACGGCGGTTGGCGCGTCTATCGCCGTTTTCCTCGGCTGTGCGGCCGTTATCTACTACCAGATGGTCTGGGTGGCCCGCCCCGAACTCGCTGGTGAGGTCCCCGCACAGGCTGTCCTCGAACGCTACTTCTACGGTATCATCGCCGCGTTGCTCGTGATGGTCCTCCTGAGTCTCCCGTTCCTCTAGCGGCCGTGCGCGAGGCACGGACACGCGAGATAGTACTATACACGACGACTCTGAGCACAGAGCTATGGGCCTGCTCGACACACTCAAAGAAACGTTCGAAGCGTCCACCCAATCGACCAATCGCGGCGGTGGAACCCGAGAATCGAAAGGTGCCTACTGGTGTCACGACTGCGCAGAGCGCATCCTCGACCTGAACTTTGAGGGAGAAACACCGCCTGCGTGTCCCGCGTGCGGTGACGACATGGCGTTCGAACGCTCGCCCGGTTCGACCGGCTGTGCCTGTTAGGGTTCTGCGAGCACGACGAGGTCGCCGAGTTCCGTCGGCAGTGGATTCTCAAAGGCGTCCCAGTCTGCGGCCATCTCCTCGTTGGTGAGCAAGCAGGCTTCGAGGTTTTCGCGCACGGTGGCTTCCTGTAAGTCGGTTCCAATGAACACGAGTTCCGTGCGTCGGTCGCCCCACTCGTCGTCCCAGTCGAGATTCGGTCTATTTGCCTTGTAGAGTTCTTGGTCGAGTTCCGACAGACTCGCAATCCACGGCCCCGACACCTCGATTCGCGCGGACGGGCCTGCCTGCCCGAAAACGAGTTTGTTGTCGCCACAGCCTGCCGCCCAGCACGCCCCTTTCGAGCGGATGATGCCCCGTGGCAGGTCGCCGAGGAGGGCTGCGATGCGCGTCGGGTGGAAGGGCCGTCGCGCGCGGAAGGTAAACGATGAGACGCCGTACACCGCCTCGGGGTGGGCATGGTCGTGGTGACTGTGCCCGTGGCTGTGGTCGTGTTCGTCGTCTGCGGCGAGCGCCTGTTTCCAGCCCGCCGCGTCGGCCGCCGTCTGCGGGTTGTAGAGATGCTGACCGAGGAGTTCGTGTGGGTCGAGTGCACCATGCGAGGTGTAGCGAAGTTCCGCGTCCGGGCGGAGGGCGCGAACCAGTTCCGCCACCGTCTCTAACTCCTCGTCGGTGACGAGGTCGGTTTTGTTCAACACGACCAGATTCGAGAACTCGACCTGTTCGATGAGCAGGTCTGAGAGCGGACGGGTGTCTGCGTCGTCTGTGTCGCGACGTTCCGGGATACCCTCACCGCCGAAGGCGTCAAAAAAGAGCCGTGAGTCAACGACGGTGACGAGTGAATCGACGGTATAGAGCGCCGCCGCGCGCGACTCAGTGGTGAACAGCCGGGCGACGGGTTCGGGTTCGCTGATGCCAGAGGACTCAACGACGAGGTGGTCGAAGTCGCGGTTCTGTGCGAGGCGGACGACGGCTTCGTTCAGGTCGTCTTGGAGCTCACAGCAGATACAGCCATTCGAGAGTTCGGTGACGCCACCGTCTGCGACCGAGAGTTCTGAGTTGTCACTCACGAGCGCCGCGTCGATGTTGATTTCGCCCATGTCGTTTACGAGCACGGCGATGTCGAGGTCGCCCGCGTTGTGCAGGAGGTGGTTGAGCAAGGTAGTCTTCCCCGCACCGAGGCTCCCCGAGAGAATCGTGACGGGAATGGCGTCCGCGTTCATGCCTGCTTCGTCGCTTGTGGAACACCTTCAGTGTTACCGAGTTGCACGCGGAGGCGACACTGTTTTATCCGACACCACAGGAGGTTGTGAACAGATGACACTCGCAGCGCGGATTGCGGCATTTCGGGAGGTGCTCGAAGAGTGGTTGGCCGGGCTGTATCACGGGATGATTGCCCATCCGGCCTACGAACTCGTAGAGAAGGAAGCAGAGGACGTAGAAGACGACTTCATGCTCGCGTGTTTCCCCGACGCGTTTGGCATCCCGAGCCCCATCTCCTACTACACCGCAGAACTCCTGCCGTACTTAGAAGACGAGTTCGAGGCATGGGAGCGGCGCATGTGGGACCGTGGGTCGATGCTCGAACGCAAGGGCCAGCAGTACCACTTCTAACCATGCGCAAATTCGTCTTCTTCGGCGGCAAAGGCGGTGTTGGCAAGACCACCGTCTCCTCTGCGTTCGCGCGCAAGTGTGCGACCGCGGACATGGACACACTGCTGGTTTCGACTGACCCCGCCCATAGCACCTCAGATGTGTTCGACCAGCAGTTTACGGACACGCCGAGTTCGGTCGAGGGCATCCCCAACTTGGACGCGATGGAAATCGACCCCGACGAGGAGGTTTCGAGACATCTCATGGAGACCAAACGCGCGCTCTCAGACCAAGTGAGCGCGGCGATGGTCAACCAAATCGACCGCCAAATCGAGATGGCACACCAGACGCCCGGCGCCTACGAGGCGGCGCTGTTCGACCGGTTCGTGGACGTGATGCGAAACTCCCCGACGTACGACCGCGTCGTGTTCGACACTTCGCCCACGGGCGGCACCCTCCGGTTGCTCTCGCTTCCTGAGTTCCTCGACGGCTGGATTCAACGCCTGCTGCTCAAGCGAAAACAGAGCGTTAAGCTGTACGAGCGGGCGGCGATTGGCAACAACGAACCGCGGCGCATGATGGACGGCGACCCCATCATCGAGCGCCTGCAAAAACGAAAGGAGATGTTCGAGTTCGCCACCGAAACGCTCCGCGAGGACGCGGCCTTCTTCCTCGTGTTCAACCCAGACCAGCTCTCGATTCGAGAAAGCGAGCGTGCCATTGAGCAACTCGAAAGCCAAGAGTTGCTTGTCGCGGGTCTCGTCGCAAACCGCCTGACACCGGAACCAGATCCGGACGAAGACGGGCGCGGGGCGCGCTATCTCCGCGACCGTGTGGCGACCGAGCGCGAGCGACTCGAAACCGCACACGACGTGTTCGGCCCGCCCATCGTCGCAGAAATCGAGACGCGAATTTCCGAAATCAAAGGCGAGTTCCTCACCGATGTTTCGAGCGAATTAGCTATTGATTTGACAATTTGAAGTTGGAAATAACGAGACGCTTACGCAGACTATTGCACCGGAAGCGACAATCCATCTAGGTAAAACAATAGTTAACCTTTATATACGATTTCTCCATGGTTGAGAATGAGTCACGCAACCATGGTACAGATAATTTGGCTGGTGTTAACATCGCTCATCCTGTTCACCGTCGGCTACCTGGGCTATTCGCGGTACCTCGCCCGGTTCGTTGACCTGGATGACAGTCGTGAAACGCCCGCCCACAAGTACGAAGACGGGCAAGAGTACGTTCCGGCGAAAAAGCCGGTGCTCCTTGGCCATCACTATTCAAGTATTGCAGGCGGTGCGCCGATTGTCGGCCCCATCACCGCCGCCGCAGTGTGGGGCTGGTTCCCCGCACTGCTCTGGATTGCCATCGGCAACCCGCTTTTAGGCAGTGTTCACGACTTCGTCTCGCTCGCGGCAAGTCTCCGCCACGAGGGGAAGTCCATCGGATACATCATCGGTGAGTACGTCGGCGAGCGCGGCAAGAACATGCTGCTCTGGTTCGCCTTCCTCACCATCATCCTCGTCGTCGCGGTGTTCGCCCTCGTGGTTGGCATCGTGTTCAATGCCTATCCGCAGGCGGCAACTGCGAGTCTGTTGTACATCGCGCTCGCGTTCATCTTCGGGGTGTACCTCTATCAGATGAACCTGCCGTTCCTCCCGGGAACGGTCGTGTTCGTCGCTGGCGTGTTCGCAAGCGTCTGGGTCGGTATCCAGTACCCAATCGCGCTCACGCCGCTCGCCGAGACACCGGCGACGTGGCCGAGCAACGTCATCATCCTGTTGAACGGGCCACTCCCCGTTCCGAACGTTATCAACGCAAACGTCGCGGCGTGGATTCCAATCGTCATGATTTACGCCGCAGCAGCGAGCGTCCTCCCGGTGTGGATGCTCCTGCAACCGCGTGACTACCTCTCCTCGTTCCTGCTCTACGCAGGTGTCGGTGGCGCACTGCTCGCCATCATCGTCGGCACGCTCGGCAGCGCGCTTGGCATCGGCGCAATCACGCCAAGCCAGCCACTCGTCATCAGCGACCAGATTCCGGCGTTCGCCGGCTTCTGGGGGACAACCGGTTCCACGCCATTGTTCCCGTTGCTGTTCATCACCATCGCGTGCGGGACAATCAGCGGGTTCCACTCACTCGTCTCCTCGGGGACGACCTCGAAACAGCTCCACAAGGAATCTGACGCCCGCGTCATCGGCTACGGTGGCATGCTCGGCGAAGGCCTGCTCGCCACCATCGCACTCGGAACGATCGCCATCGCTGGCGTGACCGCCGGCACTGGCATCGGCCGGGCACTGCCCAACTTCGCAGCGGGCGGTGGCATCATGCTCACCAGCTTTGGCATTCCAGCGGCCTACGGTGCGCCGTTCATGGGCCTCGTGCTCGTGAGCTTCCTGCTCACCAGTACGGACACCGCCGTGCGTCTCGGGCGCTACATGATGGAAGAAATCGTGGGCACGCCCGAATCGAGCGTCGAATCGCTCGCCGCGAACCGCTACTCGAACGCCGTTATCCAGACCGTCCCCGCTTACGTCCTCATCACGAGTGGGTCGTGGCTCACGCTCTGGCAGCTGTTCGGCGGCGCGAATCAGTTGCTCGCTGCCCTCGCACTCCTGACGGCGACCGTGTGGCTTGCAAACTGGGACGAGAGCAAGCAGCTCATCTCGACGGGCGTCCCGATGGCGGTGATGGTCTCTATCACCATCCTCGGGCTCGGTTGGCTCGCGTTCTACGAGAATATCTACGCCAAGTTCTTGAGCGACGCGTGGATGGCCGAGGCAACACTAAGCGCCCAACTCTCTGCGGTCGTACAGATTGTGTTGGCACTCACACTGATTGGACTCGCACTCGCGCTCGTCCGTATCGGCTACACCAACATCAAAGACGCTCGAGCTGGAACCTCCATCGCGCAACCGAGCGACGACTGACGCAGAACCAGTTTTTCTTTTTTCGACCGCTTAGCGCCGCAGCCGTCCAAGCAGGCGCGAGACGAAGCCCGGTTTTTCGAGATCGAGGTCGGCCCACAGCGAAAAGGCCTGTGCGACGTCCGCGCTCTCGCTTGCGACGATATCCTCGCGCTGTGGGGCGACGACGATGAGGCTGATTTCGTAGTGGCCGTAGTAGCCGTATTTGATGAGCGTCCGGTCGCTGAACGTGTCGACAAACGAGCGAACATCCTCAGAGATTTCGGGGACGACGAATGCGTAGGTGAAATCCGTGCCAAAGTGCGTTTCGTCAGCCGCGATCCACTCGTCTGCGAGGTCGTGAGCCAGCTCGACGGCGCGTTCTAAATCGGCCACCGAGAGCGTCGGCCGGCGTTGGACGAACAGGTGTTCTTCTGACTCGTGGTTGGCGTAGTTGATGGAGGGGTGAAGAAACTGTTTTTGGGTCTGAAGGTTCATCCGCCCATACAGCGTGTACGTCTCGCCACGGACGCGCCGGTCTTTTTCGAGGTCGTAGTTGAACATCAGCCGGTCGCTCACCCGGTCTACGTAGGCGTCTTCCCAGTCGGGAACGGCTGGTTCCTCCGGTTCTGTCCCCTCGGTCATGGTCGCCTCCCGTCGCGCGCAAACCCGGCTCGAAGATACATGTGTGTGCAGATAGCATGGACGCTAAAAAAGCCCGTCGGGGTTCTCCGAACACCAATAGTTAACATCATCGTCGGCACAGTAGCGTGTAAGAGTGAGTCATGGGAGGGAAAAACGTCGAAACCTGCGGTCGGTGCGCGATGAGTTCCGTCGTGTCGGTCACGACCGACGGCAAAGACAGCGAGGACCGCGAGCGACACGACCCCTTTGGCACCGCTCGCATCGAAGTCGATGACGACGACTTACGGACGGTGTCGCCCGGCGCGTGGCTGTCGGGGCTGCAAGCGCGGCTTGACAACCTGGCGACGCGGCTGACCTACGGACGCGACTGATTGTACACCAGCGGTGACGTTTTATACTGGCCCAGCCAAGGCCTGTGCTAAGCGATGGAAGAGAGTATCTCCGGATTCAAACGTCGGGGGTCGTGGGGCGATATCGTCGAACACGGCGAGCGCATCACGCGTGCGCTGCGCGACCTCGGGATAGATGGTGAGGCCTTCGAAGCGTGGGACGAATGGCGGCCAAAGAGCCACGAACGACTCGACGAGGACGTAAGTGAGAAAACCGCGAAGCAAGCCTCCATCAGCGAGGGGCGGGGGGAGAAAGCGGGCAAAGAACCGAATGACGACCTGAAGACAGCGGGCAAGAAGCTGTCCGAGTCCTACGAGAAGTTAGACGACCCGGATGAGGCGATGGGGCGGTGGAACGAATCCATCGACTACGTCGCGCGTGCGGCGGACTCCGCGGGGCGCAAAGCCATCCGCAAGGTCGAAGACACCGTCTATCGCAAGGTCATGACCCAACTCGCACCGTACTACTTCGACAACGAACTCGTGAGCGCGAACCTCCAGCAAACCGCGCGCTTCGAGGCTGAAGAGACGTTCGTCTTCGAGGTGAACGTCAACGACGACGCGGTGAAAGCGCAGGTTTCAGACCTCCTCACCGAGTACGAAGACACCATCGACCGCTGGCACATCGACATCGAAAAACAGACCGAGACGGTCGAAGCCGCAGAGGGCGTCGAAGCCCCCGAGTCAAAAGGGCGGTCGCGTTCGACGACGAACTGACTGGGTGCGTTTTTTCGCGGACGCGGCGAGATTGGTGGTCAGACGTTCATGAGAAATAGCACCACCGACACGGCGATGCCCGTGAAATGTTCCAGCCGATAGTGTAATACCGACACCGACTGTAGGCCTGCCCAGATGGTCGACGCAGGGACACTCCTGACAGTCGTCGTTGCCGGTGGCGCGAGTTTCTTCATGGCCTGGGCAATCGGAGCCGGTTCCTCAGGCTCGACACCGTTCGCACCCGCCGTCGGAGCGAACGCTATCTCTGTCATGCGCGCCGGATTCATCGTTGGCCTGCTCGGCCTCGCCGGAGCCATCTTACAGGGCGCAAACGTCTCAGAGGCCGTTGGCAGAGAGCTCATTACGGGCGTCTCGCTGTCGCCACTCGCGGCGACGGTTGCCTTGCTCACCGCCGCGACGCTCGTCGCAATCGGTGTGTTCGCGGGATACCCCATCGCCACCGCATTCACCGTGACCGGCGCGGTTGTCGGCGTGGGCCTCGCCGCGGGCGGGAATCCTGCGTGGGCGAAGTACCAGCAGATAACCATCCTCTGGGTGCTCGTGCCCTTTGTCGGCGGCGGGACGGCCTACGCCACCGCACGCCTGCTCAGAAGTCCGAACGTCAACGAAGAACTTGCCGTCCCCGCACTCGCCGGCCTCATCGGCCTCATCCTCGCGAACGTCGAGTTCGCCATCTTCGGCCCACCGGGATTCGGCGACTCCTTTGCGGCACTGATGGCAAAGCAGGCGTCAAGCCCGCCGATTTTCGGCATCCCACTCATTCACATTCTCGTCTCGCTGGCCGTGGCGCTCACCGTGGCACTGTTGCTCGCCCGCGACATTCGTGGGAACAAAGCGCGCGGCCAGCGCCACTTCCTGCTCGCTCTCGGCGGTCTGGTCGCCTTCTCGGCCGGCGGCAGTCAGGTTGGCCTCGCCATCGGCCCGATGCTTCCGCTGCTCGAACCCTACACGATTCCGCTCACGGCAACGCTCGTCGGCGGCGGGTGTGGCCTCTTACTTGGCAGTTGGACCGGCGCGCCGCGTATGATAAAGGCGCTCGCCCAAGACTACTCCTCGCTCGGGCCGCGGCGGTCGATTGCCGCGCTCATCCCGTCGTTTGCGATTGCCCAAGTTGCGGTGTTCCTCGGCGTCCCCGTCTCGTTCAACGAAATCATCGTGAGTGCCATTATCGGCAGCGGCTATGCGGCACAAAACGCCGGTGTCAGCCGGAAGAAAATGGTGTTTACCGTCCTCGCGTGGATTGGGTCGCTCGCCCTCGCCCTCGGCGTGGGCTACGGGCTGTTTTCCGCCGTTTCGAGCCTATGAGGAGACTTCTTCGGGGTCTGTCTCTTCGAGTTCTTCGTCCGGCGTAATCGAGACGCGCGCTTTCATGATGCGGGTGTTCTCGACCTTCTCAACTTGGATGCGGACGCCGTCGTAGGTGATGACCTCACCCTCTTCGACGAGCCGACCCACGCGGTTGAAGATGAACCCGGCGATGGTCTCGAACTCCTCGCCTTCAGGCAGGTCAATTTCGAGCGCGTCGTTCACCTCGTCGATGTTGACCTCGCCGCGGACGAGCGCGGTGGTCTCGTCTAAGAACTCGATTGGCTCTTCTTCCTCGCTTTCGAGTATCTCACCGACGATTTCCTCGGTCATGTCCTCGGTGGTCGCAAGCCCTTCGGTCGTCCCGAACTCGTCGATGACGATGACCATGTGCATGCGCTCTTTGCGCATCTCTGCGAGCAGGTCATCGACGTTTTTGGATTCGGGGACGTGGAGAACCGGCTCCAACAGGTCTTCTAAGTTGAGGTTCTCGCCGCCCTCACCGTAGTTCAGGTCGCGCACGAGGTCGCGGATGTGGACGACGCCGAGGATGTTGTCGAGGCCGCCTTCGTACACGGGAATCCGCGCGTGGCCGCTCTGGACACACGTCTCGATGGCCTCTTCTAAGCTGGCATCTTTCGGCACGCCAGTCACGTCGAGGCGAGGCGTCATGACCTCCTTTACGATGGTACTGTTAAAGCGGAAGATGCGCTGGAGCATCTCGTGTTCTTCTTCCTCTAAGACACCTTCGCGCTCGCCGGTTTCGAGCAGGTCTTGGAGTTCTTGGCGGGTGATGTACGAGGTTTCGATGGACGACCGCCCGCCGGTCACCTTGTTCACCAGCCGCGTGAGGTAGTCGAAAGTGACGACCAGCGGGAGCAAGATGTACTCAGAGAGTTTGAGCGGGCGGGCGATTTTGAGCGCCCACGACTCGGTGTTCTCGACGGCGTAGGACTTCGGCGCACTCTCACCGAACAGCAATACGAGCGCGGTGATGCCGAGGGTGGCGATGAGCACCGACTCGCCGCCGGAAAACCCGAGCAACGCAAGCAGCCCCGTCGCAATCGAGGACATGGCGATGTTGGCGATGTTGTTGCCAACGAGAATCGTCACTAACAGCCGATGCGGGTCATCTTTCAGGTCTTTCAGGACGCTCGCGCCGGGTTTGCCGTCTTCGACCAGCGACTCGACGCGGTGGGCGGCGAGCGAGAACATTGCAATCTCCGAAGAGGAGAAGAATGCAGACAGCGCGATGAGCCCGATAATTGCTACAACGCCGAGACCGATGAAGGTCCCATCGGCCACTTGCAACCCGAACACCTCGACGTCGAGGGGGACGGGTGGAGTTGCGACAAGTGGCGTCGTAGCCGCAGATATACCCATTAACGTGTCGCTATTGAGAGTGTGCAGGATTAAGAGTTGTCATACCTCAGTTGAGCGAAGCGCTCTTTGGCGTGACCCCCGAAGTGCGGGTATGTCAGACACTCCGTCGATTACGCTGTACCGGTTGCAGGCCTGTCCGTACTGCGAGCGCGTCGTGCGAAAGCTCCAAGAGTACGATGTCGAATACGACTCGCGGTTCGTCGAGGCGATGCACTCAGAGCGCAACGTCGTCAAGCGCATCAGCGGGAAGCGAACCGTCCCCGCCATCGTCGACGAGGAGACGGGCGTGACCATGTCAGAGAGCGCAAACATCGTCGCGTATCTCGACCGCGTCTACGGCGAGGAGGCAGCCTAATGGTCGATTTCGACGTCGTCGACCTTCCCGAGACAGACCACGTGGATGTCGGCGACACCGCCCCCGACTTCACGCGTCCGCTCGTAAACGAGGAGTACTGGGAGGACGTTGCACTCTCGGACCTGTTCGAAGATGGCCCGGTCCTGCTCGTCTTCCACCCGATGGACGGCGCGTTCCCCGCGACCTACATCTGGAACGAGATTCGCGACCGCAACTGGGGCGACCACCTGCAGGTCGTTGGCCTCTCTATCTCCTCGCCCTACGAGCACAAGACGTTCATCGCAGCACGCGAGATGGACTATCAGCTATTTTCAGACCCCGCAAACGAGGTCGCAGAGTCCTACGGCATCGTGAACGACTTAGACGGGATGGCAGGAATCGAAGAACCGCGCCCGGCCATCTTCCGCATCGATGAAGACGGCATCGTCGACTTCGCATGGGTCGCCTCCGAGTGGCCAGACTTCCCCGACTACGACGCCGTCGAAGAAGCCATCTCGAACTGAACGATGACGGTCAGTGACGCCGACATTGACCGCGCTGCACGCGCCATCCGCGACGGTGACGTGGTCATTTTCCCGACCGAAACCGTGTACGGGCTCGGAGCCGACGCACTCAACCCCGCCGCCATCGACCGCGTCTTCGAGCTAAAGGGCCGCGCCCGTGACAAGCCGCTCTCGCTCGGCGTGCCCGACGTGGAGACGGCGCTCGACTATACCACGCCGACCGACCGCGAACGGCGGTTCATGGAACAGTTCCTACCGGGGCCGGTGACGGTCATCGTCGAAGGCAAACCGGTGGTTCCAGACGAACTCACGGGTGGACTCGACAAGGTCGGCATTCGGATTCCCGACCACGAGGTGGCGCTCTCGCTCTTGGGCAAAGTCGATCCAGTGACCGCGACGAGCGCGAACATTAGCGGCCAGCCGAGCGCCCACGTCATCGAAGACATCGATCCGGAACTCCGCGAGGCCGTCGCTGTCGTCCTCGACGCGGGCGAAACCCGCGGCACCGAAAGCACCGTGGTCGACGTGGAAGCGGGCGTCATCCACCGCCGGGGCACCTTGGCCGACGACATCGAAGCGTGGCTAGGAGAGCAGTGAGCGCAACGAGCGTGTTTTCACCCCGCATTTGGTGCGAAAGTCACACGCGCCACACTTCTCGCGATTGTTGAGGCGGGGCGGCGGCCCGTCTAACGCGCGGACAGTTCGAAGCGCCCGACGATAGGTCGCCTTTTTGCGAGTCGTCAGGCACACCTCG